>JBKPDQ010000126.1:0-7817 GCA_046728015.1 Actinomycetota bacterium
GTCTTGCCCTTCGGGCCGATGACGTCGCCGATCTTGTCCGGCTTGATCTGCATCGTGAAGATGCGCGGCGCGTACCTGGACAGGTCGGTGCGCGGACCCGGCAGCGCCTTCGCCATCTCCTTCAGGATGTGCAGCCGGCCCTTGCGGGCCTTCTCCAGGGCCTGCTCCATGATCTTCAGGTCGAGCCCCTCGATCTTGATGTCCATCTGGATCGAGGTGATGCCCCGCTCGGTGCCCGCCACCTTGAAGTCCATGTCGCCGAGGTGGTCCTCGGAGCCCAGGATGTCGGAGAGGATGGCGACCTTGTCGCCTTCCTTGATGAGACCCATCGCCACACCGGCGCAGGAGGCCTTCATCGGCACCCCCGCGTCCATCAGCGCCAGCGAGCCGCCGCACACCGTCGCCATCGAGGAGGACCCGTTCGACTCCAGGACCTCGGAGACCACGCGCAGCGTGTAGGGGAAGTCCTCGTACTGCGGCAGCAGCGGCTGCAGCGCGCGCTCCGCGAGAGCGCCGTGCCCGATCTCGCGGCGGCTGGTGCCGCGGATCATCTTGACCTCGCCCGTGGAGAAGGGCGGGAAGTTGTAGTGCAGCATGAACGACTTGGTCGTCTCGCCGGGCACGTCGATGCTGTCGATGCGCTGCTCGTCATCGGTGGTGCCGAGGGTGACCGACACGAGCGCCTGGGTCTGACCCCGGGTGAACAGGGCGGAGCCGTGGGTCCGCGGCAGGACGCCGGCCTCGATCGTGATCGGCCGGATGGTGTCGAGGTCGCGGCCGTCCACTCGCTCGCCGCGTTCCAGCACCTGCTTCCGCATGACCCGGTACTCGATGTCCTCGAGATAGTTCGAGATCTCGCGGCCGCGCTCGGGGAACTCCGCCAGGAGCGCGGTCACCGTCTGGTCCTTCACGCCCTTCACGCCTGCGGAGCGGGACGCCTTGTCCGCCGCGTTGATCGCCTGCGCCATCGCGTCTTCGGCGGCGTCCTGGGCGCGGCCCTGGAGCTCGGCGTCGATCTCGGCCTTGACCCATTCCAGCTTGGGCTTGGCGCCGGCCTTGTCCATCAGCTGGCGCTCGAGCCCGATCGTGTCCCGGATGCCCTTCTGCGCCACCTTGAGCGCCTCGAGGATCTCGGCCTCCGAGACCTCGAGCGAGCCGCCCTCGACCATGACGATGGAGTCGGCGGAGCCGCTCACCACCAGGTCGATGGTGGAGAACTCGAGCTGCTGGAAGGTGGGGTTGAGGATCCAGTTCCCTTCGACCCGGCCCACGCGTACCGCCCCGAGCGGTCCGTTCCAGGGCACCGGCGACAGGCTGAGGGCGGTCGAGGCCGCCACGACGCCGAGGATGTCGGCATCGTTCTCCTGGTCGGCGGAGAGAACCGTCACGAAGACCTGGACCTCGTTCTTGAACCCCTCGGGGAAGAGCGGCCGGATCGAACGGTCGATCAGGCGGCTGGCCAGGATCTCCTTGTCAGAAGGCCGGCCCTCGCGCTTGAGGAACCCGCCCGGGATCTTGCCCGCGGCGTAGGTCTTCTCGCGATACTCGACGGTGAGGGGGAAGAACGGGAGGGTGGAGATGTTGGGGGAGACGGTCACTGCGGCCAGCACCATCGTGTCGCCAAACCGTACTACCGCGGAGCCTGCGGCCTGCTTTGCCAGTCGACCGGTTTCCAACACGAGGGGACGTCCGGCGAACTGGGTCTCAATCCGTTGTGCTGTCACTGCATTCTCTCTCTCTGGGTTCTCTGGTTTCTTTGCTGCCCGGACGCCGCAACGCAGAGAGGGCGTCCCGATGCGTTGGATCGAGACGCCCCCTCGGGTGCGCGGTGTTTAGTGGCGGAGACCAAGCTGCTCGATCAGCGCTCGGTACGTCTGGAGATCGCTCCGCTTGAGGTACGTCAGCAGCCTGCGGCGGGTGCCGACCATCTTGAGGAGGCCCCGGCGACCGTGGTGGTCCTTCGGGTGGGTCCGGAAGTGGTCGGTGAGGGAATTGATCCGCTCGGTGAGGAGGGCGACCTGCACCTTGGTAGACCCGGTGTCCTTCTCGTGGGCCTGGTGCTTGGCCATGGTGCCCTGCTTGTCGAAGCTCATGCTGCCGTTTCCTGATCTGGGTTCCGCGCGTCGTAATCTGTTGTAGCTATGAAGAATAGCTGGGGGCTGGGGGCGGGGGCAAGGGGGCGGACCGGCGGACCGGCGGACCGGCGGACCGGCGGACCGGCGGACCGGCGGACCGGCGGACCGGCGGACCGGCGGACCGGCGGACCGGCGAGCGTAAGGCCGGTACCGGTATGGCGAAAGAGGCAACCGAGATTAGGGAATGATGCCTTATGAGCGTCTACTGGCCTGGCAGGTCGCTCACGAATTGGCACTGGAGCTGTTTCGTGTGACCGACGCTTGGCCCGCCAGGGAACGGTACGGGCTCGCGGCCCAACTAAGGCGTGCGGCCCTTTCAGCCGCCACGAACATTGCGGAGGGTAGCGCGAAGCGAGGCTCGAAAGAGTTCCGGCGGTTCCTCGACATTGCACTCGGCTCGCTTGCCGAGGTGTCCTATTTGTTGAGATTCAGTCGGGACTACGGGCTACTGACCACGGCGGCGTGGACACCCCTGGAGGAGCTCCGAACCAGGGTGGGACAGCTCACGTGGAATCTCTACGCAGCAGTGTCCAAGCGGGCGTTCGACAGAGAAATCTCCCACTGATCGTGTCATCGGTCCGCCGGTCCGCCGGTCCGCCGGTCCGCCCTCTCACCCGCCGAACAGCCTCCGGATGTCATTGCTGAAAGCGAGTCCCATCAACAGAACGATCAGCACCATCCCCACCGCGGTCAGCCGCTCCCGGAGCTTCAGCGGCAGGGGCCGCCTGATCACCGCCTCGGCGAGCAGAAACAGGAACTGCCCCCCGTCCAGCACCGGCACCGGGAGCAGGTTCAGCACAGCCAAGTTGATCGAGATCAGGGCCATGAAGGCGATGAAGGGGTCCAGGCCCATCCGGGCGCTCTCCCCCGCCAGCTGGCCGATCATGATCGGGCCGCCGACCTCGCGGCGCGAGATCCGGCCGGTGAACAGGCCCCGGACCGTCCGCACGATCTGGGTGGATGCGCTCACGGTCGCGATCCACCCCTCCTTGAATGCCTCACCGAGGCCCAGCGGCTCCGAGCGGGTGTCGAGCGCGACCGAGATCCCCACGCGCCCCACCTTCCGCGGCTTGCCGTCGAGGCCCTCGACCGTTTCCACCTCGGGCTGCAGCTCGAGAGTGCGCCGTCCGCTGTCGCCGGCCACCGTCATCGTGAGCGGGGTACCGGTGTTGGCCTGAAGCACCTCGAGGACGTCGTACCACTGACCGATCTGGCGGTCGCCGATCGCACGGATCGTGTCGCCCGCATGGAGGCCTGCCCGCGCCGCGGGTCGGCCCGGCAGCACCTGCCCGATCACCGCGGGCCGGAACGGCTGAAGCGCCTGCGCCGCCTTGAGCCGCTCTTCCAACGCGTCCTGGTGGATGGGCAGAGTCACGGTCCGGCCGTTGTCCAGCTCGAGCCGCAGCTCCGACTCCGGCGAGTTGGCGATGCCCTCGCTGACGTCGTTCCACGAATGCACCGGCCGGCCGTTGATCGCGAGAATCCGCGTGCCCGGGGAAATGTCGCGCAGGGCTTCGCCGCCGGGCGGCACCATCTCGGCGATCACCTGCCCCACGGTCGTCGTCGGGTCGATCTGCCGGCCGTTCTTGGCCGCGAGGAAAGTGAAGGCGAGCCACGCAAACAGCGCGTTCATCGTGACCCCGGCCAGGATCACCACCATGCGCTTCCAGACCGGCTTGGCCTCGAAGACCCGATCCGGAGGCACCGGCGCCTCGACGTGCCCGCCTTCGAGTGCCGAGCTGGTCACGTCCTCCTCCCGGCTCGCCATCTTCACGTACCCGCCGAGCGGCAGCCAGGAGATCGAGTACTCGGTCTCGCCGCGCTTGAAGGTCAGCCATGGAATCGGCGAGCCGAGGCCGAGCGAGAAGCGGTGCACGTAGATCCCGGCCCACTTGGCCGCGATGAAGTGCCCCGCCTCGTGGACGAAGATCAGCACGCCGAGAACGATGATGAGGGCGATGATGGTGATCAGCACGGTGTCCTCACGAGCTCGCTGGCGCGGACCCGCGCCCAGTGGTCGGCGTCGCGCACCGCCTCCACGGCCGCGGCGGGCCCAGGCGTGTGCGCCTCCAACACCCGCTCGATGATTTCACTGATCCTGCCGAAGGGGATTGCCCCCTCCAGGAAGGCGGCGACCGCCACCTCGTTGGCCGCGTTGAACACCGCGGGCGCCGTGCCGGCCGCACGCCCCGCCGCCATCCCGGCGTCGAGGGCCCGGAACACGTCCCGCCGCACCGGCTCGAAGGTGAGCGGCCCGGCGGCGACCGGATCCAGCCGGCGCACCCCCGTGTCCGGGAGACGGCCGGGATGGGTCAGCGCGTACAGGATCGGCAGCTCCATGCTGGGGAAGCCCAGCTGCGCGATCACGCTGCCGTCGCAGAACTCCACGAACGCGTGGATGATGCTCTGCGGGTGCACCACGACCTCGAGCTGGTCGTACCGGAGCCGGAAGAGATAGTGCGCCTCGATCACCTCCAGCGCCTTGTTGGCCAGCGTGGCGCTGTCCACGGTGATCTTCTGCCCCATCCGCCAGGTCGGGTGCCGCAGCGCCTCCTGCACCGTCGCGTGCTGCACCCGCTCCGCCGGCCACTCGCGGAAGGGGCCGCCGGAACAGGTGAGAATCAGCCGGCCCATCCCGGAATCCCGTCCGGCGACGCACTGGAGCACTGCGCTGTGCTCCGAGTCCACCGGCACGATCTCGCCGCCGCCGGCGCACGCGGCCTCGACCACGAGGTCACCCGCCATCACCAGGCTTTCCTTGTTGGCCAGGGCGACCCGCTTCCCCGCTCGGAGAGCCGCGAGAGTGGCGTCGAGCCCGGCGGCGCCGACCACGGCGTTCACCACGATGTCCACGTCGGGTCGGGTCGCGGCGTCGACCAGCACCTCCGGTCCGGAGGGCCAGGCGTCGCCATTCACCGGCGCTGCGCACCCGGCGAAAGCCGGACGCCATTCCGCCAGCTGCCGCTCGAACTCACCGCGATTCCGGCCACAGGTGAGGGCGACCACCTGAAAGTGATCCCGCTGGCGACGTAGCACGTCCAGGGTACTCCGGCCGATGGAACCGGTCGAGCCCAGCACTGCCACCCCTCGTCGGTCGCCGTTGTGCACTAGATCACCCCGAAAAACCGGTACATCGCCGCCGTCACCGGCATGACGAAATAAAGCGAGTCGAGCCGGTCCAGGATCCCCCCGTGTCCCGGCAACAGCTGGCTGGAGTCCTTGACCCCCGCCTCGCGCTTGAACAGGGACTCGGCGAGATCGCCCACCTGCCCTGCCAGGGAGAGCACGGCCGCGATCGCGAGCGCCCGGCCGAGGCTCAGATCCACCGCGTACCGGGGGAACACCCAGGCGCTGAAGATCGGCGCCACCAGCAGGGCGCCCACCACGCCCGCCACCGCGCCCGACCTCGTCTTCCCCGGGCTCACGACCGGCGCGAGCTTGGGGCCGCCGAAGGTGCGGCCGCCGAACATCGCCGCCGTGTCGCACACCCAGGTGACCACGAGCGGAAAGCAGACCAGCCACAGCCCGGCCCAGCTGCGCGGCGGTTCCGCGCCGTGCCGGATCAGGAGGATCGTCGCGGGCAGCGCGCCCGCGTAGCCCACGCCGAGCATGGTGACCGCCGCGGCCGAGAGCGGGCGCTCGGTGGGAGCCCGTTCCGCCAGCGCCCAGGTCAGCAGGAAGATCAGCCAGATGGCCGCCAGATACGGCCCATTGCTCGCGAGGTTCTCGCCGATGTCGCGCCGGTCCACCGCGAGCCAGGCCAGCAGCGGCAGAGCCGCCGCGCTCACGAGCCCGTACGCACGCGCTGGCCGGGTGCCGCCGCGCTCGGCCAGGTCGAAAAGCTCCGCCGTTCCCAGCGCCGCCGCGACCGCCACCAGCGCCGCCAGCGGAAGCCCGCCGTACCAGACCACCAGCAGCACGAGCGGGATCGCGACCGCTGCGAACCCGACGCGCCGTGCCAGCTCGGACGCCATCAGGCCGGGACGCGTCCGAACCGGCGGTCGCGCCGCTGGAATTCGAGAATGGCCTCGAAGAGATGCCGCCGGGTGAAATCGGGCCAGAGCACCGGGGTGACGTACAGCTCGGCGTACGCCAGCTGCCACAGAAGGAAGTTGGAGATCCGCATCTCGCCCGAGGTGCGGATGAGGAGGTCCGGGTCGGGCCATTCGGCGGTGTAGAGCCGCCGCGCCAGCGCCTTCTCGTCGATCTCGGCCGGGACCAGTCGGCCCGCCGCCACGTCCTCAGCAAGGAGCCGCGCCGCCCGCACGATCTCGGCCCGGGCGCCGTAGGAGATGCAGAGATTGAGCGCCAGCCGGGCGCCGCCCTCCGTCTCCGCCACGATGCGCTCCGCCGCCGCCCGCGCCCCGCCGGTGAGCCGGTCGATATCTCCCAGGATGCGGACCGCCACTCCCTGCTCGCGCAGCTCGCTCATCTCCCGGGCGATGTACTCCTCCAGGAGGCTCATGAGCGCCTCGATCTCACCTGCGGGCCGCTGCCAGTTCTCCTGGCTGAAGGCGAAGAGCGTGAGCACCGAGACGCCGGCCTGCAGGCAGCCCTCGACCACCTCGCGCACCGAGGTCATCCCGGCGTGGTGGCCCAGCGGCCGCGGCAGCGAGCGCTCGGCGGCCCAGCGCCCGTTGCCGTCCATGATGATCGCGACGTGGGTCGGGACCACGCCGTGGACCCGCACCCGCTGGAGCAGGTCGTCGCTCATCCGTCAGACTTCCATGATCTCGGCCTCTTTCGAATGAATGAGGCCGTCGATCTGCTTGATGTGCTCGTCGGTGAGCTTCTGCACGTCCCGTTCCGCCCGCGTCTTGTCGTCGCTGGAGACGTGTTCGAGCTTCTTGATCCGGGAGATCGCATCGGTCCGCGCGTGGCGCACGGCGATGCGGCCCTCCTCGGCGAGCTTGTGAATGACCTTGACCAGCTCTTTCCGCCGCTCCTCCGAGAGCGCCGGGAGCGGCACCCGGATGAGGTTGCCCTGGGTCGCGGGGTTGAGACCGAGGCCGGCGTCGCGGATGGCCTTCTCGATCGTGTTGGCGAGCGACTTGTCGAACGGCTGGACCGTGAGGAGCCGGGGCTCCGGCGCCGCCACCATGGCCACCTGGTTGATGGGAACGGGGCTCCCGTAGGCCTCGACCCGGACGGTGTCGAGCAGCGACGGCGTGGCCTTGTTGCTCCGGATGCCGGTGAACTCCCGCTTGGTGCTCTCGACCGCCTTGTGCATCAACTCCCGGGCGTGCTTGGTCAGTTCGGGTATGGTGCTCATCGGACGATGGTCCCGATGTCCGGGTCGCCCTCGAGGACCCGCCTGATGGCGCCGGGACGGTTGATGTTGAAGACCACGATGGGCAGCTGGTTGGCCTTACAGAGTCCGAACGCGTTGGCGTCCATGACGGCGTAGTTCTTGACGATCGCTTCCTGGTAGGTGAGCTCGCGGAGGAACGTGGCGTCGGGGTTTTTCCGGGGATCGTCGGTGTAGATCCCGTCCACGTTGGTCGCCTTGAGGATAACCTGGGCCTCGATCTCGAGGGCCCTGAGCACGCCGGCGGTATCGGTGGAGAAGAAGGGGTTGCCGGTGCCGGCGGCGAAGATCACCACCCGCCCCTTCTCCAAGTGGCGGATGGCGCGCCGGCGGATGTAGGGCTCCGCCACCGACTCCATCCGCACCGCGGTCAT
>JBKPDQ010000127.1:0-14345 GCA_046728015.1 Actinomycetota bacterium
CGTCCCGGCCCTGCTTGCGCTCGCAATCGCGAAGCTCATGGCGCTTGCCGTGCACGAGGACAGTGTCCCGGCCCGGGCCGCAATCGATCTGATCGCTGCCGCCGTAGGCAAACACGAAATCGCGTCCGGCCCCGGCCTCCACGACATCGGAGCCGAAGCCACCGGACAGGACGTTCGGCCCCGACCCGCCCTGCACGAGGTCCTCTCCCTGACCGCCATCGATGGCTTGGAAGAACTTGGTCTTGGGCGAGGTCTGATCCACGTAGAGCTGGTCGCCGGATCCGGCACCCTGCACGAAGAATGCGTCGCGCGCACCGACCCGCAGATCGGTGTCGTCGACGCTCTCACCGGCGTTCAGATTGACCGCGGTGCGCCCATCCACAAAGTCCATGCTGACTTGATCCGGCCCGCGCGTCATGCGTCCGAATACCTCGCCGCCGTCGAGATCGACTTCGAGCTCGATCTCCGAGCTTCCGTCGCCCTCGTCGGTCGCCCCCGGCGTGAGCAAGCCATAGCGGAAATCGAGGAACAGGTAGCCCTCGGCGACTCGCTTGCCGGCACGCACCACGACGGTGTCTGTGTTCGTGACGGTCGGTGGTCCGCCCGCACAACGGATCAATCCGCCTGAGCCGCCGTAGAGCAAGTCCTCGCCCTCGAGCACGGTGATCTGGCCGATCCGCACATCGAGCGCGGCCGAGCTCGGGAAGGCAATCCCGAGAATCTCCTCTCGGAGCGCCGCTGGAAGCCGGCGCAGAGCACGGCGCAGACCAGACAGGTCCGGCGGCTTCAGACGCACGGAAAGGGTCTGGGTGTCCGGCGAGTACCTGCATTTGACCAGCCGCTCGCGTGGACCGTCGCGATGGCCGGCCGAGCTGGAGTCAACCGCCGACAGCAGCGCAATGAGCGCCAGCAGTCCGGCCAATACGAGCGCGGCACCCCCCGCCCTGAGCGATCCCCTCATTGACACCCTGGCGAGCCTAACCGCTATTGCCGACTGCGTGGGCGGCTTCGCGCTCAGCGTTTGGCCGAGACGTCCTCGACCAGCGCCTCCAACAGGCCAGACGGGTCGTGGCGATCTGCCTCGACCTGCACCTCGAGACCGGCCTCGCGCGCCGCCTGGCTGGTCACGGGCCCGATGGAGACGATGCGCGCCCCGCGCGGGAAGCGGTCGCCCATCGCTGTCAGAAGGTTTCGCACCGTGGAGGACGAGGTGAAGGTGACGTAGTCGGCGCTCTGCGCGGCATCGACCGCCTCAGGATCAGGATCCTCGGCAACCGTCTCATAGAGCGAGACGACGTCAACGTGCGCGCCCCGCTCGCGAAGGGCGTCAGGGAGCACGTCGCGCGCCTCCGCGGCGCGAGCAACGAGCACGGGGCGCCCTGACACGTCGACCTCGGCCAGCGCCTCGACCAGCGACTCGGCGATCGACCGCTCTCCGACGAGGTCGGCGATCACCCCGTGCCCGGCGAGGGCGGCGGCCGTCCCCGGGCCGATCGCGGCGACGGTGGCGTTGGCCATGGCGCGGGCATCGCGTCCCTGCGCGGCCATCGCCTCGAACAGCAGGCGAACGCCGTTCGGGCTCGTGAGGCAGACGAGGGCATAAGAGTGCAGGTCGGCCACCGCATCACGCACCTCAGGGGAATCGATCCTCGGCTCGATCCGGATGGCCGGAAGCTCCACAACATCGGCGCCGAGCGCCCGCAGGGTGGCCGCCACCCCACTCGCCTGCACTCGCGCCCGGGTGACGACGATCCTCAGGCCATGCAGTGGCCGCTGCTCGAGCCACGCGATCGTCCGACGACGCCCGGCTGCCGGGCCGAAGAGGAGAATCGACGGCGGGTGCAGGTCAGCCTCCGCGACCGCATCGGGGAGCTTCGCGAGGGTCGAGGTCACCGCGCGCTGATCGGGAAGCGTCCCCCGCTCGACGGCTGCCGCCGGCTCGCCCGGATCGCGACCGGCCGCCTCCAGAGCCGCGGCGATCTCCGGGAGCCGCTTCACCCCCATGTACAGGACGAGGGTCCCGGGGAACGCCGCCAGCGCGTTCCAGTCAAGGGCCGACTCCTCCTTGTCGGGATCCTCGTGCCCGGTCACGAATGCGACCGCCGAGGCGTCGTCGCGGTGCGTGACGGGGATGCCGGCGTAGGCCGGCGCGGCGACGCCCGCGGTCACTCCCGGCACCACCTCGAAGGGAACGCTCGCCGCCGCCAGCGCCTCGGCTTCCTCGCCGCCGCGTCCGAACACGAACGGGTCGCCGCCCTTCAGGCGCACGACGCTGCGGCCGGCACGGGCCGCGGAGATCAGGCGCCGCTCGATCTCGTCCTGCGGCACCGAGGCGTCGCCCGGCTCCTTGCCGACGAACAGAAGCTCAGCGTCGTCCCTCGCGTCGGCCAGCACCTCGCGACGGATCAGCCGGTCGTGGAGGATCACGTCGGCGGAGCGGATCAACTCGAGGGCGCGCGCGGTGATCAGGCCCGGATCGCCCGGCCCCGCCCCGACCAGATACACGACTCCCGGGCGGGCGCTCACCGAGATCACGAGCCCTCCCGAGCCGCGCGCGCGAGGATCTCGCCAGCGCCGGCCGCGCTCATCCGCTCGGCTAGCGCCTCCCCAAGCGCCGCGGGCTGCTCGGGATCGCCGGCCACGCGATCGCGGACCCACTCGCTGCCGTCGGGAAGGCCCGCGAACCCCTGAACCACCAGCTCCGAGGCCTCAAACCGGGCGCAGACTCCAACCGGCGTCTCGCAGCTCGCACCCAGGGCGCCTACGGCCGCCCGCTCGGCAGTGAGCTCCACCAGAGCCGCCCGGTCGCTGATGCGACCCGCTGCCGCCGCCGTCTCCGCGTCGTCGCGCCTCGCCTCAAGCGCTAGGCAGCCCTGCCCAGGCGCCGGAGTGAGGTCGCCGAGCTCGAAGCGGAACGCGATCTCGTCGGCGCGACCGAGGCGTGCCAGACCGGCGATGGCCAGCACGACGCCGTCGTACTCGCCGTCCGCCAGTTTCTTCAGCCGGGTGTCGACGTTGCCCCGAAGCGGCACCACCTCGATGTCCTCGCGCAGCGCCAGCAGCTGGGCCCGGCGACGGAGGCTCGAAGTTCCGAGCCGAGCACCGTCCGGGATCTCGTCCAGCGAGGCCGCGGGGCCGACGAAGGCGTCGGCAGGTTCCTCGCGACCCGGAACGCCGACCAGCTCGAGCCCGTCCGGCAGGTCGCCCGGCAGGTCCTTGGCCGAGTGAACCCCGAGGTCGGCGTCGCCGTCGAGCAACGCCCGCTCGACGCCGCGCACGAACCGGGACTTGTCGCCGGGCTCCCCGTCGGCGGTCCGCACGGTGACGATCTCCGCGCCCCCGAGCGCGGCCGCCACGTGCTCGGCCTGGGCGAGCGCGAGGGCGCTGCCCCGCGACGCCAGTCTCACCAAGACCTCGAACGGCACATGCCGCTTTCGCCGCTAAAGCGGCTCATCTTGAACCACCAACGACACATGCTGCTTTCGCCGCTAAAGCGGCTCATCTTGAACCACCAACGACACATGCTGCTTTCGCCGCTAAAGCGGCTCATCTCATATCTGCTCGTCGCGGCGGCGCAGGCGGTCGCGCAGGTCGGTCACCTGCGCGCCGGACTCGGGCAGCGGTTCGGTGTCGGCGTCGAGACCGAAGAGCTCTCGCAGGACAGCGACGCGAACGTAGCCCTCGTCCTCGTGCGCCACGCGCTTCAGCCGCAGCGTCGGCTCGTGCAGAAGCCGGGCGGCAATCGCGCGCGCGGCGGCGCTCAGGCGATCGCGGTCGGCGTCGGTGAGCCCCTCCCAGCGCGACTCGTTCTCGGCCAGGACCCGTTGGACGATCTCATCCGCGCGCTCGCGCAGCGCGGCGACGGTGGGCATCACGTCCTGGGTGGCCAGCCAGCGCTCGAAGCGTCCGAGCTCGGCTCGCAACACCGCCTCGGCGCGCCGAGCCTCGGACTCCCGACCAGACGTATTGCGCTCGACCACGGCCTGGAGGTCGTCCATGTCGTGGACGCTCACACCCGCCAGCTCGCGGCATGCCGGATGGATGTCGCGCGGAACGGCGAGATCGATCAGGAGCAGCGGTCGTCCATCCCGCGCCGCCATCACCTCGGCCAGGCCCTCGCGCTCGATCACGTGATGCGGCGAGCTCGTGGAGGCGACCACGATGTCGGCGTCGGCCATCTGCTCGGGAAGCTCCTCGAAGCGCACGGCGGCGCCGCCGAAGCGCTGGGCGAGGCCGATCGCACGGTCGTAGCGACGGTTGGCGATGAACACGGCCTGGAGCCCACGCGCCGCCAGCGCGCGGGCTGTGAGCTCGGCCGTCTCGCCGGCGCCGATAACGAGCACCCTGCGCTCCTCGAGCTCGCCCAGGGTGCGCTGGGCAAGCTCCACGGCGACCTGAGGCACCGAGAGTGCCCGCTCCGAGATTCCGGTCTCGGAGCGAGCCCGCTTGCCGGCGGCGAGGGCTCCGCGGAAGAGTCGATTGAGGATCGGCCCGGTCGCGCCCTCCACGAGCGCCAGCTCGTAGGCGCGCTTGACCTGGCCCTGAACCTCGGCCTCGCCGATAATCATCGAGTCCAGGCCCGCGGTGACCCGATACAGGTGTCCCGCGGCCTCCGGGCCGCGCAGCGAATACAGGTGGCCGACGAGTTCCGTGGGAGGCATCTCCGCTTCGGTGGCGAGCGCTCCCAGCGCGAGCGACTCCGCCGCGACCGAGTCGCCCGCGTAGATGTAGAGCTCGGTGCGGTTGCAGGTCGAGATCGCCGCGGCCTCGGCGATGGCGTCGCGCTCGACCAAGTCGCCGAGCACTCCCACCGCACGCCCCTCGGTCAGCGCAAGCCGTTCGCGGAGCTCCAGCGGCGCCGTCTTGTGCGAGACGCCGAGGGCCAGTAATTCAGCCATCGAGGTCCTCCGCTCCGCGTCCGGTCTCGACGGGGCCCCGAACTCCGCCCCGATCGCGCTCGGCGAGCTCCGCCAGCTCGCCCAGCTCGCGGTCGATCCGCTGGAGCTTGGCCGCCATGATCGCGACGTAGACCAGCACCAGGAACATGAAGGCCACGTAGGCGGCGGCGACGTACTTGCCGGCCTCGTCGAGCGGTAGTGCGGGCATCAGGCGGCGCTCCTCATCAGGCCGACCCCGTTGCCTGCGACGGGACGCTCGGGGCGACGCGTGAGCTCCGCGCGGCGTACTCATCGCCCTCGAGCGCGCGGCGCAGACGCGAGAGCCTCGCCGAAGCCGACTTGGCCGCCAGCTCAAACCGCACGAGCGTCACCCACAGCAGCGCCATGCCCCCGAGCGAGACCAGGAACGTCGCCCACATCTTCGGCGGCATCCCTCCCTCGGCGGTCGCGAAGACCCGCGGGTGAAGGAGCGTCTCGGCGAGGCGCACGGCGATGAAGTTGAGCGGCACGAAGGCGCCCGCGGTGATCGCAAACACCGACGCGTAGCGGGCCTGGCGCTCACGGTCCTCGATCGCGTAACGCAGCGGGTAGTAGGTGCAGTACAGCAGGAAGACGATCAGGAAGCTCACGAGCGTCGGCTCGTCCCAGACCCACCACTTGCCCCACGACGCCTTGGCCCAGATCGAGCCGGTGATCAGCACGGCGACGCCGAAGATCACGGAAAGGTGGATCGAGACGTAGGCGCGAGCGTCGTGCACCGGGTCCTCCGTCCGGAGGTGGCGGATCGCGTGGATCGCGGCGACGACAAAGCCCAGCAGCGCGCAGATCGCCAGCGGTACGTGCAGGTAGAAGATCTTCTGGATGAAGCCCTGGTCGGCGTCGAGCGGGGCGTAGAAGAAGACCAGGGCGAACGCTGCGGCGATCACCAGCGGGACCGCGATCGCAAGGGCTCTGAGGCTCGGCATCGGCATGGTCTCGACCGGGTGGGCGTCAGTCCTCGAGCAGGAAGTCGTAGACGGCGTAACCCACCAGCAGGAAAACCACATCGTAGAGAGCGAGCACTGCCACCCACTGCCCGAAATCTGCGTACGAGGGCCCATCTGCCGCGAGCAATGGCTCCGCGGCGCCGGCGGCCGCGATCATCACCGGGACCAGCAGCGGGAGCATGATCAGCGGCCCGAGCAGGTCCCGCGCGCGCGAGTTGACGGCGATCGCCGAGACGATCGTGCCGGTGACAGCCAACCCGAGATCGGCGAGCAGCAGCACGGGCACAAGGGGCGCCAATCCGGTCCACTCGTCCATGAACAGGAACGCAAACGCCGGGACGGCAACGAGCTCCAGCGCCCCGAGGTAGACGAGCAGCGCCGCCACCTTGGCGGCGAAGAGCGCCGTGCCCTCGACCGGCGCGAGCCGGATCGCATCGAAGCCTCCCTGCTCGCGCTCGGCCAGAAAGATCCTGTTGATCGCGAGAATCGCAGCGAAGAGAACCGTCGCGAGCAGCACTCCAGCGGCCAGACTGCCCTCGAGGGTCTCGCGATCCAGCCCGAAGCGAAACAGCACGAACGTCGTCAGGGCGAACAACGCCATCGCGGGCACGGACTCCAGCGTCCGCAGCTCGACGCGCAGGTCCTTGGCCAGGATTGCCCGGAAGGCGTTCATCGGAACACCCAACGACACATGCCTCTTTCGCGGCTAAAGCCGCTCACCTGAGTACCTCCAACGACACATGCTTCTTTCGCGGCTAAGCCGCTCACCTGAATACCTCCCGCCCGGAGTAGATCGCCCGGGCATCCCCGGCCGAGAGCCCGGGTGCCGGGCCGGCGTAACCGACCGTGCCGTCGGCGCGCAGCGCGAGGACGAGATCGCCCTCGGCGAGTGCCCCCTCGACGTCGTGCGTGACGAGCACGCGGGTGCGGCCCGGGCGCGGTCCGATCAGCCGTGCTGCCAGCGCCGCCGCGTCGGGGTCGAGGTGCGACATCGGCTCGTCGAGCAGCAACAGCTCCGGCTCGTGGAGCACAGCGCGGCAGATCGCCGCGCGCTGGACGATCCCGGCCGACAGCTCTCGCACGAGGTCGTCGGCGCGCCGGGTCAGCCCCGCGGCGCGAAGGGCGTCGGCGATCGCCTCGTCGGCCGCCTCCAGCCCGTGCAGCCGCGCGTTGAAGCGCAGGTTCTCGCGGATCGTGAGGTCCCGGTACAGAAGCGATTCGTGTCCGAGAAAGCCGATGCGCCCGCGGATCCGCCACGCCTCCCTGGGCACCGCGGCGCCCAGCACACGCGCGCTGCCCGCCGTGGGCCGCAGCAGCGTGGCGAGGATCCTGAGCAGCGTCGTCTTCCCGGACCCGTTCGGACCGATGACGGCCAGCGTCTGCGCGACCGGAACGTCGAGGGTGACGCCGAGGAGCACCGGCAGGTCGCCGTAGTCGCGGCGCAGGCCACTCAGCTCGATCGCGGGTTCCGCCGGGCCGCCGTCGGCCGTGCCGGGCCGTGGCTCGACCCCGGTTTGGACACTCACCGGCTCGATTCTCCCATCAGCGGACCTCGGCCGGACGCGTCGCCGTAGCTGAAGGAAGGCGTCATGCGATCTCCCCTGGGGCCGCTCCTGATTTCCGTGCTCGCCGCCCTCTGCGGCGTCGCACTCGTGCTCGCGGGCGAGCTCGACGCGGAGCGTGAGTCACCCGCGCACGAACCGCGTCCCGTGGAGACCTCAGCCTCGGCCCCGCCCGAAGAGCCGGAGAGACGAGAGCAGCCGCCGCCACAGTCGCCGATCGTCTGGCGAGACTCGGTCGCCATCGGCACACCGGGGAACGGAAGCCTGATCCGTGGCGTTCGACTGCCTGCAGAGGGCAACGGCTACTTCACGTGGGACCCCGTGCTCAAGCGCCAGCCGGACCGCGACTGGCGGCGCTGGGGCACGGACGACATTGTGCGCATGGTGCTGCGGGTCGTGCGCGGATACCGACGGGCCCACCCCGGCGCGCCGCGGGTCGGGATCGCCGACCTCAGCCTGCCGCGCGGGGGCTACTTCGGGCCCGAGGTCAGCGGCGGCATCGGCCACGCTACGCATCAGAACGGGCTCAACGTCGACGTGTACTACCCGCGCCTGGACGGCCGCGAGCGCCCGCCAAGGAGGGTCGAGCAGATCGACATGCCGCTGGCCCAGAACCTCGTCGACCGGTTCGTTCGCGCCGGTGCCGTGCGGATCTTCGTGGGGCCGAACACGCCGCTCTCCGGCCCGCCCGCTGTCGTCTCGCCGCTCGTCAACCACGACAACCACCTGCACGTGTTGATCGCCCCATAGGGGTAGTCTCGGGGCGTGGATGAGGCAAGCGCTCCCGCCGGTGCCGGGCGAGTCACTGTCGCCAGCTACGGCACCTATCCCGAGGCCGAGCGCGCCGTCGACTACCTCTCCGACAACGACTTTCCAGTCGAGCGCGCGGCGATCGTCGGGACGGGACTACGGACGGTCGAGCAGATCGCCGGACGCCTAACTACCGGGCGGGCTGCGCTGATGGGGGCCGGACAGGGCGCGATGATCGGGCTTCTCTTCGCGCTGCTCCTGGGGCTCTTCTTCACTGTCGACGAGGCGTTCATCGGCGTGCTGCTCTACGGCCTCATCGTTGGCGCCCTGTTCGGCGCCGCGTTCGCGGCGCTGATTCAGGCCATGCAGGGCGGGCGCCGCGACTTCGCGTCGGTCCGGGGGATGGAAGCGGAGCGCTACGAGCTGCAGGTCGACCACGAGGTCTCCGCGCGCGCTCGGCAGATGCTGGCCGAGATGCCGGCGGGCTGAGAGCCGACCGAGCGAACGGCTACTTGCCCTTGCGCAACGTGCGGGCGCCAACCCGCATCAGCGGCACCAGGCCCTCGCGCAGTCCCCTGAGCCTCGTGCCGTCTCGCCCGTAGATCAACCGCGCCGAGGAGCGGATCGCGGTGCCCAGCGTCGAGTCGTAGGGCTGCCACCAGAAGTCGCGGGTCAGGCCGGGCTCCCAGGAGACGAGCTTGACGTTCACGCACTCATAGAGCCCGAACTTGGAGTGCGAGCGCCCGAGGCCCGACTCCTTGACCCCGCCCCACGAGCACTGCATCGCCCCGTGCGAATAGGAGTGGTCGTTGATCCACACCATCCCCGACTGGACGCGTCGGGCCATCCGCTCGCCTTTCGCTCGATCCTTGGTCCAGATCGACGCCCCGAGGCCGAAGTTCGAGTCGTTCGCACGGTCGAGCGCCTCCTCCTCCGACTCAACGACGACGATCGGCACCACGGGGCCGAAGATCTCCTCCTTCATGATCCGCATGTCGTCCTCGACGCCGGCCAGCACGGTCGGGGCGATGAACCGGCCGCTGTAGCCGGCGAGCTCGCGCGGCCCGCCGGTGATCCGGTCGGCGCCTGATTTCAGCGCGTCGTCGACGAGGTCGGTGACCAAGTCGGCTTGGTCGGCGGAGACCATCGGTCCGATCTCCGTCTCCCAGTCGAGCGGATCGCCGACGGTCAGCCGCTCCGTCTCGCGGACGACGCCCTCAAAGAAACGGTCGGCGACGTCCGCGACCACGTAGGTGCGCTCGATCCCCGAGCAGGTCTGCCCCGAGTTGGCGAACCCACCCCAGACGCAGCCCGAGACGGCGTTCGCCAGATCGGCGTCAGCGCAGACGATCTGCGGGTCCTTGCCGCCGAGCTCGAGCACCGACCCCTTCAGGCGCTGAGCGCAGATCTCCCCGACCTTTCGGCCCACCCCCACAGAGCCCGTGAAGAAGATCTTCGCGGTCGACGCCTCGCAGAGCGCCTGGCCAATCGCCCCACCGCCGTGGACGTTGCGCACGAGGCCCTCCGGGAAACCCGCCTTGTCGAAGATCGACTGGATCCGCTCGCCGAGCAACGGGGTCAGGCTGGCCGGCTTGAGGATCACGCCATTGCCCGCCATCAGCGCGATCGCGACCTCGCCGAACGGGATCGACCAAGGGTAGTTCCACGGCGCGATCACGCCGACGACGCCCAGCGGCTCGTAGCTGAAGAACCCCTTCTTGGTCTTCAGGAAGGCCTGCGGGTAAGGGACCTTTTCATCGGCGAGAATCCTCGGACCGTGATCGGCGAGCCAGTTGAGGCCGTCGATCGTGGGGAGGATCTCCATCGTGTAGGTCTCGGTGATCGGCTTGCCCTGCTCCCGCGTGAGCAAGCCGGCGACGTCGTCCATCTCGGCCACGAGGACGTCCGCGGCCCGGCGCATGTAGCGCGCCCGGTCGGCGAGCGAGAGTTGAGCCCAGAACGGCTGCACCTCGGCGACATCGTCGACCACCCCCTGGACCTCGTCGGGCGTGATCGTCTCCACCGTCCCGACGAGCTCGCCGGTGGCGGGGTTGAAGGACTCGAGCGTCCCCATCAACGAACCAACATCACCTGCCCCCCACACCACATACATGCCCGTTCCGAGCATGTATCCCCAACTGGAATCTCCGCATGAATGCCCTCACCGGAACAACGGATTCTATGCCTGCGGCGCGCGGCTACCGGTCAGTCCGAGCGCAGCCGCCGACGGATCGCCTCGATTCGCTTCCGTAGCTCCGCCTCGAAGCCGCGGTCGGTCGGCTCGTAGAAACGCTCCCCCCGCACCTCCGGCGGCAGCAGCGGCTGCTCGGAGACGCCGCCGGGCTCGTCGTGTGGATAGACGTAGCCCTCCCCGCGGCCGAGCTTCTTCGCGCCGGGGTAGTGGGCGTCGCGCAAGTACTCGGGCGGGAGCTTGGCGCCGCGCTCGCGCACGTTGCGCATCGCGCCCGCGATCCCGCGCGTCGACGCGTTGGACTTCGGCGCCAGCGCCAAATAAGCAGCGGCCTGGCCGAGGTTCAGCGCGCATTCGGGGAGGCCGACCCTGTCCACCGCCTGGGCGGCGGCGTTGGCGACGACCAGCGCCATCGGGTCTGCGTTGCCGATGTCCTCCGAGGCGAGGATGACCATGCGGCGGGCGATGTAGCGGGGGTCCTCGCCCCCCTCGAGCATCACCGCGAGGTAGTAGAGGGAGGCATCCGGGTCCGAGCCGCGCGTGGCCTTGATCCAGGCGGAGATGTAGTCGTAGTGGCGATCGCCCTCGCGGTCGTAGAAGAGGGCCTTGCGCTGTAGCGCATCCTCGGCCGTGGGCACGTCGACCGTGCGCCCCGTGGCCTCCGCCGTCTCCACCGCCCGCTCCAGCGCCGCCAGCGCGGTCCGGGCGTCGCCGCCGGAGCGCTCCGCGATCAGCGTCAGCGCGTCGTCTTCGACCGGCGGCCTGTCGGCGACGCCGCGCTCGGGATCGGCCAGCGCCCGGTCGAGCAGTCCCCGGATGTCGCCGGCGCTCAGCGCGCGAAGCTCGTAGATCTGCGCCCTCGAAAGCAGCGCCGAGTTGACCTCGAAGTAGGGGTTCTCGGTCGTCGCCCCGATCAGCGTCACCAGTCCCTCCTCCACCGCCGGGAGCAGGGCGTCCTGCTGCGCCTTGTTGAAGCGGTGGATCTCGTCGAGGAAGAAGATCGTCGGCTGGTCGTTCGCTCTCCTTCGCTCCTCCGCCCGCTCGATCACAGCCCGGACCTCGGCCTTGCCGGCGTTCACGGCCGACTCCTCCTCGAACGCCGCGTTGGTCGCCGCCGCCACGATCCGCGCCACGGTCGTCTTGCCGGACCCCGGCGGTCCGTAGAGCACCATCGAGTGAGGCTCGCCGGACGAGATGGCCGTGCGCAGCGCCGAGCCCTCGGCGAGCAGGTGCTCTTGGCCGACGACCTCGTCCAGCGAGCGCGGGCGCATCCGCACGGCCAGCGGGGCCTCCGAGGCGGGCACGCTCGTCCGGCGCTCCCTCGATTCCTCCCCAGCGTCGAACAGCCGCTCCATGCCTGAAAGTATCCCCGGCCCCTTGGACGCGCTGGAGATCGTCACCGTCGTCGTCTGGGCTTTCCTGGTCTCGCTCGTCGGCGGAGCGGTCGGGCTGGTCCTCGGCAACCTGCGACTTCCAGTGATGCTCGCCTTCGCGAGCTCGCCGGCTGCCGGCGCGGGAGCGAACGTGGCGGTGTCCGGCGCCGCCGCGGCCGCGGCCGCCTCGCGCCATGCCCGAGCCGGACGCCTCGACTGGCGGCTGTTCAAGTGGATGGCGCCGGCGTCGCTGGGGGGAGCGGTCGCCGGCGGTCTCGTTTCGGGCGTGGTCCCCGACGAGCCCTTGCTGATCGCGATCGGAATCGTCGTCCTCTACGGAGCCTGGGAGATCTATCGCTACGAGCGACCGGACGCGAGCGCCGGAAGCGATGCGACGGCGACCGGCGCGGCGATCCAGCTCTGGAACGCGGCCGCGGTCGGCCTCGCGGTGGGACTGCTCGGCGGATTCGTCGGCCTGATCCTGGGGTCGATGCGCCTGCCGGCGCTGATCAGGTTCGCCGGCGTCACCCCGCACGCGGCGGTGGGTACGAACGCGGCGGTTGGAGTCCTGGTCGGCCTCGGCGGCCTGGTCGGACACCTGCCGAGCGGCATCGACTGGGGCTGTTCGCCGCGGGCTGCGCCGGGGGCGTGCCGGGCGCCTATCTCGGAGCGCACTTCACTGGCCGGCTTGGCGAGCGCGCGCTGCTGAACGCTTGCGCGGCGGTGCTCGTCGTGAGCGGTCTGGCCATCCTCGTGCAGGCAGTGACGGACTCGTAGGAGATCCGCCGCCGTCCTGGATTGGTGTCGCACCGTGACCGCTATCCAGGACGGTCCCCGAGGGTCGCTGTCGGGCCCTGGGTAACCTGCCCTGGATGGAGCGGCAAGCCGCCCTCGCGGAGACGGAGTTGGGCGCCGAGGCCGTCGAGTTGCTCGGGGAGTTGATTCGGATCAACACCGTCAACCCCCCGGGCAACGAGGCGCCGGCGCAGGAGCTGCTGGCCCGGCGCCTGGGAGAGGCCGGGGTCGACTGCGAGCTGCTGGCGGCCGAGGCCGGGCGACCGAACCTGATCGCCCGGCTCGACGGGCGATCCGATGGACCGACGCTCTGCATGCTCGGGCACGTCGACACGGTCCCCGCCGACCCGTCGGAGTGGAGCTTCGATCCGTGGGCCGGGGACGTGGTCGACGGAATGGTCCGTGGACGCGGAGCGCAGGACATGAAGGACCAGGTCGCGGCCGAGGTCGCAGCCGTGTCCTCGCTGGCGCGTGACGGCTGGCGGCCGGAGCACGGTGAGCTCAAGCTCGTGCTCACCGCCGACGAGGAGATGGGCGCGCATCTGGGGGCACAGTGGCTCTGCGACCAGCATCCCGAGAAGGTGCGGGCGGATCTCATCGTCAACGAGGGCGGCGGCGACTCTTTCGAGGTCGCCGGAAAGCGGTACTACCCGCTCAGCGTCGGCGAGAAGGGCGTCTGCCGCTTCTGGCTGCGGGCTCATGGAATCGCCGGACACGCCTCGGTCCCCGATCTGGGCGACAACGCGCTGCTGAAGCTGGCGCCGGCTCTGGAGCGGCTGCGCGAGCAGCCGCCGCTCGAGCCCACGCCCGACGGACTCGCCTTCGTCTCCACGCTGATCGGGGAGCCGATCGACCCCGACGACCGAGCCGGCCTCGAGGCCGCGGTCGAGCGCCTGCGCACCGAAGCCCCCGGCGTTGCGGCCTACCTCGCCGAGCCGATGCTGCGAGTGACGCTCGTCCCGACCAAGGTCAGAGCCTCTGAGAAGGACAACGTGACGCCCTCGCTCGCCGAGTGTCTGGTCGACTGTCGCGTCCCGCCGGCAATGGGCCCCGACGACGCCAGGGAGCGAATCGAGGCCGTGCTCGGCCCGTTCTCCGGGGAGCTCGAGATCGAGTTTGCCGAAACCGTTGTCGGCAGCAGCTCGCCCTCCGAAACCGAGTTCGCCCGGTCCATCCGCGAGTGGCTGGCCGAGGCCGATCCCGGCGCCCAGCTCGTTCCGAGCGTGATGGCCGGATTCAGCGACAGCCACTGGTTTCGAGCCGCGTTCCCGGACGTAACGGTGTACGGCTTCTGCCCGCAGCGCGAGCTCGACATGTTCAAGGCGTCTCCGCTGGTGCACGGCGCGGACGAGCGCGCGGCCGTCTCCGACGTCGAGCTCGCTGCGGGCTTCTACGCCGACCTCGCGGTCCGGGTGCTCGGATGACCGAGCCGGCGGTGGAGAGCTCCAACGGGGCCGGTCGGGGCCAGGGCGACCGCGTTCGCCTCGGCGGCATGGCCCTTCGCAACGGCCTGCTGATTCACGGCCCGAAAGCATGGGCGGTGGCGGCCCGCGGTCCCGACGGGACCATCGAGTCTGCGTCGGGCCCCAAGCCTCGCTTCACTCCGGGGCGGCTTGGCGAGATCCCGATGCTGCGCGGGCCGCTGCGCCTCGCCGAGGCCCTAGCGGTGGTCCCACTCGCTCGAATGCGGCTGCCATCGGCGCGCCTCCCGTTCGAGGACCGGGGCGTCCTCGCGGCCGTGGTGGCCAGCCTCGCGCTCAGCGGGGCGTTGCGCCGGCGCCGTCCCGCCG
>JBKPDQ010000128.1:0-29366 GCA_046728015.1 Actinomycetota bacterium
GGCAGGCGCAGCGGGTCGACCGGCAGTTGCGTGCGTGGCCGTCGGCCCACGCGCGGCTGGCGCTCGTGGAGGCCGGCACCGCGCCGCCCGCACTCGCCCGGTCAGCAACCGGAACCGTCTTCTGGGTCACCGCTGGAACCCCGCGGGGCGGGCTGGCTCGCACCGCCCGAAACGCCTGCGTGGTCACCCCCAACCCCCTCCCCAACCGTCCGACGCTGTTCGAGGTCGCCGGCTGTTGCGCGCAGGCGATCGGCACCGCTCGAACGCAGGCGATCCGGGCCAGGCGCGCGGCATGACCGCCGTCGGCCCTCCAGCCCCTACCGACGGTCGCGGCGCCCTCGCATCGTCATCGGCGCGACTCCTGGCGTTCGCCGCGTTGGCGGCGTTCGCCACTGCCCACTGGATCAGCCTCGTCGACGAGCCTCCCGCCGGCCGGGCGTTGCTGGCCCTCGTCGCGATCGTCGGGGGCGCGGCGGTGCTGCTGGCGATCGGGCGCGCTCGCCTGCCTCGCCTGGTCGCCGGAGCCCTGGCCGCGGTTGCGGTTGTGGCCGCGATCGCGTCGGGCCTGGCCGCGGTCGGAGTCTCCCTGTCGCTGCTGTGGCCGTCTGGCTGGGACGAGCTCGGAACGAACATCGACCGCGGCCTGTCAGGTCTCGCCGGCGACATCGACTACCCCTATCAGGGCGCGAACGAATGGTCGCGACTCGCCATCCTCGCCGCGGCACCGCTGGCGCTGGGGATCGCAGCGGCGCTCGCGTTCTGGCCAACGCCGGGCGGCACAACGTCTCGCCTGCGCTTCATCGCCCTGTTGGCGCTCGTCGCCCTCTACGCGACGGCAGTGGCCATCAACGCGCCGAGCTCGCCGCTGCTCAGGGGACTGCTGCTCCTGGCGCTGGTCGCTGCCTGGCTGTGGCTGCCGCTGCTGCGTGCCCGGGACCTGCTCCTGGCGGCCGGCTTGGTCGCGGTCGCCGGAGCCATCGCCCTCCCAGCGGCGGCGCGCCTCGACGGCTCGAACCCGTGGATCGACTACTCCGATTGGACGTGGACGAACGAGCAGGGGGTCGCCTATCGCTGGAACCACAGCTATGCCCCGCTCGATTGGCCGCGAGACGGCTCGACGATGTTCGCGATCGAAAGCGACAAGCCCCACTATTGGAAGGCCATCACCCTGGACCGGTTCGACGGTCACCGGTGGGAGCGTTCGGAGGCGAGTGACGCCGGCGCCCTGGCCCTGCCCCAGACGATCCAGGAGGCGGAGCCGCTGTCCCTGGGTAGCGCGAAATGGCTGGAGCGAGTGCGGGTGACCGTCGGCGCCCTGCGGAGCGAGTTCGTGATCTCGCCGGGAACGCCGGTGGCGATCGACGGGCTCGAGGCCCGCGTGAGCCCGGATGGAACCGCAGTCACCCTGGACAAGCCGTTGAGCGAGGGCGACACGTACCTCGCAACGGCCTACGTGCCCAACCCGAGCGAGGAAGAGCTGCGCGCGGCCGACGGTGAGTACGACGTCCAGCTGGCGCCCTACACGGAGCTCGCCATCCCGGGGCCGCCGACGATCGAGAATGCAGGACCCTCGGCGCTGCGGCCGGCGACAACCGTCCAAGTGCCGCTCCGCGGCAGGGGCCCACTGAACCCCGAGAACCGGGCGCTGGTCGAAGCCTCGCCGTACGGAGAGGCATATCGGCTGGCGACCGAGCTGACCTCCGGCGCGCCGACGACCTTCGACGCCGTGAAGGCGATCGAGGATCACTTCGGTCAGGGCTACGCCTACAGCGAGGATCCACCGCCGAGCGACTTTCCGCTCGCCTCCTTCCTCTTCGAGGACCGCATCGGCTACTGCCAGCAGTTCTCCGGCGCGATGGCGCTGATGCTGCGGATGGTCGGAATCCCGGCCCGCGTGGCATCGGGCTTCGCGCCGGGCTCACCGGACCTCGACCAGGACCGCGTCTTCCAAGTCGAGGACTTCGACGCGCACTCGTGGGTCGAGGTGTACTTCACCGACATCGGCTGGGTGGCGTTCGATCCCACGCCGGCCGCGTCACCGGCGTCCTCGCAGTTCATTAACGCCGCGACCGCTGGCGCGGCCGGCAACCTGCGCCAGGAATTCCCGGAGATCCGGGGCGGGCTCCAGGAGGGGAACGCTCGCACGCGCGGGAGGGACGCCGACGACGGTGGTGGTGGCTCGGCGCTGTGGGTCTTCGGCGCGCTTGCGCTGCTCGCCATGATCGTGACCGGTGGCGCGATCGGCCTTCGCGCGGCGCGGTTCAGCCGCCTTGACGCGTCGGGCGCCACGGAAGCCCAGGTTCGCGAGCTTCGCCCCGGCCTCGGACGGATGGGCTGGCCCGTTCGCGATGGCGAGACCCTCCGCGCGCTGGAGAAGCGGCTGCAGCGTGCCGGAAAGCCGAAGTCCGCCGGATATCTCGCGGGCCTGCGACGCCGACGCTACGGTGCCGACGGCGCGTCGCCGCCCACGCTCGCGGCGAGGCGCGCCCTGCGTCGCGAGCTGACGCACGCACGCGGACTGCACGCACGCCTGCGAGGACTGCTTGCACTGCCTCCCGGCGGCCCCCCGGTAGGCACTCGGGCCTAGGTGGGCATCTTCGAGCGGCCCTCGCGGCCCTTGGCCGCGCTCTTGTTGGCCGCCTTCCGCGACGTCCGGAACGGCTTCTGCAGCCACGCACCGAGTTTCCCCGGCGCCGAGCCGGCCACTCGCTGACCGCCCTCGAGCGTGTTGTCCACGCCTTCCTGCGGATACCGGGACAGTCGTGGCAGCAGGAACGCGAGAATCGCTAGCAGGATGCACACGCCCACGATCACTGCAATGGTCATCGGCCCTCCTTTGCCGTTTGGATCGCTGCTCCGCGCCTACCCCCGGCACCACGCTCGCAAACGGCCAACCGGAGGTAACTGATCGAGCCAACCCGGGTAGGCTCGATATCGAGGTGGTCAGCACACCGTCGCGCACGGAGGCGATCGACGTAATCGTCGGGCTGCTCGCCGAACTCGACTCGGCGACCCAGACCGGCGAGTTCTACGACCACGTCTGCGAAGCCCTCTGCCGGCTCACGTCTCTGAACCGCGCGGCGCTGCTGCTCTACGACAGCGCTCACCAGGCCGTGGTTCCCGTCGGCTCGCACGGCACGGACCCGGAGCTCGTCGCTCAGATCGAGGGGACGCTCGACGAAACGCCGATGGCACAGCGAGCTCTGGCCGAGGACCGCGTGGTCGAGGCGTCCGACGACCACGCCAGCCACATCCCCGCCCGCTACGCGCGCTTTGCCGGCATCACGACGATCACCTGCACGCCGGTGGCGGCAGGCGGGCGCTGGCTCGGGGTGATCTTCGCCGACCGCGGCGGCGGCCGGTTCGAGCTCACCGACAGCGAGCGGGAGACGATGCTGACGCTGGGCCGCCTCGCGGCCTTGGCTGCGCACGTCGAGCGGGCCACGCGTCAGCAGGAGCGCGCGCGGCGGCTCTCGGAACGGATCTCGCTGACCCGGGAGATCCACGAACAGGTGATCCAGCGCCTCTTCGCGGCGGTGCTCGTCTTGGGCTCAGACGAGCCCCTGGCGGCGTCCGACCGCAAGCGCATTCACGCCGAGCTCCGCGCGGTTCTCGCCGACCTCCGAGGGGCGCTCGACCGCTCGCTGGCGCCCCCCGAGCACGAGACGAAGACGACCCTGAGGCGCCTGGTGGATCGCCTGGCAGTGCAGCGTCCAGAGCTCGAGGTTTTCTGGCCCGAGCGCATCTCGCTGCCGCAGGAGCTCGAGCCGCTGTTTCAGTCGGTTCTCGCTGAGGCGCTGCGGAACATCGACAAGCACGCGCGCCCGACGCGCATCGGGGTGTCACTGGACGTCGACGACGAGGCCTTCGTCCTCGAGATCACCAACGACGGGGTGCTGGAGGCGGGGGCCGACGGTCGCGGCCTCGGGCTGCGGCTGCTCTCGTTGGAGGCGCTCCAGCACGGGGGCGTCGTCGAGTACGGCCCGGTCTCCGCAAGCGACTGGCGCGTCAAACTCGTGGCATCGTCTCCGGAGCAATGAGCATCGAGCCTCGCCTCCGCGTCCTGGTCGTCGACGATCACGACGTGGTCCATTGGGGCTTCAGGCTGCTGCTCGAGCGCCAGACGTGGGTCGACCGCTGCGTCGCCGCCACCACCTCCAAGGAGGCGCTCGCAGAGGCACAGCGACTGCGCCCCGACGTGGCGTTGATCGACCTCCTCCTGCGCGACGAGTCCGGGGCCGAGCTGTGCTCCGAGCTCCACCAAGCGCATCCGGACACTCGGATCCTCCTGCTCTCCGGCGCCGGTGCGATCTCGCCGGCGGTGGCGCGCGCGGCCGGTGCCTCGGGCTTTGTCTCGAAGGATCTCGGCGCCGCCGACATCGTCAAGGCCGTACGCATGGTCGCGCTGGGGATGGAGGTCTTCGGCCGCACGGACGAACGCGCCGCGGGACTCTCGGGTCGCGAGCGCGAGGTCATCGGCCTGATCGCGACCGGCGCGACCAACCGCGAGATCGCCGAGCGGCTGTACCTCTCCCCGCACACCGTCAAGGAGCACACGAGCACCATCTACCGCAAGCTCGGCGTCCGCAACCGCGCCGAGGCGGTAAAGAAGGCGCAACGCCTCGGCGTCATCGCCTGAGCGGCGGCCCGACCGCAGGGCTCCGCGGGGCACAACCACCCCCCGACGCGCGCCACGACCCCCCCTGAACGGGGGGGATGTGAGCCCAGATCGTTAACGGAACGCTTGTGAGCGACAAGTATGCGGTCATGGACGCCCGCCCACGCACCGCGCTGCTCTTCCCCGGACAGGGCAGCCAGACCGACGACATGCGCGAGACCGTCGAGCGTTTCTGCCCCGAGTTGTTGGAGCAGGTGATCGCCGAGCTAGACGCCGACCCCTTCGAGCACGTGGAGGACGGCACCGCGTTCGTTCAGCCGGCGCTCTACTGCGCGAGCCTCGCCGGCTGGGCCTCCGCAGGCCGGCCCGGGGCAGAGTTCATGGCCGGGCACTCGCTCGGCGAGCTCGCGGCGCTCGCTGCCGCCGGAAGCCTCACCGAGTCGACGGGCCTCAGCCTCGCGGTGACTCGCGGCCGCGTGATGCAGGAGGCGGCAGAGGCCGGACCGGAGGGCGGCATGCTCGCGGTTCTCGGCAGCGGCGAGGGCGCGCTCGCCATCGCCAAGCGACTTCAGCTCACCGTCGCGAACGACAACGCCCCCGGCCAGGTGATTCTCTCCGGCCCCGTCGAGGCGCTCGAGGAGGCGGGCCCGGCGCTGAAGCAGGCGGGATTGCGCACGATGCGCCTGCGCGTTCAGGGACCGTTTCACTCCCCGGCGATCGCGCCGGCCGTTCCCGCGTTCCAGAACGCCCTCGCAGACGCCGAGGTGGCGCCACCCCGCGTACCAGTCATCTCGGGCACGACCGCGCTGCCCTTCGACGACATCCGCCAGCGGCTCGCCGAGGCGCTGACGAGCCCGGTTCGCTGGCGCGAAACGCTGATCCATCTCCACGACCAGGGCGTCCGCAGCTTTATCGAGACCGGGCCGGGCAACGTCCTCACCGGGCTCGTGCGTCGCACACTCGACGGCGTCCAAGCGACGGCCGTCCTCACACCGGAGCCCGCCCATGCCTGAGACGATCGCCACCCTCTCCCCCTCGCCCGTCCCCACGCGCCAGCGCGGCGCGGCGATCACCTCGCTTGCGACGGCGACTCCGGCGACGGTGGTGGGAAACGCTCCGATCGCGGAGCGACTCGGAGTCACCGAGCGCTGGATCGTGACCCGCACCGGCGTCGAGGAGCGACGCATCTCCGAGCCGGCTGAGACGCTTGCCGACTACGCCGCGCGAGCTGGCGCCGCGGCGCTTGACGGCGCAGCCCTCGACCCGGTCGAGCTCGATCTCGTCCTGGTGGCCACGATGAGCCACGAGCAGCTCTCGCCGAGCGCCGCCGCGCTCGTCGCCAGCCGGATCGGGGCCTCGCGCGCGGGAGCGATCGACGTTGGCGCCGCGTGCTCGGGCTTCCTCTCGGCTCTCGCGCTCGGGACCGGGCAGATCGAGAGCGGCCGGGCCGACCACGTGCTGGTGATCGGTGCCGACCTGATGAGCCGCCTGATCGACCCGGACGACCGCTCAACCGCCGCCCTCTTCGGCGACGGCGCCGGCGCGGTGTTGCTCAGCGGCACCGCGGCCGGCGGCCGCGTCGGCCCGGTGGTGCTGCGCTCCGACGGCGCCCGCGGAGACCTGGTGAAGGCAAGCCGCGAGGAGGGGGTGCTGCGAATGGCCGGCCACGACACCTTCCGCCAGGCGGTCGACCGCCTGTCCGAGACGACGCTCGAAGCGGTCGCCGCCGCCGGCTGCGAGTTGATCGACGTCGACCTCTTCGTCTACCACCAGGCCAACAGCCGCATCATCCGCGCCGTCGGGGACCGACTTGGCCTCCTCGCCGATCGGGTCGTCGACTCCGTCCCGAAGTACGGCAACACTTCCGCTGCCTCGATTCCGCTGGCCCTCGCCGAGGCCGAGCGCGACGAGCGCCTGCCCGACGGCGCGACCGTGCTGATCGCCGCGTTCGGCGGCGGGCTTACCTGGGGAGCGACAGTGGTCCAGTGGGGTGAGAGCGATGCGTGAGGGCTGCGCGCTCGTCACAGGGGCCGCCGGAGGCATCGGCGCCGCGATCGCAACTGGCTTGGCCGCCGACGGCTGGCCGGTGGGCCTCAACTACCGCAGCGACTCGGAAGGCGCCGAACGGGTCGCGGCCAAGATCGCCGAGGCCGGCGGCACGGCGACGACTCTGGCCGGCGACCTCTGTGCCGACGGCACCACCGACGCGCTGTTCGAGCAGCTGGAGGAACGCTTCGGCCCGGTACTCGTGCTCGTCAACAACGCCGGCATGCGCGCCGACGGCCTCTCGCCGCAGCTCGCGGACGAGCAGTGGGATCGGGTGATCGACACGAACCTGTCGGCGGCCTTCCGCACCACCCGCCGCGCCCTTCGCCCGATGCTGAAGGCGCGTTTCGGGCGCATCGTCAACGTCGCCTCGGTCGTCGGCTTGCGCGCCAACGCCGGACAGGCCAACTACGCGGCCTCGAAGGCGGGCCTGATCGGCTTCACCAAGACCGTTGCGGTGGAGGTCGCGCGGCGCGGCGTGACCGTGAACGCGATCGCGCCCGGCTTCGTGGAGACCAAGCTGACCGAGGGGGTAGGCAACGGTCTCGTCGACGCGATCCCCGCCCGCCGCGTCGGCACGCCCGAGGAGATCGCCGCCTGCGTGCGCTTTCTCGCCTCCGAGGAGGCCTCATACGTGACCGGAACGACTTTGACCGTTGACGGCGGGCTCAGCGCCTGACGAGCAACCAACCAAGAACAACAAGGAGCGACAGATGACAACCGAGCAAGTGACAACGGACCGCGTCGAGCAGGTGATCTTCGACGGCCTCGCTGAGGTCGGCGCCGAGCGCGACGCGATCAGCCGCGACGCCAGCTTCGAAGACCTCGACGTCGACTCGCTCGACCTCGTCGAGATCTCCCAGATCATCGAGGACGAGTTCGGAGTCGAGCTCGAGGGCGAGGCCGTGGCCGACCTGACCAACGTCGGCCAGGTGATCGACCTCGTGGTGGCGCGCTCGCGGTCATGACCTCCGCCCGCGAAAACGGCGCGCGACCGAGGCGCGCGGTGATCACCGGGTACGGCGCCGTGACCCCGCTCGGGCTCGGCGCCGAGACCCTGATCGAGCGCTGGACCAAGGGCGAGTCCGGGATCTCCGACGGCGTGGGCCGTTGCGACGAGTTCGACCCGGCTGAGTTCATGTCGCGCAAGGAGGCGCGGCGCAGCGATCGGTTCACGCAGCTCGCGATCGGCGCGGCCGCCGAGGCGATCGACGGAGCCGGCTGGGACGCCGAGCTGCCGTACGAGCCCGGACGGGTCGCCTGCGTGATCGGGACCGGCATCGGCGGCCTCGGCTCGCTGGAGGAGCAGGAGGGCGTGCTGCGCGACCGCGGCCCGAAGGCCGTGTCGCCCCTTTCCGTGCCGCTGATGATGGGCAACGCCGCGTCGGCGGCGGTGGCGATGCGACACGGCATCCACGGGCACACCTACGGGCTCGTCTCGGCCTGCGCGGCCGGCGCGCACGCGATCGGCAGCGCCGTGCGGATGATCGAGAGCGGCGATGCCGATGCGGCGGTCACGGGCGGCGCGGAGGCGGCGCTCACCGGGATCGCGATGGCGGCGTTCGCAGCCATGGGCGCGACCTCGGAAAGCGGCATCTCGCGTCCGTTCGACGCCCGCCGCGACGGCTTCGTGATGGGCGAGGGCGCGGGCGTGCTCGTGATCGAGGAGGCCGAGGCTGCGGAGCGCCGCGGCGCCACGGTGCTCGGCGAGGTGCTCGGCTACGCAGCGACGTCCGACGCCCACCACCTCACGGCGCCCGAGCCCTCAGGAGCGGACGCCGCCCGGGCGATCACGCTGGCGCTCGACGACGCCGCCCGCAAGCCGGACGAGATCGCCTACGTCAACGCCCACGGCACGTCGACGCCGCTGAACGACCGCAGCGAGACGGAGGCCTTGAAGAAGGCGCTCGGCGACCACGCCTACCGCGTCCCGGTCTCCTCGACCAAGTCGGTCATCGGGCACCTGCTTGGAGCCGCCGGCGCGGTGGAGGCGATCGCAACCGTGGAGGCATTGCGGCGTCGCACCGCACCCCCGACCGTGGGCTGGGAGGAGCGCGACGAGGGCCTCGATCTCGACTACGTGCCGGAGACCGAGCGCGAGCTTGGCGAGCCGTCAAACGGCAACGGATCACGGCCGGCGGTCGCGATCTCCAACTCGTTCGGCTTCGGCGGTCACAACGCCGTGCTCTGCCTGGAGGGCCAATGACGATCGCGATGACAGAGCGCGAGGCGCTCGAGGTCGGGCCGGAGGACCGTCTGTGCGGCCTCTGCGACCCGGGGTCGTTCCAGCCCCTTCGCTCCCGCGTGCTCTCGCGCAGCGCCAACGGGCGGGCGCGGGCCGGCGACGGAGTGCTTGCCGGCGCGGGTGAGGTTGGCGGTCGCCCGGTGTTCTGCTACGCGCAGGACCCGAGCTTCATGGGGGGCTCGCTGGGCGAGGCGCACGCGGACTCGATCGTGCGCGTCATGGAGTTGGCCGGACGCGCGGGCGCCCCCGTCGTGGGGTTCATCCAGTCCGGTGGCGCGCGCCTGCAGGAGGGGCACGCGGCGCTCGGCGGCTACGGCCGCATCTTCCGCACAAGCGTGCAGCTCTCGAGGCGCGTGCCGCAACTCTCGGTCGTGGGTGGCATCTCCGCCGGTGGCGGCGCCTACTCCCCGGCCCTCACCGATTTCGTCGTCATGACCGAGGCCGCCCGACTCTTCCTGACGGGGCCGAAGGTCGTCCGCCAGGCGCTTGGCGAGGACGTCTCGATGGAGGACCTCGGCGGGCCCCGCGTCCACGAGCGAAACGGCGTCTGCCAGCTCGTGGCCGACACCGACGTCGAGGCGGCCGGCATGGCCCGCGAGCTGCTGGGCCTGCTGCCGCAGGTGATCGGCGCCGCCCCTCAGCGCCTTGACCCGATCGAGCCGCACGGGCCCGAGCCCGACGCCCACGTCCCAGCGGCCGCTCGCAAGGTCTACGACGTGCGCAGGGTCGCGCGCGCCATCGTCGACGGCGGGACCCTGCTCGAGCTGTCGGCTCGCTGGGCGCGAAACATGGTCACCGCTTTGGCGCGCATCGACGGGCGCCCGGTCGGCATCATCGCCAACCAGCCGTACCGGCTGGGTGGCGTGATCGACGCGGCGGCGGCTGAGAAGGCGGCGCTGTTCGTCTCAACGTGCGATCGCTTCCGGCTGCCGCTGTTGGTCCTTGTTGACACGCCGGGGTTCATGCCGGGAGTGCGCCAGGAGCGCACTGGCGTGATCCGCCACGGTGCGTCGCTGCTGCGGGCGTTCGCCGGCGCCACCGTTCCGCGAATCACGGTCGTGCTCCGCAAGGCGTACGGCGGCGCGGTGATCACGATGAACTCCAAGGACCTCGGCGCGGACGTCACCTTCGCCTGGCCGCAGGCCGAGATCGGGATCATGGCGGCCAACCAGGCGGTGGGAATCGTTCATCGGCGTCAGCTCGCCGAAACCGATGACGGCGAGCGGATGACCACAGAGCTCGCCGAGGCCTACGCCTCCGAGCACCTGACGGCCGATGCGGCCGCCGCGTCGGGGTTCATCGACCAGGTGATCGAGCCCTCCGACACGCGAGCCAGCCTCGCCTGGGCGCTGGCCTCGCTGGAGCGCCGATGAGCCCGGAGGACCCATTCGCGGTGCTCGCCCGGCACCTGTCAGAGGGAGGCGGCCCGTCCGGGCGATCGCTGGCCTGCTACGTCGCTCTCGGCGACAGCTTCACGGCCGGGACGGGCTGCGATCCGGGCGAGCGCTGGGCCGACCGGTTCGCCGCGGCGCTGCGCGCGCGGCACCTGGGTCTGACCTATCGCAACTTCGCCAAGCATGGCGCGACCAGCGAGGAGGTCCTCGAACAGGTCGGCCCTGCGATTCAGCTCGAGCCCGACCTCGTGACCGTGATCTGCGGCGCCAACGACGTGCTGCAGTCGGTGCGGCCCGACGTCGAGGCCTCCGCAACCGCTCTGGCCGAGATCCTGGATCGGTTGCGATCCGCGCTGCCGGGCGTTGCGATCCTGACGGCCACGGCTCCGGAGAGCTGGAGCTTCCTCGACCTCGGCCCACGCACCGAGGCTCGGGTCCGGCGCGGGATCGTGCGTCTCAACGGCGCGATGAAGGCCGTCTGCGCCCGCCGTGGGGTCCCGTGCCTCGACGTCACCGGGCATCCAGGCCTTGACGACGCATCCAACTTCGCCGCCGACGGCCTCCACCCGTCGGCCGACGGACACCGCCGCGCGAGCGTCGAGATCGCGCGGGCGTGCAGGGACAGCTTCGGCATCGAGAGCGAACTCACATGGAGGGAACCATGATCGAAAGCTTCCGCAGCCCCGGCCGCACGATCACAGAGAGCGACCTGGTCTCGTTCTCCGCGCTGACGGGCGACTGGCACCCGCAGCACTCCGACGCGCACTGGGCTGGCTCGAGCGAATTCTCGGAGCGAGTCGCGCACGGAATGCTCGTCCTCTCCTACTCGATCGGGCTCGCTCCGCTCGATCCCGACCGCGTGGTGGCCCTTCGCGGCCTCGACTCGGTGACCTTCAAGCGCCCGGTGTCGATTGGCGACACGATCCGTGTCGAGGGAGAGGTCTCCAAGACGAGGCCGCTTGGGGACGGTCTGGCGCTCGTCGACATTCGCTGGCGGGTTCTCAACCAGGACGACCGAGTCGTCGCTCGCGCGACCCTGCAGGCCCTGTGTCGGGCGGACGAGGCTCAGGAGCGCACGTCCCAGGCGAACGGCGCCGATCCGGAGCGGCAGCAGACGGCCAACGGGGCCGGCGAGCCCGACGCCGCGATCGACGGCGCCGACCTCTACGGCGATCGGATCCTGCTGTGATCCTCGAGGGCAAGAAGATCGTCGTCACCGGCGTCATCGACCGGCACAGCATCGCCTTCGCGATCGCCGAACGCGCCCAGCGGCATGGCGCCGAGGTGGTGCTGACGAGCTTCGGGCGCGTCCGGCGGATGACCGAGCGGGCGGCGAAGCGCCTGGCGGCCGAGGTCGAGGTGCTCGAGCTCGACGTCAACCGGGATGACGACCTCGCCGCGCTGACCGAGTCACTGCGCGAGCGCTGGGGCAGGGTCGACGGCGCGGTGCACGCAATCGCGAACGCGCCCGCGGATGCTCTCGGGGGCAACTTCCTTGCGGCGCCACGCGAGAGCGCCAAGGCGGCGTTCGAGACCAGCGCCTACTCCCTCAAGGCATTGGCCGAGGCGGTGGCGCCGCTGTGCGGCGCCTCGGGCAACGGCGTGCCTGCCGGCGGCTCGATCGTGGGCCTCGACTTCGACGCCTCGGTCGCCTGGCCGTCGTACGACTGGATGGGCGTCTCGAAGGCGGCGCTCGAATCCGTCGCCCGCTACCTGGCCCGAGACCTCGGGCCGCGAGGGGTGCGCGTCAACCTGATCTCCGCCGGGCCCGTGAAGACCGCGGCCGCGGGTGGCATCCCCGGCTTCGGAACGCTCGCCTCCAGCTGGCAGAGCGGTGCCCCGCTGGGCTGGGACGTCAGCGACCCGGCGCCGGTCGCCGACGCGGCGATCTTCCTGCTGTCCGACCTCTCCCGCGCGGTCAGCGGCGAGATCCTGCACGCCGACGGCGGCTTCCACGCGATCGGGGCGCCGGTGCCGGAAGCGGCCGCGGGCGGCGAGGAAGAGGCCGGCAGCGACGAGGAGGCGGCCAGCGAGGAAGAGCCCGCGCCCGTGGCGTGGGACCCGACGGGCACGTAGGGGCCGCACAGCGTCCCGGCTCACCACCCAGCGTCGTATTTCTTCGAACTATCCGAAGAAATCCGACATTCGGTGCGTCGGCCTCCCTACCCAGCCGGGAGAATGACCCGCCGTGAGTGAGTCGAAGACGATCGTCTTCTTCCCCGAGGGCGCCTACGGGCCGACCAACAACTGCGTCGGGATCGCCGACGTCCTGCGCTCGCGGGGCCACCGCCCCGTGTTCATCGTCGAGGAGTCGTTCGCGGGCACGCTCGAGGCCAAGGGCTTCGAGGAACGGCTGATGCGTCTCGGCCCGCCGCCGGAGACCGAGGAGGCGCCCGGTCAGTTCTGGAAGGACTTCATCCGCGACACCGCGCCGGTGTTTCGCAAGCCGACCATCGAGCAGCTCGAGGGGTTCATCGCGCCCACCTTCCAGGCCCTGATCGATGGCGCGCGATACGTGGACGATCGCCTGCGGGAGATCATCGACGAGGTCGAGCCCGATGTGATCGTCGAGGACAACGTCGTCGCATTCCCGGCCCTGCCGGCAAGCGGGCGGCCGTGGGTGCGGATCGTCTCCTGCAACCCCGCTGAGATCCCGGACCCCGACGTGCCGCCGAAGTTCTCGGGCTATCCCGCTGGCGATCGCTCGGGATGGGAGGAGTTTCGCGACGAGTACCGGCGCACCCACACGGAGATGCAGGCAGCGTTTGACGAGTTCTGCCGCGAGCGCGGGGCGCCGCCACTTCCCGAGCTGGAGTTCATCCACACCTCCCCCTGGCTCAACCTCTACCTCTACCCCGCCGAGGTCGACTACGCCCGGGCCGAGCCGCTCGAAGGGACCTGGCACAACCTCGAGTCGAGCGTGCGCGCCACGGACGAGCCGTGGACGCTTTCCGAGTCGCTGGCCGACGGCGAGGGCGCGCTCGTGTACCTCAGTCTCGGATCGCTCGGATCGGCCGACGTCGAGCTGATGCAGCGGCTCATCGACACGCTTGCGACCACATCACACCGCGTGATCGTCTCCAAGGGACCCCAGCACGATCAGCTCACGCTGGCGGACAACATGGTCGGCGAGGAGTTCCTGCCCCAGACCTCGATCCTGGCGCAGGTCGACCTCGCAATCACCCACGGCGGCAACAACACCGTGACCGAGTGCCTGCACTTCGGCGTGCCGACGATCGTGCTGCCGCTGTTCTGGGACCAGTACGACAACGCACAGCGAATCGACGAGACCGGCCACGGGATCCGCCTCGACACCTATGCGCACGAGCCCGGTGGGCTGACCGGCGCAATCGACCGCTTGTCAGCCGACGGCGCGCTCGGCGAGCGGCTCGCCTCCGGGTCACAGCGCCTGCAGGCGAGCCCCGGCACGACGAAGGCCGCCGACCTGATCGGGACGGTCGCGTAGAGGGCCCTGGTCGCCTAGGTGGGCTCGCGGCGCAGCCTGGTCGCCGCGTCGATCGTCACCGCGGCGAGAAGCACCCCGCCGGTGATGATGAACTTGATGTCGGAGTCGAGGCCCAGCAGGTCCATGCCGTTGGTGATCGAGCCGATCACGATCGCGCCCAGCAGCGCGGACCAGACGAAGCCGCGACCGCCGAACAGGCTGGTGCCCGCGATCACCGGCCCGGCAATCGCGAACAGCAGCACTTCGCCGCTGCCCGACTGCTGGTTAACGGCCAGCAGCCTCGAGGCGGCGAGGATGCCGCCGAACGCCGCCAGGGTAGAGGCAAGCGTGAAGACCGCGACCCGCACGCGCTTGATCCGGATCCCCGCGCGCCGCGCTGCCTCGGCGTTGCCGCCCACCGCGAAGATGTGGCGGCCGAAGCGGGTGCGCTCGGTAATGAAGGAGAAGATCGCGGTCAGTGCGACGACGATCACGACAGCGAGGGGCACACCGCGGTCTTCGTTGAGAATCGCAACCGCTGCGAATGTCCCCGCCGTGATCAGCGCGGGGGCGATCAGCGCCTGAATGAGCGGTGGCACCGTGAGTCCGGCGCTCACTCGCCGACGACGTGCCAGGAGCACGCTGGCGACGTAGATGCCGACGACAGCAGCGGCGAGCACCCAGCCAACGACCGGGTCGAAGAAGGTATGGGTGAGGTCGGTGATCGTGCTCGGCGGCAGGGGGACCGTGCCGGTGTCGCCGAGGACGAGCAGCAGGGCCCCCTGAAAGCCGATCAAGCCGGCGAGGGTGACCACGAACGACGGGATCCCGAAGACGGTGACGAAGAAGCCGTTGAAGAGCCCGATCAGTGCCCCGACCGCTAGCCCGGCGAGAATCGCGAGCTCGGGGTTGAGCCCCTCCTTGACGGTGAGCACGGCCATCACGCCGGCGGCGAAGCCGCTCACCGCGCCGACCGAGAGGTCGATCTCGCCGAGCAGAAGCACCAGCACGACGCCGATCGAGATCGTGGCCACGGCGGCGATCTGGAGGGTCAGGTTGGTGAGGTTGATCGCGCTCAGGAAGCGGTCGTTGGAGAGCTGGAAGATGGTCCAGATGACGGCGATGGCTACGATCACGCGGACGGAAGCGAGCTCGCCGCGGCCCACCCGGCGCAGCATCTCGGCGACCGAGAACTCGGTCTTCTCGGGCTCGAACCCGGCCGGCGTCTCCGCCCTGGTGCTCACAGCGGGGTCTCCTCCGTGGGTCGGTCCTCTCGGCCGAACTCGGCGCCGGTGATCGCGGCCACCACGTCCTCCTCGCGCGTGCCCTGCTTGTCGAACGTCGCCGCCATCCGCCCCAGCCGCAGCACCGCGACCCGGTCCGCCACCTGGAACACGTCGGCCAGGTTGTGGCTGATCACGACCACCCCCAGTCCGCGGTCGCGCAATCGCCTGATCAGCTCGATGATCTGGCGCGTCTGGACGATGCCCAGCGCGGCTGTCGGCTCGTCGAGAAGCACGACTTTGGGATCGCCCAGCAGCGACCGCGCGATCGCGACCGCCTGACGCTGGCCTCCCGAAAGACTCGCGACCTCGGTGCGAACGCTGCGGAGCGTGGTTACCCCGAGCGAGCTCAGAAGCTCCATGGACTTCTGCTCCATGGTCACCTCGTCGAGCACGTCGACGCCGGGAGTTCCGTTCGCAACCTCCTGGCCCAGATAGAGGTTGGCGACGACATCCAGGTTCTCGGCGAGGGCGAGATCCTGGTAGACCGTGGCGATCCCGAGCCTGGTCGCGGCCTGAGGGCTGTTGAGGCTCACCGGCTGTCCCTCGAACCGGGCCTCGCCCGAGTCCGGGGGCTGGACGCCCGCGATCGCCTTGATCAGCGTCGACTTGCCGGCGCCGTTGTCGCCGACCAGGCCGACGACCTCGCCCCCCCGAAGCTCGAAGTCGACGTCCTTGAGTGCCTCGACGGCCCCGAAGCTCTTGGAGAACCCCTTCAGCGCGAGGAGAGGCCGAGCCGAGGGGGAGGGTTGTGTCTCCTTCTCGGTGTTCTGCACTGTGCTCATCTTGCCTCTCCTCGCGCCTTCAGGGGTTTCCGCTACTGGAGTCCGGCGTCCTTACACGCCTGCCGGTACTGCCCGGTGCAGATCTCCTCCACGCTCCAGTAGTCGTCGGCGATCACCGAGTCCTCGATCTCCTTCGGTGTCTCAACCGGAATGGTGTCGATCTGGTTGGTCGGCACCATCTCGGTCTCGTTGTCGTACTCGGAGTTGATCAGGTCCGACGGCGGCTCCTCGCCATTGGCCACCGCGACCGCGATCGTGGCGGAGTTTTCGGCGAGCGTCTTGATCGGCTTGTAGACCGTCATGAACTGCTCGCCGGCGATGATCCGCTGGATCGCGGCCAGCTCGGCGTCCTGGCCGGTCGTCGGCTTGCTAGCCGGGTCGATCCCGGCGCCCTTCATCGCCGCGATCGCGCCGCCCGCGGTGCCGTCGTTGGCGGCGTAGACGGCCACGAAGCCGTCCTTGCCGAGCGCTGTGATCGCCTGCTCCATCTCGGTCTGCGCGTTCGCGGGCAGCCAGTCGGGTGTGTCGAACTCGCGCGCGATCTCGACGCCTTCGGACTCGAAGACGCTGGTCGCGCCCTGGTTGAACAACTTGGCGTTGTTGTCCTGGGGGTCGCCGTTGATCATCACGATCGGACCCTGTGGGTTGCCGTCGTCGGCCATCTTCTGGCTCAACGCCTCCCCCTGCTGCTCGCCAACGGTCACGCTGTCGAACGCGACGTAGTAGTCGAGATCGGCGTTCAGGATCAGCCGGTCGTAGCTGATCACCGGGATCCCGGCCTCCTTGGCCTGCGTGGCCAGGCCGCCGGCCGAGGCGGAGTCGACGGGATCGAGCACCATCACGTCGGCCTCCTCCGTGATCGCGGTCTCGACCTGCTGCTGCTGGGTCGCCACGTCCTGGTCGGCGTTGTAGTACAGGACCTCGCAATCCGGACACTGGTCGGCGACCGCCGCCTCGAAGTTGGGCCGGTCGTCCGACTCGTACCGGGTCGTCTGCGTCTCCGGCAGCAGGAAGGCGATCTTGCCTCCACCCCCATCGCCCCCGCCATCGTCATCGTCATCGTCGCCGCAGGCGCCGATCGCCAGCGCGAGGACAAGCACGCCGAGCGGCACCAACCAGCGGATCCATCCGCTACTCCTCATGGCTTACCTCCTTCGAGTCTCTCACGATTTCCTCTCTCCTCCTTCCTCGTTTGCAAGTCGGTTTGTTTGATTCTTCAAGCTCACGCGGCCTTGGCGCTGACCAGCTCGGGGGCGACGAAGCGATCCGACTCGTGCAGGACGAGTGCGAGCGCGCCTAGCAGCTCGGCGCGCTCCCCGAGCACACCCGGCACGATCTCCAGGTCGTCGAGGGCGCTCGGGATCGCGTTGCGGCGAACCGCCTGGCGCAGGGGCTCCAGCAGCACGTCCCCGGCGGCGCTGAGGTCGCCGCCGACGATCACCCGCTCGGGGTTGAGGACGTTGCACAGGTTCGCGACGGCGAGCCCGATCGCCCTGCCGGCATCGCCGATCAGGCGCTGCGCCGCCTGGTCCTCGGCGGCCGAGAGCTCCAGCAGTCGCCGGGTGGAGATCTCCTCGCGGCGGCTGGCGCTGAGGAGATCCGCAATCGCTCGGGCCGACGCAAGCGTCTCCAGGCAGCCCCGGTTTCCGCACCGGCACACGGCTCCGCCCTCGGCCACCAGCGTGTGGCCGATCTCTCCCGCGGTCCCGCCGACGCCGTGATGCAGCCGCCCTCCGGAGATCAGGCCGGCGCCGATGCCCGAGGAGACCTTGATGTACGCGACCTCGGACTTGCCCTGACCGGCGCCCCAGACGAGCTCGGCGAGGGCACCGAGGTTGGCGTCGTTTTCGACCTCGACCGGGAGGCCAAGGCGGAGACTCGCCTCGGCCGCAGCGTCCACGCCGACCCAACCCGGAAGGATCGAGGCGGACTGCACAGCGCCGGTGGTGCGGTCGATGGGCGCCGGCAGGCCCATGCCGACGCCGATCACGCGGCCGCGATCGAGGCCGGCCTCGTCGAGGACCTGGTCGACGAACTCGCTCGCCGCCTCGAGACCGTGGGTTGCGGAATGGTCGACGTCGAGCTCGCGCCAGGTCTCCGCCAAGACGGTGTGAGAAAGGTCTGAGACCGCTACCCGCAGGTGCTGGTGGCCGAAGTCGATGCCCAGCACCAGCCCGGCCGAGCTGTCCAGGGAGATCATCACGGGCGGCCGGCCGGCGTGCGGCCCGTCGGGGGTGGCGTCCTTGGCGTCACGCTCGATCGCCAGGCCCGCGCTGAGGAGGTCGCCGACGATCGTCGACACGGTCGAGCGCGAGAGGCCGGTGATTCGCGCCAGGTCGGCCCGGCTCGCGACTCCGCGCTCGCGCAGGGAGTTGATGATCCGCTTGCGGTTGCCCTCGCGCAGCGAGGCCAGCGACCCGCTCGTCTCCTCCACGGTGCGAGTCTTTTCACATCCGCAGCAATTTGTCAAGGAAAAGGTGGAACTTTTGGCCAAACGCCGCTCAATATGTCCGAGACACGAAGTAACCCAAGCGGGGGATGGCGGGGTAATGCGGGCTATCCGTCCGAGCGCGGCGTAGAACGGGATGGGCAAGGAGGGGATCGGTCGGAGCGCGGCGGCGGGACGGGCCTAAGCGGCGCTGGCATGCCTCAGAGGCTGATGACGACGCCCTCCTCACTGCTCCGTCGTGCCGCCGCCAACACCTCGAGCACGGCGACCGCGTCCCGCGGATCCACCGGCGGTGGCGCGCCGTCCCTGAGCGCTGCGACCACGCCCTCGAAGAACGCGGGCCAGTTGCCGGGCTCCGACGGGACGGGCGTGCGCTCTGCCCCGCGAGCCAGCTCGCCCCAGCGCTCCGGAGGCTCGACGCCCCACTTGGCGTCCGCAGGCCGAGCTCCCGCCCGCAGGGCGTCCTCCTGCCCGTCGAGGTCTCGGACCACGTAGGCGCCGTGCGTGCCCAGCAGCCGCAGCCTCGGGCCCGGGGCTCCGGTGAGCGCCGAGACGGCGATGTGGCTGCGCACGCCGGAGCGGTGTGCCAGATCGAGGAAGGCATCGTCGTCGGCTTCGGGCACCCGGCGGGCGGCGATCTCGGCATGGACACGGTCGACGGGACCGAACAGCGCGAGCGCCTGGTCGACCAGATGGGTCCCGAGGTCGAGGAGCACCCCTCCGCCCTCGGCGGCCGACGCCCGGTCGCGCCACGGCTTGTCACCGAGCTCGGGCGCCCAACGCTCGAACCGCGACTCGTAGCGGAACACCTCTCCCAGCTCCCCCTCGCCCAGCAGACGGCGCAAGGTCAGCTGGTCGGAATCCCAGCGCCGGTTGTGGAACGGCGTCAGCATCAGATCCCCCTCCTCGGCGCGCTCGATGAGGCTGAGCGCCGCTTCCGGCGACGGCGCCATCGGCTTGTCGACGATCACGGCCAAGCCGGACTCCAGTGCTTGCGCGGCCAGCGGAACGTGGGCATTGTTGGCCGCCGCCACGACAACCACGTCGTGCTCCGGCACCCGCGCCCAGAGCTCCTCGACGTTCGGCAGGACCTGGGCCGCGGGGTGGGCTCGCCGAGCGCTCTCTGCGCGCTGCGGATTGCCGGTGACGACGCTGGTTACCGCGAGCCCTGACGTCGAGTCGATCAGGGGCGCATGGAAAACCGAACCGGCAAGCCCATAGCCGATGATCGCTACCCGTAGGTCGTCCATCGCCTCAGCCTAGGGGTCGACCGTCCGACTGGACCGCTGACCGCCGGCGCTACGCTGGTCTTATGCCGAGCACGGGCTTTCCCGACCAGGACGCGCAGACCGACTTCAGCCGTGCCCGCCGCCGCCACGAGCTCGCCCAACTGGCGCGACGCCTCCGGCGCGAGCCCGACGACATCAACGTCATCCTGCCGTTCGACGAGGTCGTCCAGGCTCTCGGCTGGCGCGGTGAGCGGCGGCTGGGCCTGCAGACGATCGACCTCGACTCAATCGTCGGCACGGTCGACCGCACCCGGGAGTTCGACCGCAAGTTCCGGCCGACCTCGCGCCGTCTGCGCCAGCGCTGGGAGCGGATCGCGAAGGCGATGCGCCGCGGCGAGCCGATGCCCCCGATCGAGGTCTACCGGATTGGGGACATGCACTTCGTGCGCGACGGCCACCACCGGGTCTCGGTGGCGAGGCGCCTCGGCCTGGACAAGATCGACGCATACGTAACCGAGATCGTCACCGAGGTCGGAGCAGACCCAAATGTGCGAATCCGCGACCTGGCGCTGAAGAGCCACGAGCGCCTGTTCTTCGAGCGAGTGCCGTTGCCCGGAGAGCTCCGCGATCGCATCCGGCTCTCGAAAGGTTCGTGGTGGGCGGGACTGGCCGAGGGCGTCGAGGCATGGGGCTTCCGGGCGATGCAGGCGCGCGGCGAGTTCATGACCCGGGAGAAAACCGCGCTCGCTTGGTTTCGCGAGGAGTTCGAACCGCTCGTGGCGATGGTGCGCGAGGCGGGGCTCGGAGCCGACCTCACGGACGCAGAGCTCTATGCGACGTTGGTCAGCCTCCGCTACCTGCTCCTGCGCACGCACTCCTGGGACGAAGAGGTGATGGAGCGGCTACGCGAGGAGCTTCGCCGTCCCAAGCGAGATGACGACACGCTTACCAACCTGATTCGGAGCGAGCTGGACTGAGCCCTAGGCTATGCGGGTGCGGCGGCGGCCGCGGGCTGCCGGTCCGCGGTCAGGCTCTGACCCGACTGCGGGTCGAAGAAGTGGAGCTTGGAAGCGTCGACCCAGAGCTCGAGCTCCTGCCCACGCGCGACGTTGCTCTCCGCGGCAAGTCGGGCCACAACTTGGCCCTCGCCTGAGCTCGGCACCTCGTCGGCGCCAGCGTCCATGGCCAGTTCGTCGAGCTCCTGCGACTGCACACCCTCGTGCTGGACCTGGAAGTAGGCGTACTTCTCGGCTCCCATCGACTCGACCAGATCGACCTTCGCCCTGAAGGTCATTCCTCGCGAGCGGACGTCGGTGCCGACCAGCGATGCGTCCTCGAAGCTCTCAGGCCGGATCCCGGCGATCACGGAGCGGCCGCCTCCGCCGAGCCGGTCGCGAACCTCCGGCGACAACGGCACGTCGCCGAACGGCAGCCGCGCGCGGTCGCCGTCGAGCTCAGCCGGCATGAAGTTCATCGCCGGCGAGCCGATGAAGCCCGCGACGAAGAGGTTGGCTGGGTCGTCGTAGAGCTCCGTCGGCGCGCCGACCTGCTGGAGGACGCCGCTTCGCATCACTGCGACCCGGTGGCCGAGTGTCATCGCCTCGGTCTGGTCGTGGGTGACGTAAACGGTGGTCGTGCCGAGGTTGGACTGAATCCGGGCGACCTCCGTGCGCATCTGGACGCGCAGCTTCGCGTCGAGGTTCGAGAGCGGCTCGTCCATGAGGAACGCACTCGGGTCGCGAACGATCGCCCGCCCCATCGCCACGCGCTGCCGCTGACCACCGGAGAGGTTGGCCGGCTTGCGGTCGAGGTGCGGTTCGAGGTCCAGGATCCGAGCTGCCTCTTCGACCTTGCGGTTGATCTCGTCGTCGGGGACCTTGGCCAGTTTCAGCGGGAACGCCATGTTCTCTCGCACCGTCATGTGCGGGTACAGCGCGTAGTTCTGGAACACCATCGCGATGTCCCGATCCTTGGGCGCGAGTTCGTTGACGACCCGGTCGCCGATCCGCAACTCGCCCTCGGTGATGTCCTCGAGCCCGGCGATCATCCGCAGCGCGGTGGATTTGCCGCACCCCGAGGGGCCGACGAGGATCATGAACTCCCCGTCGCCGACCTCGAGATTCATGTCCTTGACGGCCTCGAAGCCGTCGGGGAACCGCTTCGAAACTCCGTCGAGAACGATCTCAGCCATTGCTAATCCTCTCCTCCGTGAAGTCCGTCAAGTCCATCTCTAATTGTGCTCCCTCGGCGTCATCGGCGCTCATCCCTTCACGGCGCCCGCGGTCAGGCCGGCGACGATCCGGCGCTGGAAGAACAGGACGAAGATGATGATCGGCACCGTGACGATCACCGCCGCCGCGGCGATGTTTCCGGTGGGCTGGGTGAACTGCGATTCGCCGGTGAAGAACGCGAGCGCGGCGGGCACGGTGCGCGAGGCGTCCGACGACGTCAGCGAAATCGCGAACAGGAAGTCGTTCCAGCAGAAGATGAAGACCAGGATCGCCGCCGTGAATACGCCCGGCGCGGCGAGCGGGACGATCACCTTGCGGAACGCCTGGAAGGGCGTCGCTCCGTCAACCGCGGCCGCGTACTCGAGATCCCAGGGGATTTCTCGGAAGAAGGCGACGAGCGTGTAGATCGCCAGCGGCAACGAGAAGGTCAGGTAGGGAATGATCAGCCCCGGATAGGTGTCGTAGAGCCCCAGCGTTCGCCACATGTCGAACAGCGGGCCGACGGTGGAGATCGCGGGGAACATCGCGATCGCCAGCGCGCCCGCGAGGATGAGCGCCTTGCCCGGGAAGTCGAGGCGGGCGATCGCGTAGGCGGCGAACGAGGCGAGCACGATCGCGATCACCGTGGTGATGGACGCGATCAGGATCGAGTTGATCAGCGGTGCGATGAACGGGCTCTCGTCGATCCCCCCTTCGAACAGGGTCGTGTAGTTGTCGAAGGTGACGTCCTGGGGGATGAAGCGGTCCCAGAAGGTGGTGCCCTCGGTGATCGTCGCGGGCGTCTTCAGCGACAGCGAGATGATCCAGAGCACGGGGATCAGCGCGAACAGCAGCACCACCAGAAGGCCGATGCTCCACAGCGCGTATTCCCGGCTGTTGCGTTCCATCAGCTGCCGGGCCTCCCTTCAGCCATGCGCACGCCGAGCCCGCGCACGAACAGGAACGCGATGATCAGCACGCAGAAGAAGATCAGCACCGAGACGGCGGAGCCCAGACCCAGGTTGAGGCGGGAGATCAGCTGGTTGAAGCCAAGGATCGAAACCGACTCGGTGTCCTGTGCCCCACGGGTCATGATGAAGATCGTGTCGAAGATCCGGAAGGCGTCCAGGGTGCGGAACAGCAACGCGACGAGTATCGCCGGCTTCATCAACGGCAGGGTGATGCGCCAGAAGCGCTGCCAGGCGCTGGCGCCGTCGACCTTGGCCGCCTCGTATAGGCCGTCGTCGATCGTGGTCAGACCCGCGAGCAGGAGCAGCGCCATGAACGGCGTCGTCTTCCAGACCTCGGCCATGATGATCACCGCGAAGGAGCTGAAGCGCTCGCCGAACCAGGCCTTGTCGTCGGCGATCAGAGGCAGCTGGTTGACGAAGCCCGTGTCCGGGCTGAAGGCGTAGAACCAGGAGAACGCCGCGACGACCGTGACGATCCCGTACGGGATCAGGACGGCCGTCCGGACGAGCCCACGGCCGAAGATCGCCCTGTACATGACCAGGGCGATGATCATTCCCAGCGCAAGCTCGATGGCGACCGAGATCACCGTGATGAACAGGGTGTTGAAGAGGTCCTGCCACCACAGGCCCGAGGTCAGCACGGACTCGTAGTTGGACAGCCCGGTCCAGCCGCCCTCCTCCGGGAACCGCAGATCGACCTCCTGCAGCGAGAGCACGATCGCGTAGCCGATCGGATACGCCGTCACTAGCAGCATCGCGATCACGGCCGGCGCGCACAGCATCCAGCCGAGTCGCCGCTCCGAGCGGGTGCGGGCGGTGATCTTGCCGGCGGGCGCTGTCCCGGCCTCCATCAGAACAGGCCCTCCCGCTGTACGGCCTTATCGACCGCGTCATAGAGATCCTCGTAGACCGAGCTCACGTCGTTCGGGTCGATGTCGCCCGGCGGGTGCAGCGAGCGCTGGATCGCCAGCGAGACGTCGGTGTAGGCCGGCGTCAGCGGCCGCGGCGCGGCGTTGTCGATCGACCGCTTGATCAGGCCGGAGAAGCCCGGATAGGCCTCGTCGAGCTCCTTGGTCCCGTACACGTCCTCGCGCACCGGCGGCAGTCCCCCCAGCGTCGCCGCCGTGATCTGGTTGTCGGGCTGAACTAGGCACTTGATCGCCTCGAAGGTGAGGTCCTTGTTGTTCGAGTAAGCGCTGACTGCGAGGTTGATCCCACCCAGGGGTGGGCGGCTCGGCTTGTCCGCGTCGATCCGCGGGTAGAGCGCGAACCCCATCTGCTTGAAGACGTCGGGGGCGTTCTCCTTCGCGCTCGGATAGACGAAGGGATAATTGAGCATGAACGAGGAGCCGCCGGCCTCGAACGACAGCCGCGCGGTGTCCTCGGTCGACGTGTCGATGTCGGGCGGCGCAACGGGCGAGCGCGCGAACTGGCCCAACACCTCCAGCGCCCGCTCGGTCGGCGCCTGCTCGAGCGCGACCTCCGTCGGCCCCGCGAGGATCTGGGCGCCGGCCGACTCGATCATCGCCGTCGCCAACACCGTGAAGCCCTCGTACCGGCTCGCCTGAACCTGGATCAGGCCCTCGGCCGGGCCGATGCGCTCGGCCTCGGCGATCATGTCGTCCCACGTCCGGGGCGGCTGCTGCACGCGGTCCTTGCGGTACCAGAGCAGCTGCGTGTTCGAGGTGAAGGGCGCGGCGTACAAGGTGTCCTCGAACGAGGCCGACTCGACCACCGCGTCGAACACGTTCTCCGTCACAGCCTGCGCGTCGGAGTCGCTCCACGGCTCGATGAAGCCGGCGTTGGCGAACTCCGCCGTCCAGATCACGTCCATACCGACGATGTCGATCGAGTCGTCCTCGGCCCCGAGGCGCCGAACGAGCTGCTCGCGCTGTGCGTCCGCCTGCGCCGGGAGGAACTCGAACGTGATGTGGTACTGGCCGTTCGACTCCTGCGAGCACTTCGCCGCGGCCTCCTGGTAGGCGCCGCTGGGCTCGTTGAAGATGAAGAAGGAAAGCTCGGTGCCGGCGCCGCCGCCCTCGTCCGACCCGGTGCAGCCCGCAAGCACAGCGCCCGCCGCAAGGACCGCGCCGAACGTCATTCGCAGCCGGGACCTAAAGCATCCTGCTTCGGCGATCGCCAACTCTCCTCCGGTCGGGTCGGTAACCCGCCACCCATATATCCGCTGGCCTGACGCGTAAACCCGCCGGCCAGCGAGCATGCGCCCTTCCGTGCGCCGTCAGCCGCCGGCCAGGACCACACCGGCTCCCGGCTCGAGCCGATCGCGCACCGGGGCGGTTGCGACCAGCACCTCGCCGTGCCATGGCAGCCGCGTTGCCTCGCCCGAGACGTTGACTGCGATCACGCAATCGCCGCGCTCATAGGCCAGCACGCCCTCGGGCGCGTCGAGGAGCCGGAAGCCGCTCCCGAGCTCGCGGCGCACCTCGATCAGACGCCGGTAGAGCGCCAGCGTGGAGCCCTCGTCGGCCTCCTGCTCGGCCACGGTCGGGACCTCGTCACCCGGAAGCGGAAGCCAGGGCCGTCCGGTGGTGAAGGCAGCGCCCGGCCCGCCTTCCCAGGGCATCGGGGTGCGAAACGGGTCGCGGCCTGCGCGGTCGATCGGGGGCTCGGCCGGCGGGCCGTTGGGCATCCCGAGCTCGTCGCCCTGAAAGACGAACGCCGGCCCGGGAAGCGTCAGCAAGAGCAACGCGGCGGCGCGGGCGCCGTCGGCGCCCACGCGGCTTGCGAGCCGCGGGAAGTCGTGGTTGGACAGCATCCAGGCACAACCCTCCACCTCAACCGCCGCGCCGATCACCTCCCGCAGCCGATCGGCCGTCCAGGCCGCGTGCAGCAGCTCAAAGCAGAAGGCGAGATCCAGGTGCTCGAGGTAGGCACCCAGGCGAGCGGTGGGCACGTATGCCTCGCCCACCAGCACGGCGTCACCCGCTGCCTCCCGCAGCGCCTTGAGCGCACTCCCCACGTCGGGCCGATCGCCCGAGTACCGGAGCTCGAGCTTCGCCGCCTCGGGACGCAAGTAGAGCGGGAAGGGGCGGGTGGCCGGCGGATCGTCGCGAAGTGACTCGTCCTTGATCAGCCGGTCGACGGCGTCGACGCGAAAGCCGTCGACGCCACGGTCAAGCCAGAAACGAACCACATCGCCGATCGCCTCAGCGACGTCGGGATTGCGCCAGTCGAGGTCCGGTTGCTCTTCGAAGAACGAGTGCAGGTACCAGCGCCCGCTCACTGGGTCGCGGCTCCAGGCCGGGCCCCCGAACGCCGCGACCCAGTTGTTGGGCGGCCCGTCGTCGGACCAGATGTAGCGCCCGGGATGGGAACGAAACCAGGGGTGCTCGATCGACGTGTGCGACGCCACCAGGTCCAACAGGACGCGGATCCCCCGGGCGTGTGCGGCCTCGAGGAGGCGGTCGAAGTCCTCGAGCGTGCCGAAGATCGGATCGACGCCGGTGTGGTCGGTCACGTCGTATCCGAGGTCGGCGCCGGGTGAGGGATAGATCGGAGACAGCCACAGCGCGTCGACGCCCAGACGCTCGATGTGGTCGAGCCGCTGGAGCACGCCGGGCAGGTCGCCGACACCATCGCCGTCGGTGTCCTGAAACGACCGCGGGTACACCTGGTAGACGACCGCGTCGCGCCACCACCCCCTCGGCGTGTCCGCGGCGGGGGCCACGCCGCTAGTCGAGCGCGCTCCAGCGAGTGCACGCCTCCGCGGCAGCGTCGAGCGCCGGCCCGAGAGCCTCACCGGCGAGGACAGGATCCCAGCCGCGAGCCGCGAGCCCGGCGAGCAGCGTCCCGAGGAACGCGTCGCCGGCGCCGAGGGTCGAGACCACGTCCACCGCCGGCGCCCGGTCTTCCGCCTCGCAGGCGCCGCGGATTACCGCGCCCTCTTCGCCCAGGGTCACGACGGCAAGCGTCGCGCCCATGTCCGCGATGCGCTGCGCCGCCTCACCGGGGTAGTCGCAGTCGGCGATCGCCATCGCCTCGGCGCGATTGGCGCGAACCAGATAGGAGCCCTCGATCAACTCTCGCGACGCCGACACCGCCCGTCCAAGGTCGCCACCCCAGCGGTTGGGCCTGAAGTTCGGGTCAAAGCAGACGCGGGCATCCTCAGCGAGCGCCAGCTCACGTGCGCTCAGCGTCACTCGCCGCTCGCCTGGCGTCGCCAGCGTGGTCGAGCCGTAGACCAGGGCGGAGGCCGCGCTGATCCCGTCCTCCAACCCGTCCGCGACGGATTCCACCGCGGCGCCCACGGCCTCGCCGTAGATGCGAAACGACGGCTCGCCCGTCGCATCGAAGGTGGCGAGCGCGAGAGGCGTGGACTTGCCCTCCAGCAGGTGGAAGTGCGCGAGGTCGACGTCCTCGCGCCGGAGCCGATCGCGCACCCAGCGACCCCACTCGTCGTCCCCGACCCCGCTCGCCAGCCCGGCCTCGGCCCCGCCGCGCCTGGCCGCAACCGCGACGTTGGCCAGCGCGCCGCCGAAGTGGGGCCGAAAGCAGTCGACCTCCTCGAGCGAGCGCACCCGCCGTTCGCAGACCAGGTCGACGAGCGTCTCGCCGAGACAGAGGATCACCGCGCGGACGATAGGCGAGCCCGCCTGCGGATCGGTGAAAGAATCGCCGCGTGTCAGAGCAGGAGCGGATCGAGCTGGTGCGGCGCGCGATGGCCGCCATCTCCCGGCGCGACACCTCGGCGTTCCTCGCCGAAGTCGCCGACGACTGCGAGTTGCAGCCGCTGATGTCGGTCTGGCCGCAGCCCTACCGAGGACACGACGGCATCGAGCGCTGGTTCGAGGACCTGGCCGCGGTCTGGGATGCCTTCAGCGTCGAACCGGAGGAGATCCGCGTGCTCGACGACGACACGCTGCTCGTTACGCTGCTGTGGAAGGGGCGTGGCAAGGGCAGGCAGGACGAGCTCTCCGGCCCCGCTGTCGCGCTGTGGCGCTTTCGCGACGACAAGGCGGTATCGGCCCGCCTGTACCCGGACGAGACGCGCGCGCTGGAGGCCTACGACGCCGACAAGACGTCTGACCCGCGGGTCGACTCTTGAGCCTGAGAGCCCACCTACCCGTAACCCTCTAGCCCCGGCAGAGCCGCGCAAGCGAGCCGACGGTCTGGGGACTTCTTTCGTCGAGCCGCGTGGCGAGAGCGAGGAAGAGCTGTGCAGTCGTGAGCGCGTCGGCCTCGGCGCGGTGGGGACCGTGAACCGGAAGGCCCAGCGCGCGCGTGGTGGCGGCCAGTGGAGGCTCATCGCCGAGGCGACGCCCGAACACTTCAGCCGCAAGGCAGGCGGTGCACAGGACGGGCTTGCCGAGGCGAACGCCCACGGTCTTCAGCGCCGCGCGCAGGAACGCCCGCTCGATCCTGGCCGGGTGCGCCACGAGCACCCGGCCGGTGAGCGACTCGAGGATCAGGTCCAGCGCGTCGGGGAGCGGCGGAGCGGCGGCGAGATCGGCCGGCCGCAGGCCGTGGATTTGGATCGTCGCCGGATCCGGCATTCGCCGTGGACGGATCAGCGTGGAGCGGACCTGGGCGGCGAGCACACGGCCCGCCTCCACCGGGACGGACGCAAAGGACACGATCTCGTTGGTGCGGGGATCGAGCCCGGTCATCTCCAGGTCCACCACCGCGAAACGGGCTTCCTGCCAGGGCGTATTGCGCCCGGACCGTGGCGTCTTCGCGTACGCGGCCGCGACCGCTGATCGGCGCCACGTTATCCGGATCGCCCTCACCCGTGCCGGAGCTCGGCCGCGAGCGTCTTTTGCACCGCGCGAACCTCGGCGAAGGCGTCGCGCAAGTACCGCCGCGTGAGCGGATTGAGCGTCGCGGGATCGATGTAGTCGTCCGGCTCGTCCCCGCCGCGCACCTGCTCGACTTGGTGCTCGAGCCTGAGGCGCCAGAAGAGGTCGTGCGCCTCGCTCAGCGTCCGGGCTTGCGTGGAGTCGAGTTTGCCCGCCATCGCGGCAATCCGCAGCCGCTCGGAGGTCGAGACCGTGCTGGCCCCCGCGGCCAGTCCTCCGTAACGCGCGATGCTCGTGATCGGCGCCAGGCCACCCTCCTTGATGTCCAGGCGCCCTCGATGCTCGCCCGAGCCCTCCACGACGAAGCCGCGCAAGAAACCGGTCGGGGGCTTGTGCGAGAGGGCCAGCTGCAGCATCAAACGCTGAAGGGACCGGCGGTGCCAAAGCTGCCGCAACTCCTCGAGCACGTCCCGGGTGTCGCCGATGCCCTCGACCACGCGGGCGTCGAGAAGCAGCGACAGCACCACCAGCCCCTTGTGATCGGTCGGGTGCTCCATCGAGTGCCGGATCAGCCGCCGCCAACGCCGGGCGGATCGCACGAACAGCTCCTTGGCGGCGCTGGCGCCATGGGGGTCGGTGGCAAAGCCCATTCGCGCCAGCTCACCCGCCACGCTACGCCCGAGCTCGAGCATGTAATCCTGCGGTCCCTCGTCATCGTCCTCGTCATCCCAGAGGATCGCCGAGTCGACGTCCGACGAGGGCACGACCTCACGGCGCCCGAAGCTGCCCAGCGCAGTCCAGCTGAAGGGACAAGGCGGGGACCCGAGGCGATCGAGCTCGATCTCGATCAACCGCCGAGTCAAGGCGTCGACGACCACGGCGATCACCCCACCAATCTGAGCAACGCCAACGTGGGCATCGAGCAACGTGACTAC
>JBKPDQ010000129.1:0-42039 GCA_046728015.1 Actinomycetota bacterium
TTCTGCTCGTAGTAGGAGAACCCGAAGTAGGCGAGCCCGTTCTGGTCGCCGGAGACGCCCTCGACGAGCACGTTGTCGTCCTCCGAGGGCTGGTAGTCGTCGCGGCTCTTGCCCTCTTCACCGTTGATCTCCTCGGTGAAGTAGTCGAACGTGCCGGAGTCGGTGCCGGGCCCGTAGAGGCTGACCTCGGCGTCAGGCAGCGGCTCGCCGGTGTCGGCGTCCTCACCCAGGTCGCTGTAGTTCGTGACCGAGTCGTCGGACCACAGCTGCGCGAGCTGGTCCGTGGTCAGGCAGCTGATCTCGACCGCCGGATTGGTCACGATCGCGATTCCGTCGTTGGCGACCTGGACCTCCGTGTACTCGACGCCCTCCTTGGAGCAGGCGTCCTCCTCCTCGGGCTCGATCGGCCGTGAGGCGTTGGAGATGTCGATCTCGCCGGCGCAGAACTTCTCGAAGCCGCCGCTCGTGCCGGCCTCGCCGACGGTCACGGAGACGCCCGAGTTCTCTTCCTTGAACAGCTCGCCTGCCGCTTGAGCGAACGGGAAGACGGTGCTCGAGCCGTCCATGCTGATCTCGCCGGAAAGGTCTCCGCTGCTACCGCCGTCGTCATCGTCGTCGTCGTCGCCACACGCCGCTACGCCGAGGGCGAGCACACCGGCGGTGCAGACGGCGACGATCCACTTCTTATCGATCACGTGGATTCGTCTCCTTCGATTTGGGTTGGACCGCGGCACCCTTCCAGCCGCGCCCAGGCGGCTTGTTACCCCCAGGTGGCGGACTTGTGAAAAGGTCGTCAACGAGGCACGGTCACTAACCCGTTTGGGCGGGTTCTTGCACTTCGGCCGAGTCCGGCTCGGCGACGCCCTCGGGCTCCGGCTGCCCCGGGACCTCCGCGCCGCCCGGAGCCGTGGCGTCCGGCTCGAAGCGATAGCCGACCCCGAAGTGCGTGTGGATGTACTGCCACCCCGGCGACGCCTTCTGCAGCTTCGAGCGCAGCTTGCGCACGAACACGTCCACGGAGCGATCGCCGTGGGCCATCGCGTATCCCCAGACGCGCTGGTAGATCTCCTCGCGCTCGATCACCCGCCCCTCGGCCTCGGCGAGAACTTGCAAGAGCTCGAACTCGCGCCGGGTGAGACCGAGGCTCTGATCGGAGACGAAGGCCTGGAACTGGTCGGCGCGGATCTCGAGCTCACCGGCGACCACGGGGCCCGCGTCGGGCTGCGGCTGGCCGCGCCGGCGGCGGCGTACGACGGCCTCGATTCGGGCCATCACCTCCTCGGGGTGCGAGGGCTTGGCGATCCAGTCGTCGGCGCCGAGCCGCAAGCCGCGCACGCGCTGGGCGACGGTCGAGCCCTGCGTGCAAACGATGACGCCAAGGCCGGGCAGCATCCCGCAGACTCGCTCGAGGAACTCCCAGCCGAGCGGCCCGAGAACCGAGATGTCGACGAGGATCGCGTTGAGCTTCATCGACACCAGCTCGTCGGGCGGCGCGCTGCCGGAGAGAATCCGGTACTCCCATCCCGCGGCATCGAAGCGACGGGCGAGCACGCGCAGGAACCCGCTGTCCGTGTCGATTACGGCTAGCCGCACTGTTGCTGGCTGCGAATTCATTCGTGGCCCAAGGGGCCTGCCGGCAGCACCGTGCCTGCCCCGATCCTCTCGCGGCGCATGGTAGACGCCTGCCGGGCGCCATCTGGGGTGGTTCACAGGAACTTCACAGGCCGGTTGACGGAATGTTCACCAACTTGCGAGGTTTCGCAAAGACACTCCGCCGCGACGAGATCCTCTCTCGTGCAGCGCGCGGCCTCACTCCCTGCCCCGGGCCGCGCGCTACCTATTTCAGGACCCGGTTGAGGAGACGCAGCGACGGTGAAGATTCCAGCGGCCGAGATCGTCGAGCTCGCCACCCTGCTGGAGTCGGTCGCCGGCGCGCTGATCGCGACGATCGGGATCACGGCGGCGTTCGCGATCGGGATTCGCGTACTCGTCCGCGCGTCGGAGCGCTGGCGCAACGGCAACGTCGTGATCGAGACCCTCTGGGCGACTCTGACCGCCCTGGCCATGGGGGCCGCCGGGGTAGGGGTCGTGATCGGCGTCGGCATCGTCGCCTCCGACAGCCCGCTCGGCTAGAACGTCGCCTCGCGCACGCCGGCGGCGATCAGCAGCAGGAATAAGACCCCGACCACGACTCGGTAGACGACGAAGACGTCGTAGCTGTGGGTGCGAACGAACCGCAGCAGGCCGAAGATCGCCAGGTATCCCGAGATCGCGGAAGCGGCAATTCCGGCAATGATCGGTCCGGTGACGCCATCGGGCAAACCGTCCGTGATTGCCCCGTAGCCCTTCACCGCGATCGCTCCGGCGGTCGCGGGAACCAGCAGCAGGAACGAGATCCGTGCAGCGGCGTCGCGGGTGAAGCCGAGGAAGCGCCCGGCCGTGATCGTGATCCCCGAGCGCGAGGTCCCGGGCGCAAGCGAAAGCGCCTGGGCGAGGCCGATGTACAGGCCGTGGTGGATCTTGACGTGATCGACGTCGAGGCGTTCCGGCAGCCGATCCGCGGCCCCCAGCAGGAGCCCGAAGAAGATCAGCTGCACGGCGATCATCCAGGGCTCGCCGAGGTTCTCATCAATCGTCTCCTCGCCGAGGCCGCCGACGATCACCGCGGGGATCGTTCCGACGATGACGACCCAGGCGAGGTGCTCGTCGTGCCCCTCGATTGTGCGCGTCCGCAGCGTTGCGAAGAAGCCGCGCACCATTCCAGCCAGGTCCTGACGGAAGTACCAGACGACGGCGACCAGCGTGCCGATGTGCAGCGCGACGTCGAATGTCTTGTTGAAATCCGGGTTCTCGCGGAGGAACGTGTAGTCCTGAAGCCACGGGACGATGATGAGGTGGCCGGAGGAGGAGATCGGCAAGAACTCGGTGAGCCCCTGCACGATCCCCAGCAGGATCGCCTCGAGGATCGACATGAGGCGGGGATGCTGACATGAGCGGCGGAGCCGCGATGAAGGGCGGGCGAGTCATTAGAGTTCGCCACGTGAGCCGAGTCGCGCGCCTTGCCCTCGTCCTGGTAACCGTTGCGTGCGTGGCGCTGCTCGTCGCGCCGGCGGCGATGGGCGCCGACGGTGAGGGCCTATATGGCCGAACGGACGACAAGGTCGTCACCTTTGCGGCCTTCATCGTCATCGGGTTCTTCGCGGTCCTGGTGACCGTCCTCTCCCTGATCCAGATCCGGCTCGAGAGCCGCAAGGAGCGGGCACGCGAGGATCTCGAGCGGCTGCGCAGGCCCTGAGGGTCGGCGTCGCGTCGAGTCCCCTACCCAGCCAGGGATCGCGCCCGCTGCGGGCGAGGTGCTGGGCATACGATCCCGGCGTGAGCAAGGTCTCCTACGAGCGGGTCGGCGCGGCCGCGGTGCTGACGATCACCCGCCCGGAGCGGCGCAACGCGGTCGACGACGAGACCGCCGGGCTGCTGCTCGACGGCTTCAACCGCTTCGAGTCCGACGACGAAGCGCGCGTCCTGGTCGTGACGGGGGCGGGGCCTGAGGCGTTCTGCGCCGGCGCCGACCTGAAGGCGTTCGCCGAGCGCGCGGCGGCGTTCAGCGGTGACGATCCCGAGGCGGAGGTCGGCGAGTGGCTCGACGCGCGGCCGGACGGGCCGCTTGGCTTCACGCGCCTGCAGGCGTCCAAGCCGACGATCGCGGCGATCTCGGGATGGTGCCTCGCCGGAGGGCTCGAGCTCGCGCTCTGGTGCGACCTTCGCATCGCGACGGACTCCGCCAAGCTCGGCTTCACCGAGCGGCGCTTCGGCGTGCCGCTGATCGACGGCGGCACCCAGCGCCTACCCCGCCTGGTCGGACTCGGGCGAGCGCTCGACCTGATTCTCACCGGCCGCGTGGTCGAGGCGGACGAGGCACTGAACTGGGGCCTGGTGACCGAGGTGGTCGGCCCGGGCGCTCACCTCGAGCGGGCGCTGGAGGTCGCCGAGGGCCTGGCGGGATTCCCGCAGCAGACGATGCTGTCGGACCGCCGTGCTGCCCTCGAGGGGATCGGACTGCCGTTCGAAGACGGCCTGGCCCTGGAGGCCAAGCTCGGCCGCGACTCAGCGATCACCGGGGTCGCCGGCGCGGCACGCTTCGCGTCGGGCGAGGGCCGCGGCGCGGAGGGCGCAGGCGTGTAGCGCAGGCGTCTAGGTCTCGATCCGGAACTCCGGGAGCAAGCGCTTCTCGGATTCGCCCTCCACGGAGGCAACCACCTCCACGTGCCCTTCGAGGGGTGTGCCGCGCAGCTTCGTCGCCAGCAGGTCGTCCACCTGGAAGATGCCGGCCGAGTTGTTCATCGCGATCTCGATCCGAACGGCGCGCTCGTCCCCGGCGGAGATGTTGATCTCGTCGATGGCCGCAGCCGAGATGGAGTGGATCCCCACCTGCCCGGCTGACACCGGCAGCCGTGAGCGACCGTGCGCCATGTCGAGAGCGTCCGCCACCCGGACGACGCCGGCCTCCACCGTGAACGGCTCGCCGCGGCGGCGGTGGCCGATGATCGCGTGCAGCGATTCCGCCACGACCACCGTGAGTTCCGGATCCGAGTAGGCGTCGGCGAGCAGTTCGCGCAGCTTGCGCTCCGCGAGGAACAGGCTGAAGGCTTCGTGATCGACGCGGTGGATCGACATCCCGACATCGTGCAGGAGGGCGCCGGAGGCGACGACGACCTCGGCGTCGCGGTCTCGCATGCCGTGATCGGCGACCATCGCCGGCTCGATCCCCGCCCTGACGAGCAGTCGCAGCAATCGCAGGCCGATGTTGAGGACGATCTGGACGTGGACCCAGGAGTGGTCCGACATCCCGAGTCGCTCCGAGTTGACCTGCGCGAGGTGCCACCAACCGCGCACCTCCGCGTCGGCGTTGACCCCGTCGATCAGGGCCTCGAGCTTGCGGTTGCCCCGCGTCGGGGCGCGCACGCGGACGGGCTCGATCACCTCGGCGGGCGTGCGCCCCCGCTCCCCCGGACCGGCGGCCTCCTCTGCCTCGGCGGGAGGACTGATCGGTGCGTTTTCGTCCTCGGCCACGGCCTGCTCATCCTCGCAGAGGGAGCGGGTGATTTTTCCGGCTGACGGCGGCTCTACTGTGCCCGCGGCTCTGCCGATGAAGGAACCGGCGATGGATACCTGTTCGCGCACAGGTCTTTCGGTTCCCGAATGCAGCTGCGCTGCGTGCGTCGAGGCACTGCTGCGTCGCTTCCAGCCGGGGCTTCTCACAGGCGAGATCCGGATTACTCGAAACATCCCTGACGAGCGCGGTCGCGGCCGCCGCCCGAGGGCGTCGGCCTGACAACGAGTCCAGCGCAGCTCGCTGGACTGCACGACGGCAGAGAGCTACAGTCGCGCCGTGCCCAACCTGCTTTCGATCGAGCGCCACGGCGAGGTCGCACTCGTCACTCTCCAGCGGCCCGAGAAGCGCAACGCGCTCTCGATTGCGCTGCGGCTGGAGCTGGCCGACGCGTTGCGTGCCCTGTCAGGGGACGACGGCATCGGCTGCGTGGTGCTCACGGGTGCCGGTGCCGCCTTTTGCTCGGGGATGGACACGTCCCAGTTCGGAGGTGACCGCGCGAACCGCGAGCGGCTCGTGGAGACCAGCACCGTGGCGTTCCAGGCCGTCGGCGACTGCCGCCGGCCAATCGTCGCCGCAGTCAACGGCCCCGCAGTGGCCGGCGGCTTCGCCTTGGCCCTGCTCTGTGACCTGCGCGTCGCGTCGAAGTCCGCTCTGTTCGGCTATCCGGAGCTCCCGCGCGGGATCCCCCCGAGCTACGCGGCGGCCCGGGCAGTCCTTCCAGCCACGGTCGCTCAGGAGCTCTGCCTGACCGGCCGGATCGTAAAGGCGCCCGAGGCACAGAAGCTTGGCATCGTGCGCGAGGTTGCCGAGGGCGACGTCGTCGCGCGAGGACTCGAACTGGCCGCCCGCGTCGCGGAGCTGCCGCGGCAGGCCATCCTCGAGACCAAGCGCCGCACCCTGCTCGAACGCCGTCACCTGTGGGGATTCCTGTTCGAGGAGGAGGAGCGGGTGTTCCGCCGAGCCCTGCTCGGGGACGCGGAACCCGAGGCCGACGGGGAGGCGGCTTCCGGCTAGAAGAACGGGGAGGCGGACCGGAGCAGCTGCGGCCAGCCGTAGGTCTCCCAGGTGGCCGCAACCACCAGCATCGGGATCGCGATCGCCACGGTGGCGAAGGTCGCGGCCAGCAGGTCGTGCCACTCGTCGCGGCGGCTGGCGATGGTCCAGGCCGCAAGCGGCAAGAACAGGGCCACCAGCTCCAGCACCGCGTGCGGGAGCACGGTGAGCACGAGCAGTCCGGGCGAGATGTCGAGCTGAAGTGCGAGCTGCGAGCCGGTCAGCCCGAGCGCGTACGCCTGCGTGACGAGCGAGAAGCAGGTCACGAGGACCACCCACGCCATCACAACCGGCCGGGCGCGTTCGTGGATCCAGCGCGACAACCCGCTGCGCGCCTCTGCCGAGAGCGCCAGCGAGCTGCCGGCGATGAAGCCGGCCACGCATGCGGTGGCGTGGAGCGCAAGGACAAGCGAGTTGCGTAGGAGCACCGACCCGATGTTCGCCGGACCCGCGTCGCTGGTCAGCCCCGGAATCGCAAGCGGCGTGACGTCCGGCGTCGCGATCTCCCCGACGGCCCAGACGGCGACGAGGAGGGCGCACGCCACGGCCAACGCCCCGCCGAACCAATCCCGAAGCACAGGGCCAGGCCGCTCGTTCCAGCGCTCAAACGCCCCGCGCGTGTCGCGCAGGCGCTGGACGAGCACGAACTCATCGACGCTCACCCCCTACGCATCGGCACGAATGGCACGCGCATCAAGCGAGCGCGGCGGGTGCCAGGACGCTGAATAACTCCGCGGACATCCTCCGCTTCGCGTCCGGTGCCGGCGGGCTAGGGTCTGTTACTCACCCGGCAGGCCGTAGGCGCCTGCACCGGGACTTCGTCCCTAGCCCCGGCGAGGGTTACGCCCCGCAGACGGGCCAGGGGGAGGACCCGGCGCGGCTGTAGAGCAGCGCGGCGCGGTAGTCCTGCTCGGCCTCCGGCGCGTCAGCCGGGTTGCCCGAACCGCCCACGGAGGCCCAGGCGCCGAGGTCGAACTGGTACTTGCCGTAGTAGCCGGCGGCGTTGACGGCGGTCGGGTCGCCGCCCGACTCGCACGCTGCGATCGCGTCGAGCGTGGCCTGCGATACCCCCAGGCTCTCGGGGGTGGGAGTCGCGGCCGCTCGCTCTTCTGCGGGGCGCTCGGCGCGACGCTCGAGGCGCTTGACGTGGGCATCGATCGAGCGTTCGAAGCGATCGGCTGGACGATCGACGATCTCGAGCTTGGCCGCCGATGCCGTCGCGACACCGGTCAGCGCGAGGCCCGCCGCGCATGCAGCCGCGGCAACTTGACGTCTTACGGACACGGAAGAACACCTCCAGTTGGGCGCCCGCGCGTTGTGCGGCGGGCGGTTCGCTGGCCCCTGGGCGTCGTTAGGCTCGTTGAGCGCCGATCGGCGGCGCCTGCCCGAGGGGCGTCCGTGCGAAGGCGGCAGGGTGCCCGCGCATCCGGCCTTTATGTGTGACGACGGTCACAGATGCAAGGAAATGCTCACAATTCACGCCTAGCGCTGCGCAGGCAGTCGTTTGCGGCCCGCCCTGCCTTCGGCACCGCCGTCTCGGAGGCGATCATGAGGCGCGTGGCCGCTGGGGAGCTCCCGGCGACGGTTCGTCTCCACCGCCCGGCGCGAGAGCTCGCGTTCTCCAAGCAAGACGCGGCGTCCACCGGCTTTCAGGCAGCAGTCCAGGCGGCGCGCGCCGCAGGGTTCGAGCCTGTGGTGCGGCTGGCCGGCGGCAGGGCCGCCGCCTTCCACGAGGGCACGCTCGCGATCGCCTGGTCGCGTCCGGAGTCGCGGCCGGTCGCCGGCACGAGGGAGCGCTTTCAGGAGCTCGCCGGGATCGTCGTCGGAGCGCTGACAGTCCTGGGTGTGGACGCGAGGGTAGGCGAGGTGCCGCGCGAGTACTGCCCCGGCGCCTGGAGCGTGAACGCCCGCGGCAGGGTGAAGCTCGCCGGGATCGGCCAGCGCCTCATCGCGGGGGCTGCACACCTCGGCTGCGTCGTGGTCGTCACCGACAGCGCACTGCTTCGCTCCGCCCTGGAGCCGGTCTATGACGCCCTCGGGCTCGACTGGGACCCCGAGACGGCAGCCAGCGTCGAAGACGAGACGCCCGGGGTGGACCTCGACGCCGTCGAGGACACCGTGCTGACGGCGCTCCGGGCGCGGTATGAGCTCGTCGAGAGCGAGCTCGACCAGGCCACCCTCGACCTCGCCGGGGAACTCGAGGCGGGGCACCGAGCCGCGGCCCAGTAACGGCACGCAGGCGACTGCGTGCGGCTGCGATCATCAGCCAATCGAGGCCACCACGACGACACCGGAGGTCACAGAGGCCGAGCGCGAGGAGGCGAATGAGCCGCGCGTGACGCCGCTCGAGCTCTTCTTCGACCTGGTGTTCGTGTTCGCGTTCACCCAGGTCACGGGGCTGATGTCGGAGAACCCGACCTGGGAGGGGCTCGGCCAGGGGATGCTGGTACTCGCGGCGATCTGGTGGGCGTGGGGCGGGTACGCGTGGCTGACCGACACGCTCGCCTCGGACGACGGCATCGCCAGGCTCGGGCTCCTCTCGGCGATGGCGGCGATGCTGATCGCCGCGCTCGCCGTCCCGGAGGCGTTCGGGGACGACGCGGTGATCTTCGGCCTCGCCTACTTCGCGGTGCGAGCGATTCACATCGCGGTCTACACCTACGGCGCGCCGGACGTCGACGCACGCGACGCGATCGTGACTCTCGCCCCGGGCCTACTCGGGGCGCCCGCATTGCTGATCGCGGCCGGGTTCCTCGACGGCGGGGCGCAGGCGACCGTGTGGATCGTGGCGCTGCTGCTCGACTACGGCACGCCGTACGTTCGGGACGTGAGCGGGTTCCGCGTCTCCCCATCCCATTTCGCCGAGCGCTTCGGATTGATCGTGATCATCGCCCTCGGCGAGTCGATCGTGGCCATCGGCGGCGGGCTCGGCGGCGACGAGCTGACCGCCGGCGTGATCATTGCCGCGCTGGGCGGAATCGTCATTGCAGGTGCCCAATGGTGGGCGTACTTCGACGTCGTCGCGATCGTGGCCGAGCGCAAGCTGCGCGAAGCGCAGGGCATCGAGCGAAACCGTCTCGCGCGCGACACATGGGGCGTGCTGCACGGACTGCTGATCGCCGGCATCGTGCTCGTGGCGCTGGGAATCAAGAAGACGCTCGGCGAGGTCGACGAGCCGCTGAAGACGGTGCCTGCAGTCGCGCTCTGTGGCGGCGCCGCCCTCTATCTCCTGGGCCACGTGGCGATGCGGCTGCGAAGCTTGGGCACCCTCAACCGCCAACGCCTTGTGACGGCCGTGCTTTGCCTCGCGCTGATCCCCTACGCCGCCGAGGTGGACGCGCTCGCCGCAGTGCTGACAGTGGCGGGGGTATCTGCCGCCCTGGTCGGGTATGAGTGGGTGATCTGGCGGGAACGCAGACCGCACATCCGCGCTGAGCGCGTGCAGACCTAGAGTCGGCGCCCGTGCAGCTGCTCTGCTTCAGCGACCTGCATCGCGACCTCGACCAGGCCCAGCGGCTCGTCGAGATGAGCGGCGACGCCGACGTGGTGATCGCAGCCGGCGACTTCGCGTCGGTTCACGAGGGCCTCTCCGAGACCGTTGACGTCCTGACGCGCATCGAGACCCCGACGGTTGTGGTGCCCGGTAACAACGAGACCGCGGACGCGTTGCGCGAGGCGTGTTCGGGCTGGGACGCAGCCACCGTGCTGCACGCAGAGAAGGCGGAGATCGACGGTGTGGAGTTCTTCGGCCTCGGCGCGGGTGTCCCGATTACGCCATGGGACTGGAGCTTCGACCTCTCCGACGACCAGGCGGCGGCGCTGCTGCGCTCCTGCCCGGAAGGAGCCTTCCTCGTCGTGCACTCGCCGCCGTACGGACACTGCGATGTCAGTGGCAACGGCGAGCACCTCGGCAGCACGGCCATACTCGAGGCGATCGAGCTCAAGCGACCGCCCGTCGCGGTCTGCGGCCACATCCACGAGAGCTGGGGCACCGAGTCGAAAGCCGCAGAGACCCGGATCGTCAACCTCGGCCCTCCGGGCACCTGGATCGAGGTCTAGACGGCCAGCGAACCACCTCGCCGGAGCGCTTGACGACGAACCAGAGGCCACCGAACTCGCGCACGCCCCGACACAGGACGACACCGCGCGGGTCGTCGATGTAGTTGTAGAGGGGTCGCGGGTGAACAGGTACAGCGCGTAGCCGTCGCTGTCGAAGAGGACCCGGCCGAAGCGGGTCCTCTTGAGAAGAACCTTCGTGCGCTGGGCGGCGGACGAGCTCGCCGGCTCGGCGGCAGCGCTCGCTGCGCCTGCCTCGGCGTTGGGGGCGGCGACTGCCTGTCCGATGCGGGCCGGTGTCCACTCGTCGCCGGCCTTCGCTCCCAGCAACGCGAAGGCGCCGACCGCGACCGCGAGGGCTGTGAATCTCCGCGAGCGCAAGCTTGGGACGTAGTCGCGGACCCTTGCCGATTCGTTACATCCGCCGGCGCCTTCTCCCGTTCATGATCCCGACCCTGTCATGGAATCCAACGAGATCCTGATCACCGCCCTGCTGGTCGCGGTCGCCGGCCTCAGCGCCGCCGCCGGTTGGCTGCAGATCCCCTACCCGATCCTGCTCGTGCTCGGCGGCCTCGCGCTCGGCGTCGCGCCGGGCGTCCCCGATGTCGAGCTCGACCCCGACCTGGTGCTGCTCGGCGTGTTGCCGCCCCTCCTGTACTCAGCCGCATTCTTCGGCGACCTCCGCGCGATGCGCGACTACGCGCGCGCACTGTCCCTGACGTCCATCGGGCTCGTGCTCCTGACCATGGCCACCGTCGCCGTGGTCGCCCACGCGATGATCGACGAGCTCAGCTGGGCCGCGGCGTTCGCACTGGGGGCGATCGTCTCCCCCACCGACCCGGTCGCGGCGACGGCGATCATGCGCCGGCTGGGCGCACCACGACGCGTTGTGAACTTCGTCGAGGGGGAAAGCCTGGTGAACGACGCGAGCGCCCTGGTCGCCTATCGCGTTGCCGTGGCGGCGGCCGTCGGCGGGAGCTTCTCGCTTCTCGACGCCACCGCCGAGTTCCTCCTCGCCGGTCTCGGCGGCGTCGCGGTCGGTCTCGCGGTCGGGTGGCTGAGCGTTCAGGTTCGCCGGCGCCTCGAGGACCCGCCGGTCGAGATCGCCGTCTCCCTGTTCACCGGCTACGTCGCCTTCCTGCCCGCCGACCAGCTTGAGCTCTCCGGAATCCTGGCCGCGGTCACGGCGGGCCTCTACGTCGGTTGGCACGCGCCGACCATCGCCTCGCCGGAGGTTCGCCTGCAGGGCTTCGCCTTCTGGGAGATCCTCGTCTTCCTGCTCAACGCCGGCCTGTTCGTCCTCATCGGGCTGCAGATCGGGCCGATCCTCGACGAGCTCTCGGGTGAGTCCCTGCTGGACGCGGCCGGCTACGCGGTGGCGATTAGCCTGATCGTGATCGCGACCCGCTTTCTGTGGGCGTTTACGACGCCCTACTTGATTCGCGCGATCGACCGCCGCCCCTCGCAGCGCGAGCGCCGCGCCAGCGCCAGGGAGCGGGTAATCGTCGGCTGGAGTGGCATGCGCGGGGGCGTCTCGCTGGCCGCTGCGCTGGCGATCCCGCTGGAGACGGATGCCGGTGCCCCCTTCCCGGGACGCGACCTGATCCTGCTGATCACCTTCGGGGTCATCCTCATCACCGTGGTCGGGCAGGGCCTGACGCTGCCGGCGCTGATCCGCCGGCTGGGAGTGCGGGATACCGGAGACGACGAGCGAGAGGAGGTCCAAGCCCGGATCGAGGCCGCCCAAGCCGCTCTGGACCGGCTCGAGGAGCTCTCGCACGCCGACTGGGTCCGACCGGACACCGTCGACCGCGTGGCCCGGATGTACGACTATCGCCGCCGTCGCTTTGCGGCCCGCAGCGGAGAGGTCGAAGACGACGGCTTCGAGGACCGCTCGGTCGCCTACCAGCGACTGTTGCACGACGTCTACGACGCGCAGCGCCAGGTGCTCATCCGGCTCCGCAACGAGGGACGGATCTCAAACGATGTCATGCACCGGATCGAGCGCGAGCTCGACCTCGAGGAGTCGAGGCTCGAGATCTAGAGGGGTAGCCTTCGAGATCGTGGCGGCAACGGCGGGTCAGGCTCGGCCCAGCGCCCGGTGGGGCCGGGAGGTCAAGACGCTGAGCGCCGCGCGGCGTGAGTTCGCGCGCAAGCGCTCGCCGTGGATGCTCGTTGGGGCGATCGTCGCCCTCGGGATCGTCAGGTTCGCGATCGGAGACATCAGCTGGCGCGACGCCGTCGCCGTCGCGGCGATGCTCGTCGTCTATCCCTTCGGCGAGTGGGCGATCCACGTCTACCTGTTGCACATGAGGCCCGTGCGGATCGGCCGCCGGCGCGTCGAAGCCCCAGCGGCGCGCGACCACCGCCAGCATCATCAGCAGCCAAACGACCTCAGCCTGATCCTGCTCGCCGAAAAGGAGCTGGCCCAGCTCCTGCTGCTCGCGGTGCCGGCGACGGTCACCCTCGGCGCCCTCGTCGTCGGGCTGATCGCCGGGCCGGTGCCGATCGGGGCATTGGTCAGCGCCGCGCTCGCCGGCTACTGCGCGATCTTCTTCTACGAGTGGACGCATTTCCTGATCCACACGGCGTACCGTCCGCGCTCGCGCTACTACCGTGCCATCTGGCGCAACCACCGCCTGCATCACTTCAAGAACGAGCACTTCTGGCACGGGATCACGAACAACGTCAGCGATCGCGTCCTGGGGACCAACCCCGAGCAGAGCACGGTCCCGCGCTCGCACACGGCCCGCACGCTCGACCCCGGCCCGACCGGCTGAGACCTCAGACCCGCACGCGCACGCGGGCGCCGAGCGCGGCGAGGCTGAACGCGAACAGGGCGGCGCAGATCGCGTAGGGAAGCGCGTCCGAGTAGGCATCCGCCAGCGCGGCGCCCGCGGATCCGCCGAGTACCTGTCCGCCCGCCCAGGCGAGGTTGACGAGCGCGAACGCGAAGGCCTGGTCGATCCCCGCCGCCTCCGCGGCGTCCGACAGCAGGGCCATGGACGGCGCCCACAGCAGCGACAGCGCCAGGGCCGCGCCGGCGAGCGCCACGGCAAGCACAAGGGCGACCTCCGGCAGCGGGAGCAGCACGGCCGAGACTCCACAGGCCGCGAGTCCCGCCCGGATCGGACGCTCTCTGCCGATCCTGTCCGACAGTGCGCCCGCCGCGCGACTGGAGACGCCCTCAACTGCGGCCGCGACCAGGAACGCGGCCCCGATGGCCACTCCGCTGGCGCCGAGCTCGTCGAGGCGAAGCGGCACCAGGACGTCGAACACGCCGGCAAACAGCGACGGCAGCGCGACCAACCAGACGGCGCCGAGTACCGGGACGCTGACCAGCGCTGCCCCGATCTGTCGCAGCGCTGGCGCCTCCGACGGCGGGGGCGAGGGCAGCGAGGCCGCGCGTGCGCCGAGCCCGACCGCCACCAGCGCCACGGCCCCGAACACCGGCTCGGGCCCGACGACGGTGGCGGCTCCCCCCAGGACCGGACCGAGCAGCACCCCGGCGATCGCCGCGGCGAGGGCCGATCCGATCAGCTCTCCGCGACGGTTGCGGGGGGAGGCGGCCATCAGCCACGCAAGTCCGCCCGTCCACGCACACGCCCCGCCGAGGCCCTGGGCAAAGCGCGCCGTGTCCAGAATCGCGACGGTGTCGCCGAACGCAAACGCCAGGCTCGATCCGGCGAGCAGGGTCAGTCCCACGAGCATTGTGCGCCTGACCCCGATCCGGGCGGCGAGCCAGCCGCTCGGAAGGGAGCCGAGCAAAGTCCCCGCCGGATAGGCCGCGCTCAGGATCCCTGCCGCGGTCTTCGAGAGGTCGAGGTCGTCGGAGTACTGCGGCAGCAGCGGCGCGATCGCCGCGTAGAACATCGTGTCGACGAGGACGACGGCGGCGACGAGCGCGAACAGGCGGCGCATCCCGCCAAGCTAGCGGGGGTCTAGCTCGGCAGGTATCCGCGCTTCGGCCGAGTCCGAGAGCACGTTCACGGACTCGCTGGGGTGAGCTTGAGCTGCGCGGGTGTCGCCGTCGCGTCGCTTACGCTGTATCAAAGTCGAAGCAGATCAAACCCGGGCAGCCGCTGTCGCGCCGCCTAGGTCAAGGCAAGGACCGCATAGCGGACGCCGAGTGCGAGGGCCAGCAGGCCGAGACCACGGCGCAGCAGCGTCTCGGGTAGGCGCGACTGGACGCTTGCGCCGAGATAGCCGCCCAGAAGCCCGCCCACCCCCAGCCCGATGCCGACCAGCCAATCCGGTGCCACGTCTCCGCTGAAGCCCAGGCTGAGGACGGCGTAGGCGGCGACTCCTGCCGCAGAGGTGAGGAAGGTTGCAGCCAGCGCGGCCGGTGCGACCTCCAGCACCGAGAACCCGAGGCCGACCAGGACCGGCCCAAGGATCGAGCCGCCGCCGATGCCGTAAATCCCCCCGACCGTTCCCACCACAGCCGCCAGGGCCACGATCTGCCGCTCGGTGACCGCCGCGCGACGTCCAAGCTCCGGCGCAGGCTGAGTTGCGAGCCAGGCCCCGAGCGGGATCAGGACCGCTGCGATCACGACCAGGAACGCCTCGGATCCCGCCAGGAGCTCCACTCGGATCACCGCCCCGGCGATCATTCCCGGGAGCGTTCCCAGCACGAGCAGCCGGGGCAGCATTCCGCGAAGCCGCCCCTCCCGGTGAAATCTCGCCAGCGCTCCGGGGATCGCGATCAGGTTGTAGAGGAGGTTGGTCGGCGTCACCGCCGGGCTGGGCGTGTGGAGGACGCTGACCTGGACGGGGATCAGGAACACCGCGCCCGACACTCCCACCGGCGTCGTGACCGTCGCGATGCCGAACGCGATCAGCGCCCCGAGGGCGGCGTCGGCGAGCATCGGCGTAGGCTAGTGAGAGGCGCCGGCGATGAGTTGGCCTCGGCGCGTCGGTCTCAAGCCAGCAGCGCAGTATCAAGGCGCGGAAGGAGAAGCAAATGGGACGACCAGTCGTGCACTTCGAGGTCATCGGCAAGGACGGGAAGAAGTTGCAGGAGTACTACTCCGACCTGTTCGGGTGGGAGATCCAGTCGGACAACCCGCTGAGCTATGGAATCGTCAGCCGGGAGGGCAACACCAACGCCGACGGCGCCGGGATCGGCGGCGGCGTCGGGCAGGCGCCCGACGGCTACGACGGGCATCTCACGTTCTACGTCGAGGTCCCCGACGTTGAGGCGACCCTTGCCAACGCCGAGAGCCTGGGTGGAAAGCGAATCATGGGCCCTGACGAGGTCCCCGGCATGGGTCTGGTGCTCGGCCACTTCACCGACCCGGAGGGTCACCTGGTCGGCGTGATCCAGTCCTAGCTGCCGGCCAAAACGGCCAGCGGTAGAGGGCTACAATTTGAGTGCGTACGGGGGCGAAATAGATTCGATGTGGAGTCGATCGTCCCGATGTTGCGAGTCGAGGACCCGGGTTGGCCTCGCTAAATAACCCCGGAAAACCATAATTGCGGACCACGAGTTCGCTCTCGCCGCTTAGTTAGAACCTAAGCAGTGAGCGTCGGTCCTCCCTCGGCCCGTGGGGAGGGGTTCCGGCGTCAACAACGGGCTCGCCCTGAGGTAGGACCCTCGACCGACGGGGACACTTTGAGGAGGGTTTTGGGGCCGGGAACGTACCCCGCGGATCGACCGACCCGGCCGCCGAGAGCAGACTCCGCGGGTACGCTCGTAGAAGGCATCAGGACAGCTCTGCACACGTGGGTGCAATTCCCACCGCCTCCATTCAGAGCCCTTTAGGGCGCCCGCCTATCCTCAATAGCGAGATGACCGACCAGCCGGGCACCGGATGGCCCGCGCCGGTGACCCAGCCGGGCGAGCCCGACTACGAGCCGATCCATCCCGGATCCGGGCGGGGGACGCCATGGCGCGAGCGCCTCCGCAAGGCCTGGGGTCCGATTGCCGCCTTCTTCGTCCTCATGGCGACGAAGGGCAAGGCGATCCTGCTGCTGCTGCCGAAGCTGAAGATCTTCACGACCTCGGCCTCGATGCTGGTTTCGATCGGCGCCTACGCGCTGATCTGGGGCTGGGCCTTCGCGGTCGGCTTCGTCCTGCTCTTGCTCCTGCACGAACTGGGACACGTGATCCAGCTGCGTCGCGAGGGGGTCAAGGCGTCGGCGCCGATGTTCATCCCGTTCCTCGGCGCCGTGATCGCGGCCAAGTCGATGGGCGACGACGCCGCGGCGGAAGCGCGGGTCGGCCTTGCGGGGCCGATCCTCGGCACCATCGCGACGCTGGTCCCGCTGGGGATCTGGCTGGCCACCGACAACGAGTTCTGGCAGGCGCTCGCGTACGTCGGCTTCTTCCTCAACCTGCTCAACCTGCTGCCCGTGCTCCCGCTCGACGGCGGCCGGGCAATGGCAGCGCTGAGCCCGTGGGTGTGGTTCGTCGGTTACGCCGGCCTGGTCGCCCTGACCTTTGCCTTCCCCAACCCGATCCTGATCCTGGTCCTGATCTTCGGCGGCATCGAGAGCTGGCGCCGCTGGAAGGCCCGTAACACGCCGGAGAGCCGCGCCTACCACGACATCCCCGCCAGCACCCGGGCGCTGGTGGCGATCACGTATCTCGGACTCGCCGCGGCGCTCGCGGTCGGCGTGGCGGAGACGTTCCTCGAAAAGGACTTCGACGACGTCTAGGTCCGGCGGCACCGCTACGCGATGTCGGCGGGCTCCTCGCGCACGACGTCCTTGGCCGGCTTGTCGTCGCGCAGCCCCTTATAGGACGGGTGCCTGAGCGTGCCGGCGTTGGTCCACTCCGAGAACTCCACCTCGGCCACCAGCTTCGGCTCCACGAAGATCGCGTCCTTCTGGGGCTGCCGGCCCTCGAAGGGGCTTTCGTCCCGGCGCAGCGGCTCGAGGCGCTCGCGGAGCATCCGGAGATCGTCGGCGTCGAACCCGGTTCCCACCTTGCCCGCGTAACGGAGACGGCGCCGGTTGCCGTCGCGCTGGTAGTAGCCGACCAGGAGTGCGCCGAGCTCGCCTTCCCGCCGTCCTTTGCCCGGAAGCCAGCCGCCGATCACGACCTCCTGACCGCGCACGTTCTTGACCTTCAGCCACTCGCGGGTACGACGGCCGGGCACGTAGCGACTGCCGAGCCGCTTGGCGATGATCCCCTCCAGGCCCTGGGCCTGGGATGCCGCGAGCAGGCGAGCGCCGTCACCGCGGTGGTAAGCGGGCGTCTGCCAGCTCTGACCGTCGAGGTCCAGCTTCTCCAGCTCGCTTCGCCGCTCCTCGTACGGGGAGTCGAGCAGCGAGCGGCCGTCGAGGTAGAGGAGGTCGAAGATCACGTACGTGACGGGGACGTCGCGCATCCGCCGGCGAACCTCCGATTCCGAGGCCACGTGCATTCGCGTTTGGAGCCGCTGGAAGCTGGGTCGGCCCTCCTCTTCGAAGGCGACCAGCTCTCCGTCCAGTACTGCCTCCCGCGCGCCGAGCTCCTCGAGCACTCCCCGAACCTCCGGATACTGTGCGGTGATCTCACGCAGGTTGCGGCTCTCCAGCCGCAGGTGGCCCGGCTGGCAGTACGCGATCGCGCGCACGCCGTCCCACTTGATCTCAAAGCCCCAGTTCTCCGCGTCCGGCGGCAGCTTCGAGAGCGTGGCCTTCATCGGCTCGAGGCGCTCGGGGAACGGGTCGCGACCCTCGGGGGGCGGATCCATGCGGTGAATCATCCAATCGTCGCCGCGGGTCTGAAACAGGGCGTAGCGACCGTTGACGCGCTCGCCGTCGAACCGCACCACGACCTTCTTGTCCTCGAACTTCTCGGCCTCATAGGTGCCGCGGTCCCAGATCTTCATCACGCCGGCGCCGTACTCGCCCTTCGGGATCGTGCCCTCGAAGGTCAGGTACTCCACCGGGTGGTCCTCGGTATGCACCGCCAGCCGGTTCTGCTTCGGATCGATCGGGACCCCGCGCGGCAGCGCCCACGAAACGAGCACGCCGTCCCGTTCGAGGCGCAGATCCCAGTGCAGGCGCCTGGCGTGGTGCTCCTGGATGACGAAGCGACCTCCTTCTCCGTCGGCACCGCCATCCGCGCTCGGCTCCGGAGTCGCCTCGAAGCTCCGCTTCTCGCGGTAACGCGTCAGACGATCGGCAGGCTTGCTCACAGGTGGAGGTCTACCCCACTGTGAAGCCCGATGGCGGCGAATCGGGTAGACCTCGCTTGGTAGATGGCCGAGCGCGAGTTCGACGTCGTGGTCCTGGGCGCCGGCCCCGCCGGCGAAGTCTGCGCCGGCCGACTCGGCGCACGAGGTCTCGAGGTCGCGCTCGTTGAGCACCATCTGGTCGGAGGCGAGTGCTCTTACTACGCCTGCATGCCGTCCAAGGCCCTCCTGCGACCGGGTGAGCTGCTGGCCGAGGTGCAGCGGGTTCCCGGTGCGCGCGAAGCTGTTACGGGCTCGCTGGACGTCGACGCGACGCTCGAACGCCGCGACGAGGTCATTCACAACCGAGACGACTCCTCGCAGCTGCTGTGGCTCGAGAAGCGCAATGTCGAGCTCGTTCGGGGCCTGGGCGCGCTGGAGGGGGAGGGCCGGGTGAGCGCCGGGCCGGACACCTTGACGGCGCGCCTGGCGGTTGTGGTCGCCACCGGAAGCGCCGGTGTGATGCCGCCAGTCGACGGGCTCGCCGAGGCGCGACCGTGGGGTAATCGCGACGCGACCACTGCCGAGCGCGCCCCGGAACGTCTGCTGGTGCTGGGCGGTGGAGCGGTCGGCGTGGAGCTCGCGCAGGCGTGGGCCAGCCTGGGGTCGAGCGTGGCGTTGGTGGAGGCTGCGGACCGCGTGCTGTCGCCGGAGGAGCCGTTCGCCAGCGAGGAGGTTCGCGCCGGCCTCGAGGAGGCCGGCGTGGAGGTGCGAGTGGGCGCCCGCGCCGAGGCGGCAAGCCGCGGCGAGGAAGGCCAGGTGAGCCTGCGGCTCGCCGGCGGCGACGAGCTTCGCGGCGACGAGCTCCTGGTCGCAGTTGGGCGCAGGCCGCGCACCGACAGCATCGGACTCGAGACGGTCGGGATCGAGCCCGGTGGCTACCTCGAGACCGACGACCAGCTGCGCGTGGACGGTCGGGCCTGGCTGTACGCCATCGGCGACGTCAACGGTCGCGCGTTCCTGACCCACATGGGCAAGTACCAAGCGCGCCTTGCGGCCGACGCGATCCTCGGCAAGCGGGTGGCGGCGACCTCCGAGGATCGCGGCTCGCCGCGGGTGACGTTCACGGAGCCTCAGGTCGCCGCGGTCGGGCTGACTCTGTCAGCCGCCCAAGACCGCGGAATCGACGCGACAGCGGTCGACGTAGCGACCGCCCGCAATGCCGGTGCCAGCTTCGTCGGTAGAAACGCGCCCGGGACGTCGCGTCTCGTGGTCGACGAGGCGCGACGGGTGATCGTCGGCGCGACCTTCGTCGGACCCGAGGCCGCAGACCTGCTGCACGCGGCCACGGTCGCGGTGGTCGGCGAAGTGCCGCTCGAACGGCTCTGGCACGCGGTGCCCTCGTTCCCCACGCGCAGCGAGGTCTGGCTCTACCTGCTCGAGGAGTACGGGCTCTAGACGCGCTAGACGCGCTAGACGCGCACCTTCTTCTTCAGCTCGAGGAGGAAGTCGCGGGGGAACCCGGGGATGGAGTCGAGCTCGTCGACAGTCGTAAAGCCGCCGCTGCGCTCGCGGAAGGCGAGCACACGCCCAGTCTGGGTGACGGAGAGCCGCAGCCCCCGCAACTCCTCGTATCCGGCGCTGTTGAGGTCGACCAGCCCCTCCGCGGGCGCGGATTCGCTCGGGCCCTGAGCCGCGGGGGGCTCCGGCGGCTCACTCGCCGCCGGCGCGGCAGTCTCGATCTCCTCGCGCGGGGAGGCGACCCACGACGGTGGCAGCCCGGACTCGGACGCAGGGGCGGGTTCGGGCTCAAGCTCGGGCTCGGGCTCGCGTTCGGGCTCCGGAGCGATCTCCTGCTCAGGCTCTGGCGCAGGCGCCGGCTCCGGCGTAGCCCCCCCTGCGGGCTCGGGCTCCGACGTGGTCTCAGGCTCGGGCTCGGGCTCCGACGCGGTCTCAGCTTCCGGCTCCGCCGTGGAAGTCGGCAGCGACTCGGGCTCGGGTTCGGGCGGCGACTTCGGCTCGGTGAAGAACTCGCCGGGATCGACCGCCGGGATCGGCCGACTGATCTGATCCACGGCGGCGCGCGCCCGCTCCTCGGCGGCGGTGGCGCGCCGCTCCGCCTCGGCGATCCGATCCAGCGTCTGCTTCAGCTGTTCCGCGCGCTCAGCCTCCTCGGCGCGCAGCGCGGCCAAGCGCTCGGCGATGGCGGCGCGGTCCTCTGCCTTCGCAGCCTGAGACTCGATCTGCTCGAGCCGCGCGGCAGCTTTCTTCAGGGCCTCGGCCGTGCGTTGCTGGCTCTCCACAAGGTGTCGTTCGGTGTCGTGCAACCCCGCCGTCAGCGCCGCCTCGGGGGCTCGCCGCTTCTCGAGCTGTTTCTCCGCCTCGGCACGCCTCGCGATCAGCCCCTCGCGCTCAGGCTCTTCCTCCTGTTCTCGCTCGAGCGGCAGGCGTTGCGCGGCCGCCTGGCTTGCAGCCTCCGCGGCCTCGCGCGCGCGGACCTCGGCGCCGGCACGCGCCGACTCCATCCGCTGCTGGGCCTCGTCCTGCCGGAGCTGCGCCTCGCGGATCCGCCGGTCTGCCTCGGCCCCGATCCGCTCCTCCTCGACTCGAAGCCTCTGGTCCTCGGCGCGGCGCTCGGCGTCCTCGAGACGGCTCAGCGCGTCGCGCTCGGCGGATTCGCGAATCGCCCGCTCGTCTTCGGCGCGCTGCGAGCTTGCCGCCGTGGGGGCGCCAATCGCAGCAGGGGTTTCTGCGACCTCGCCAGCGGTGGCGCCCGACGCTGTCTCCGCTGCTGGGGCCTCGGGCTGTGTCGGGGACTCGAATTCCGTACCGGCGCCCTCGACCGGAGCCGTTGGCGCGACGAGGGGCTCCTCGGACGCGGCCGGGGCTTCCTTTCTTTCTTGGCTCGCGGCCTTGTTCGCCTGGCGCTGCTCCTCGCGCGCCTTGCGCCGTTCCTCGCGCTCCCGACGTCGCGCTGCTATTGCGCGTTCGCGCTCCTCCTTGGCCCTGGCCCTCTCCTCGGCCTTGCGCTCGCGCCGCTCCCGACGCTGCCGCTTTCGACGAGCCGTAACGGACTCGCCCTGACTAGGCGCTTGGCCCGCCTCCTTGCGTTCGGCCTTCTCGGCGCGGTGTCGCAGCTCTTTCGACTCTCGGGCGTGGTCGCGCTCAGCCTTCCGGCGCGCCTTCTGTTCACGCCGCTGCTGGGCCCGCTCCGCGCGCACCCGTTTGCGGCGCTGGCGGCGGGATTCGGTTGGAGGGGCGGCGCGAGGCGGAGGTGCGCCTGGCGGGGGGGCCGAAGGAGCGCCGGTCGGGGGTTTGGCTTCCGGATCGGGCACGGCCTCCGGCCCGGAAGTCGCGCCGGGCGCCGGGGTTCGCGCGGCGCTGTCGTCGACGACGCCGGAGTCCTGATCCCGGTCGTCGCGACGCGTCAGCCTGAATGAACGCATCGCCCTAATCGTTTCACGACGCGCGGGCGTCACGCCGGGCGCCCGAGCCATCCGCAGGCCTCGCTGCGTCAGCGTGAGCGCTGCCTGTCGCTCAACTCGCGCTCGACCTCTCGCTCGATGTCGCGGTCGCGGATCTCCCGCCGGCGATCTCGTTGCTCCTTGCCTCGCGCGAGCGCAAGCTCCACCTTCGCCCGCGGGCCTTTGAAGTAGATGCGAGTCGGTACCAGGGTCAGTCCCTTGCGTTGGGAGCGACCGATCAGACGCTCGATCTCATAACGGTGAAGCAGCAGCTTGCGCGGGCGCTCGGGATCGTGGTTCTGATGGCTCGCCGGCTCATACGGCGGGATGTACGCGCCGCGCAACCACACCTCGCCTCCCTCGATGACGGCATAGGCGTCCCCGATCTGGGCCTTTCCCTCGCGTAGGGCCTTGACCTCCGTTCCGAGCAACTCGATCCCGCACTCGAACGTCTCGAGCAGCTCGTACTTGTGGCGGGCGCGGCGGTTCGTCGCCACGTCGCCGGCCGCTGCCTTGCGTTTCTTAGCCATCGGCGAGCTCTCCGACGGGCGCGAGGTCGACGCGGCCGCGCGGTGCATCGAGGTCGGTGGGAAGGACGTCAACCGGATCGCCGAGTCGCAGGCTGCGGCCTGTCCGGCGCCCGACCAGCGCGGTCTCGACGTCGTTGAGGTCGAAGCGGTCGCCCCGCAGACGCCGCGCGGGCAGGAATCCCTCGTAGACGTCGGCGAGCTCGCCGGCGAAGCGCACGAACGCCCCCGCCCCGACCACTCCCGAAACCTCACCCTCGAACTCGCCGGCCCAGCCTCGGTCGAACAGCTCCCGCCGCAGCAGGAAGCCGGCACAGATCTTGTCGGCATCGCGCTCGATTGCGGCGGAGGAGCGCTCGCGCTCGGAGCTTCGCCACGCCGCCTCCTGCACGGCGGCACGCTCGGGTTCGTGCTCGCCGGCGCCGAGCGCCGCCAGCAGCGCGCGATGGACGACGAGGTCGGGGTAGCGGCGGATCGGCGAAGTGAAGTGCGTGTAGGCGGGACTGCCGAGGCCGGCGTGGCCGACGTTCTGTCGGCTGTAGGCGGCCTGTTTCAGTGAACGGAGCACGAGCGATGTATACGCGTCGCGCCCGTGTCCGCGCCGCTCCGCCTCGCGGGCCACCAGCCGGCTTGCCTCGCCGGCAAGCTCCCCGGCCTGCCGCGGCGACAGACGCTCCGGCAGCGGGGGCGTTGGGATGTTCAGCGAGGCGAGCTGTTCGATCAGGTGCGCGATCCGGTCGGGGTCGGGCTGCTCGTGAACGCGGTACAGGGTCGGCGCCCCGCGCCGCTCCAGGAGCTCCGCCACGCGCTCGTTGGTAGCGATCATGAGGTGCTCGATCAGCTTGTGCGCCTCGGTTTGCGGGACCGAGTGCGCGCGCACCACCTGACCTTCGGAGTCGAACTCGAACTCCGGCTCAAACGACTCCACCTCGAGCGCGGCCACCGGCCGGCGGCCGGCCAGGGCAGCCGCCGCCCGCCGCGCCAGGTCGAGCGGCTCCGAGATCGACGCCGGGGGCGCAGCACGGCCGGCGAAGAACTCATCCAGCTGGTCGTAGGACAGCCGGGCGTCCGAGCGGACGCGGCTGCGGTGAAAGCTCACCGACCGCGGCTCACCGTCGGCGGAGACCACCAGCTCGGTGGTCACGGCGAGCCTCTCGGTGTCCGGGGCCAGGCTGCAGGCGTCGGCGCTCAACGCCTCGGGCAGCATCGGCTCCACGGTGCCCGGCACGTATGTGCTCACCGCGCGCTCGAGAGCCACCGCGTCGAGCGCCGAGCCTGGCCGCACGTGCGCCGCGACGTCGGCGATGTGGATCCAGAGCCGCACGCCGTCGCCATCGCGCTCGGCGGAGACGGCGTCGTCGAAGTCGCGCGCGGTTGAAGGGTCGACCGTGAAGGTGGCCATCCCGCTGAAGTCGCGGCGTCCCGGCTCCGTGCTCCGAGCCGCCTCGATGGCGGCGCGAGCGTCTGCCTCGATCCTTTCGTCGAACCCGCGCTCGAGCCCCCGTTCGGAGAGCAGCGCGGAGGCCACGTCGAGCGCGCGCTCCGGTGATCCCAGGTCCGCGACCGCGCGGGCGCCGCCGCGCTGCCGAGCCACCAAAACCATCGCGCCCGGCCGGACCCGAACCCCTCCCCGCAACGGGACCTGCGCGCCGCGCTCGAACAGCGGCTCGGCGACCAGGAACTTGGCCCGGCGCGAGACCACGCCGACGAACCGGTTGGGACTCAAAGCTCGGTGCCGAGCACCGACAACCCCTCCCGAAGCGCCTCATCGCTCTTGGTGGCGGGATCGTCAGAGGCGCGCACGTCGGGCCTGATCCCCGTGTTGGCGAGGGACACCCCGTCGGCAGTCAGGTACTGGCCGACCGTGAGGTCGAGCGCGCCGCCTGCGGGGAGGTGGATCACCTCCTGGAACGTCCCCTTGCCGAAGGTTCTGGTGCCGACGAGGGTCGCGAGGTCGTAGTCGGAAAGCGCGGACGCGAGGATCTCGGCCGCGGAGGCCGTGTTCCGATCCGTCAGGACGACGGTCGGCCGGGGATCGAGCGCCTCCCCCGTCGCCTCGTAGTCGCGCTCGCCCTGGGAACGGCTCTTGGTGCTGACGACCGTTCCGTCCTCGACGAAGATGCTCGAGGTCAGAACTGCCTCGTTGAGCAGGCCGCCGCCGTTGCCGCGCAGGTCGAGCACGAGTCCCTCGGCGCCACGCCGGTACAACCGCTCGATCGTGTCGCGAAGCTCTCCGTGCGCGCCGCTGGAGAAGGTGTGCAGGTGGACGTAAGCCACCGACCGATCGTCCACGCGCGCCAGTCGGCCCCGAACCGCGGGGACGCGGACCTCGGCCCGTTCAACCCTGATGTCCCGCGGCTTTCCGTCGATCGGGTCGACTCGCAGCTCGACCTCGGTGCCCGGCGGCCCGAGGATCCGCGTCCTCGCCACCTCGGCCGGCTCACCCGCAATCGACTCACCGTCGACGGCAACGATGACGTCGCCTTCCTCGAGCCCAGCTCGCTCCGCAGGAGTGTCGGGAATCACGCCTGCGATTCGAAGCCCGCGGTCGACCCCGCTCACGGTCAGTCCCACACCAGAGAACTTGCCCGAGGTCGCCGCCTCGAACTCCTCCAGCTGCTCGGGACTGAAGTAATGGGAGAAGCGGTCGTCGTAGCGCTGCCGCAGCTCGCTCACCATGCCCCGGATCGACGCGCCTTCCAACTCCGACGCATCGACCGGCTCGAAGTAGTTGGCCTCGATCACCTCCCGCGCCTGCTCCTCGGCGGAATCGTCGTCGGAGCCCAGCACCAGGCCGAACAGCGCCGCCAGGGCGACCCCCAGCGCCGCGCCGGCAGCGAGGCCGGCCGCGAACGAGGAGCGGCTCAAATCCGAAGGAAGCGGCGCAGGGTGATGCCGCTGCCCAGCGCGGACACCAGCACCGCGGAGCCGAGCAGCACCGCCACCAGGGGCACGAAGCCCGTGGTCGCAAAGTTGTCGATCAGGTTGAAGTCGTCCGCGAGGGGGTCCACGATCGTGACCTTGCCAAGCCACAGTATGGCGACCGCGATCGTGGCGCCGACAATGCCTACGATCACCCCCTCGATCACGAACGGCCAGCGGATGAACCAGCGGGTCGCGCCGACGAGGCTCATCACCTCGACCTCACGGCGACGCGCGTAGATCGAGAGCCGGATCGTGTTCGCGACCAGCATCAACGAGGCGATCAGCAGGAGCCCGGCGATCACGATCAGGACGACCCGCAGCGCGCCCGTCACCTCACGGATCTTCTTCGCGTTCTCCCTGTCCTCCCCCACGGGCGCATCGATGATCGGGCTGATCGGGGTGGGGTTGCCGCTCGCGTCCGGGGGGACGAGCGCACTCCGAACCGCCTCGAGGTTGTCCGGATCGTCGAGCTCGATGTCGAACGACGGGGGCAGCGGATTGCGGTTCAGCTCGCCGATCGAGCCCGCGAGATCGCCCTCGAGCTCGGCCGCCAGCTCCTTCTTCGCGTCGGCGGGAGAGACGTAGGCGACGCTCTCTACGTGTGGGATCTCGACCAGCTGCTTCTCGAGCGCCGCGATCTCCTTCTGGGTCGCATCCAGGTAGAGGAAGACCTCGAGCGAGATCTGGTCCCGGACGCTCGAAGCTGTCGTGTCGCTGGCCCGCAGGACGGGGATGAGCACCCCGAGCAGCAGGGTCGTCACAGCAACGGTGACGATCGCAGCCACGCTCGGCGCGGCGCTGCGCCGTAGGGCGCGGAAGGCCTCCGACAGGAAGAACGTGAGTCGCCCCATCTCAGTGCTCGCCGTTGGTCTGGCCCTCGTCCCCGACGCCCAGCTCGGCTCGCATGCGGACGGCGAACTCGGTGGTCGACTCGTCGTGGTAGCCGGCGGCCGCTTCGTCGCGAACCAGGCGGCCCTCCTCCAGCGCGATCACCCGGCGGCGCATCTTGTCGACCATGTCGCGGTTGTGGGTGACCACGAGCACGGTCGTTCCCGTGCGGTTGATCCGGTAGAGCAGCTGCATGATCCCGATCGATGTGACGGGGTCGAGGTTGCCGGTCGGCTCGTCTGCGAGCAGGAGCGGCGGGTGGTTGACGAATGCGCGTGCGATCGAGACGCGCTGCTGCTCGCCGCCGGAGAGCTCGTCGGGGTAGTTGTGGATCTTCGCTTGGAGCCCGACCAGGCGCAGGATCTCCGGCACCTTGCGCCGGATCTCGCCCCGCGGCTCGCCGATCACCTGCAGCGCATAAGCCACGTTGTCGTAGACGGTCCGGTTGGGCAGCAGCTTGAAGTCCTGGAAGACCGTCCCGATCCGGCGCCGCAGCAGCGGCACCCGGCCGGCCGGGAGGGAGTTGATGTCGCGGCCGGCGATCATCACCTTGCCGCCGGCGGGCTCCAGCTCGCGGATCAAGAGCTTGATGAGCGTCGACTTGCCGCAACCGGTGGGGCCGACGACGAACGCGAACTCGCCGCGGTTGACGGTCAGCGAGACGCGCTCCAGGCCCACGTGCCCGCCCGGATAGACGACCGTGGCGTCGCGAAGCTCGACGATCGGCGGGCGGACGCCGCGCTCGGGGCGTCGGGCGCCCTTCCGCCGCGAGCGATGCGGACCCCTGTCGGCGCGCCGAGCGCGCCGCGTGCGTGTCCCAAGCAGCGCCATCGATGTGTTCAGGTGAGCGGCCTTAGCCCCGAAAGAAGCATGTGCAGTTAGTCGTGCTGTGTTCTCTGACGCCTACGCCAATCCTGCGCTCGGCTGTCCCGCGCCGAGCGGAGCGCAAGCGAGGCCGCGACAGCGTAGCGAAGACTGTTAATGGACGCTAAAGGTTCGGCGCGCCTGGGCGATCAGGTTCAGAAACACCATGCGGACGCCTTCGGCATCCTTACATGCCAGTTTCGGGGTTAAAGCCGCTCATGTCCATTCCGGCCCGAACAGCGGCGGGCGCGAGACGATCGGCTTCAGCACCAGCGCCTCGCGGGCGCGGTCGACGATGCCCCGGGCCGTGAGCCCGAAGTGCTCCATGCACGCCTCGCCGGTTCCCGAGATGCCGAACTCGTCGCCCATCCCGACCGCGAAGATCGGCACCGGATGCTGCTCGGCCGCGACTTGGCGCACCGCGTCGGCGAGGCCGCCGACGACACGGTGCTCCTCGGCCGTGACCGCGACGCCTGTCTTGGAGAGCGACTCGAGGATCGGCTCGGAGTGAAGCTGCTTGATCACCGAGACGTTGAGCACCTCGGCCTCGACCCCATCCTCTCGGTCGAGCGTCTCCGCCGCCTCCACCGCGCGCCAGACCATGTGCCCCGTGGCGATCAGAGTTATGTCCTTGCCCTCGCGCAGCACGTCAACGCCGTCGCCGAGCGATTCCGGTATCTCGTCGTAGACGATCGGCGTCGCCGGCCGGCCGAGCCGCAGGTACATCGGCTCGTCGCGCTCGTAAGACTCCATCGTGGCCCGGTAGGCCTGGTTGTAGTCGGCCGGGACGACCACCTGCATTCGCGGCATCGCCCTCATCAGCGCGATGTCCTCGATCATCTGGTGCGAGGCGCCGTCCTCGCCGAGCGACACGCCGCCGTGAGAGGCGCCGATTCGCACGGGCAGCTCGTTGTGCGCGATCCCGAGCCGGACCTGGTCGTAGGCCCGGCCCGCAGCGAAGATCGCGAACGTCGAGCAGTACGGGCGCTTGCCCGTCGCGGCGAGCCCGCAGGCCATCGACATCATGTTGGCCTCGGCGGCCCCAACGTTGAAGAAGCGGTCGGGAAACCGCTTGCCGAACTTCATCGACTGGGTGGAGACGGCGAGGTCAGCGTCCAGGGCGACAACGTCGTCATGACGCTCGCCGAGCTCCAGCAGCGCGTCGCCGTAGGCGTGGCGAGTCGCGATCGGCTCTGTGACGGCCTCGGCCGGCATCAGCTGCCCTCCTCGGCGTGAAGCGCCTTGGTCTGCCTTTCGAGCTGGGCCTCGAGCTCGTCCAGCGCCTCGGCCGCCTGCTCGGGGCTCGGCGGCTTGCCGTGGAATCCGAACCGGCCCTCCATCGACGACACGCCCTTGCCCTTCTTGGTCTGGGCGACGATGGCCGAGGGGCGGTCGAGCGTGCGGCTGCGCTCGAGCGCCTCCACGACCTGGGTCATGTCGTGACCGTCGATCTCGATTGCGTCCCACCCGAAGGCCTCGAACTTCGCCCGCACGTCGCCGATGTCCATCACTTCCTCGGTCGTGCCGTCGGTCTGGAGGTGGTTGTAGTCGACGATCGCGGTGAGGTTGCTGACGCCGAAGTGGGTCGCGGCGGTTGCGGCCTCCCAGGTCTGCCCCTCCTGACAGTCGCCGTCGGAAAGGAGCCCGAAGACCTGCGCGGTGTCGGCGAGGCCGTCGAGGCGAAGCGCGAGGCAGATCCCGACGCACATCGAAAGACCCTGGCCGAGCGAGCCCGTGGAGACCTCGACTCCGGGAGTGCGAGTCATGTCGGGATGGCCCTGGAGCTGGGCGCCGATCTGGCGGAGGCCCATGAGCTCCTCGAGGTCGAAGTAGCCGTGCTGCGCCAGCGCCGCGTACTGGATGGGCGCCGCGTGGCCCTTGCAGAGCACGAAGCGATCCCGCTCGGGCCAGTCCGGGGCCTCGGAGTCGTGCAGCAGGACCCGGTAATAGAGCGCAGCGACGATGTCCGCGGCGGAGAGCGACGAGTCGAGGTGCCCCGACTTGGCGACCGCGAGCATGCGCACGCAGTCGAGCCGCAGCACCGTCGCCCAGCGCGCCAGCTCGGCGATCGTCGGCTGCGCGGCGGCACGCTCGCCGGCCTTCGGCGGCGGCTTGGGATCCGGCACCGGCCTCAGGTGACTCACCCCGGCGAGATTAGCGGCCGGTTCTCCCATCGGGGTGAGCGTATGCGGGGGTCTGGACGGAACTCGCCACCCGAATCGCCGAGTGCGGGGAAGTAGGGAGGCTGACCTGGCGCCTTGTTTCGGATCTGCCGTAGAAAGCGCCATCGCCTACGCTCGCGTCCATGCGTTGTGCGGGACCAGCGCTCCTTGGCGCCGTCGCGCTCGCAATCGGCATCGCGGCGTGCGACGACGACGACACTGCGACGACCACCTCCCCCACCCGGCCCTCCTCGGCTGAGACCACCATCGGCGCCGAGGCGCCCGCGGAGGACCCGGAGAGCGCCGCAGACAGTCAAGCAGGCGACGAGGACGAAGCCGATCAGCCGCGGCTGAGCCCGGACGAGCGCGCGGTGGCGCAAGCCGTCCGCGCCTACGTCGAGGCGCTCGACGACGGCGATGGCGCCGCCACGTGCGCGCTGCTCGCGCCGGGGGCGATCGATGCCGTCGAGCTGCCCAAGGAGCGCAGCGACTGCGCTGCGTCGCTGGATGCCTCGATCGGTTACCGCGATCCCCGCGGCGTGCCCGTGTGGGAGTCCGCCCGCGTGGTCGCGCTGCCGTCACTGGAGGTCGACGGAGAGCAAGCCAAGGTCGTGGCCACGACGGTCACCCAGTTCGCCGACCGTGACGAGCCCTCGATCGAAGACGACGTCGTCTATCTCGTGCGTTCGGGCGACGAGTGGCTGATCGCCAAGGCGAGCTCGACGCTCTATCGGTCGATCGGGGTTGCCGACGTTCCGCCGTCCGTGCTCGCCCCGCCAGGTTGAGGCAGCTCAGCGCTTGGCCGAGAGGATCTTCTGCGACGGCCCGGTGCCGCGGATGACGGTCACGTACGCGCGCCGCTTGCTCAGCGCCGTCGACCACAGCGTGCCGCGGCGTTTGGCGAGCAGGGTCCGGCCGTCGCCGTGCGCGATCGGCGCGAGCTTGAGCAGATCGCGTCGTCGCTCGTGGCGGACATACAGCAGCTGACCGCCGCCGATCGACGGATTGGAGAGCCCGGCCATCACCGACCGACGCAAGGTTGTGCTGGCGCCCTTCTTGCCGAGCCGGCGCGAGACGATTCGATTCACGCGCCGCGTCGCACGGGCGTAGACGACCCGGTTGCCGTCGACGGACGGTCGTCCAAGTTGCGCGGCCCCGTTGGCGGCCGCGAGCGTCTTGACCTTGCGCGGGTTCGCCGGGTTGGAGATGCGCCGGACTCGAAGCGTGTCGTCGCCGTCCTCTCTGCTCCGCCAAGCGATCCAGTTCGCTGACACCGCGATCGCGTCCGTGCCCGGAGCGTGGAACCTGCCCTCCTCACTCAGGTCGGTGGCGCTCAGCAGGACGATCTCGTCGCCGCTCGCCACCGCGATCCGACCACCGCCGATCGCCGGATCGCGCCCCGGCAGCGCCGTCTCGTTGCCGGCGCGGAGCAGGGACCCAGACCGATCGGGACGCTGGAGGGCCAGTCCTTCGGCGGCGGCCGACGGATCGGCAGCCGGCGCCTTCTCGAGCCGTGCGGCGCTCGCCGGGACCGTGGTCAGCAGCGCCGCCGCGACCAGCGCGAGCGCAGCGCCGTCGGAGAGCCGGAAGCCGCGATAGAGCATGGGCCGACTCGCCATCAGCTCGGTGACGCGGATCCCCGCCGGGCGATCGGCGAACGGGGCAGTCACTGAGATCGGCAGCGCCCGGCCGATCCCAAAGGCAAGCCCGAGCACCAAGCCGATCGCCGGATCGCCGACAGCGAAGGCGACCGCGGCCAGCGCCCAGACGCCCAGCGTGAGCACGAAGGTCGTGAACCCCAGCCCCAGGAGCACGCCGTAGAGCCCGCCGGCGACGGGCATCGGCATGAGCCGGCGCCAGTGCTCGGGCAACTGGCGGCGAATCTGGGGGACGATCGGTATCGCTCCAACCTCGGCGACGGCCGCGGCCAGCGCGATGACCGCAGCGATCGCGTATGCCAGGCGGTCGTCGGCGCCGTGCACGAGCTCGCCGAGCGCGGCCAGAGAGCCGAAGGTGACGAGGCCGCCGGCGAGTGCGCCGAGGGTGAAGGTAACGCAGGCCGCGATCGTGGTCGCGCGCCCGCCGGTGTGCCCAGTCGGACCGAGCGTCTCGATCATCGAGAAGCCGCAGGGCGACCAGGTCCCCGTCAGCCCGGCGAGCAACGCGGCGAGAGCGAGTGCGAGCTCCAAGCCCGACATCAGCAGGGGACCTTCGTCTGGAAGTACATGACGCAGAAGACCTTGCGACCGCGAAAGCAGTAGCCCTCCAGCGCGGCGTCTCCGTTGATGCGCCGGTCCGAGTACGAGCAGCAGTCGACGAGCTTACGCACGCGCCCGTCGCAGCACCGGTACCAAGAGCCGTCAACGGTCGTGTTGATCCCGAACCGCCGAGCCGTGTCGTCGCAAACCCGTGTGCGGGGCGCCGGCGGCAGGGGCCGCCCGTCAGGGTCCCGCAGCATCTCTCCGTCGGAGTTCAGCGCCTCACCGGCGCCGTTCACCCGGCGTCCGAGGTTGTCGATCGGGGTGCCGTCCGGATGCAGAGGGAATCCGTGAGCGTCGATGCGCGGCTGCGCCGGGCCGAGCGGATGCGGGCAGGAGCCGGTGGTGAAGATGTGACCGCAGAAATGAAACGCGTCCGCCTCGCCCGGCATCACCGCTTTGGCGACCACGCTTCCGGCCGTCACCGCTGTCAGCGCCGCGCCCACCCGCGCGAGGAAGCCTCGCCTCGACGTGTTGCCTGCGAATGAATCGAGGGCCCGCTCGAGGCGTTGGGGCTCAGCTACCACCGAGCGACTCCACGAGAGCGCCATTGCCACGCCGACGCTCCGCCGCTCCGACCACGCTCTCGAGCTGGGCGAGGTTGTTGAACGTGCCCTTAGCGAGCACGGTCCCGTCTACCGACAGCGCCACCGCATACGGGCTGCCGGGCACGGAGAGCTCATCCCAGACGTCACGGTGCTCCGACTCCTCGAAGTTCGCCACCGCGAGCACCGGATCGCCGGCGAGCGACGCCACCGCGGGCCCGAGGGACTTGCAGACTCGGCAGTTGTCGGAGACGAACACCGCCAGGGCGAGCTCGGTGTCGGGACCGAGCTCGAACCGCTCAGCCACCTCGACACTGGATCCGAGGGGCGGCCCCTCTTCCGGGATCTCGAGTGCCGACGCTGGGCCGAGGCGAAGGCGCAGCATCCCCACCTCGCGAGCGAGCGCCAGGACGGCGACCGCCAGGCCGGCGCACGCGATCAGCGCGATGGCGAGTCCTAACGCCAGCCACTGGTCCGTCGACGGGCTTTCCCCAGGAAGGAACGGCAGGGCTGCGAAGGCAGCCGCGAGGACGAGGTTGCGCGCTACACCGCGCCAACCGACGGTCGAACGGGCTCCGAAGCAGGCGCACGGCGCACCCGCCCGGCCGCGCATCAGCGCCGACACCATCGTCGCCGCGAAGGTCGCCATCAGCGCGGCGGCGAGCCACGCCGCGGCTTCCAGGCCGGCGATCACCCCACCGGCCAGGGCCAGCTCGGCTCCGATCAAGGCCGCCCAGACGATCCCCTGGGCGCGGCGTTCGTCGACCCCGAATGTGCTCAATGCTGCCCGGCTCGAAGCCGGACTCGCGAGCTTCGCCACCGCTGCTCCCGCCAGCAACCCCCCGAGGATCAATCGCCCTGCAACCTCGAGCACGGGCGCACGGTACCAAGCGTTGCCGGGACCGGCCCCGGCCCAATGGGGTGAAGCAGACACCGAGTCGATGACGCTCACGAGGACATGGACGCTCGTTCTGCTGCGCTCGCGGTCGGTTGTGTGACCGTCGCGGGTCCGACCGACGCGCGACAAGTGCGCCCTCCGAAGGTAGTTCAGGTGAGCTGCTACGAGGATCGCGAGGACGGGCGACGCTGCAACCTCCAGGCCCACGCGCTTCGCACCGATGCCCTCACGTTCAGCGTCCGCCGCGGGGGACGCAGGATCGCGGCCGAAGCGAAGCTCAATGAGAGCATCAGCGACACGGACCTACGAGGCGAGGCCAGGCACCACTGGGTGCCCGTCCGGAACAGGGCCGGCAGGCGACTCGTCAAGACCGTCGCCGACAGGCTCCACGGCAACGGTCAGGTGCGCCTCCGGATTCGGGTGCGGGGGAACGGGATCAGGGACTCGATGCCTGTGCGGATCGTGCTCTCGGAGTGCAACACCGACCCGCCGCTCTATCCCGACCCCGGCTGCGAGGTCAAGCCGTAACCAAACTCATCGCCCTCGGACGCGTAAGGCGAGGAGGCGATCAGCCGATGGCGACCATGCGCTCGATCGGAACTCGGGCGCGCGCTGCGATGTCCGAGGGCACCTTGACCTCGAACTTCATGTCACGCAGCGAATCGCGGAGCTTCGGCAGCGTGATCATCTTCATGTACTTGCAGAACGCCATCCGGTTGGCCTCGATGAGGTTGGCTCGCGGCGCCGCCTGCTGAAGCGGGTAGAGCATCCCGGTCTCGGTGGCGACGATGAACTCGCCGCCGGGGTGACGTGAGACGTGCTCGAGCATGCCCGAGGTGGAGAGCATGTGGACGCCGTCGGACTCGACGTCTCCGGAGGCCACGTACTCCATCGCCTGGGTCGAGCAGCCGCACTCCGGGTGGATGAGGAACTCGGCGTCGGGATGCTCGGCCCGTGTGCGGGTGATGTCGTCCGGGCGGATCCCGGCGTGGACGTGGCACTCGCCGTCCCAGACGTGGAAGCGCGCGTAGCGCTCCGGATCCTCCGTGAGCCCGGTCTCGCGGGCCACGAACGAGCCCAGCCACATGTCCGGACCGAAGAGGATCTCTGTGTCGGGGCCGTGCTCGCGCCAGATGTGCTCGACGACCGAGACTGCGTTCGAAGAGGTGCAGCAGTAGTCGGTCTCAGCCTTGACCTCGGCCGACGTGTTCACGTACATCACCACCAGCGCGCCGGGGTGCTCGGCCTTCCACGCCCGGAGCTGATCGAAATCGATCGAGTCAGACAGCGAACAGCCCGCGTCGGGGTCGGGGATCAGCACGGTCTTGTGCGGGGAGAGAATCGACGCGGTCTCGGCCATGAAGTGGACGCCGCAGAAGACGATCACGGAGGCGTCGGTGCTGGCGGCCCGACGGGAGAGGCCGAGGGAGTCGCCCATGTGGTGCGCGACGTCCTGGACCTCCGGCACCTGGTAGTTGTGGGCCAGGATCACCGCGTCGCGTTCGGCTGCAAGCGCGCGGACCTCGTCGGACAGGAGCGCGATCTCCTCGCGGTCGAGAGCCGAGTCCGGGGTTGACTGGAGTGTCGGCAGCTGTTGCATTGCGGTTGCCCGATGGCCCCGCTGGGGCCTCGTCCTCCTATGTTCGTCGGCCCGTGCCGGCCCTGCGACCGGCCTCAAACCGAACGAATGAACTCGAACAAGTCTAGCGCCCGGCGACTCCCGGGCTAGGGCGGGCTAGGGTGTGAAAGACATGGAGGTGAACAGGAACGCCCCGGTTGTGGCGGACTCGGAGATCGAAGTGGCGGCGCCAGCCGAGACCGTGTGGGAAGTGATCTCGGAGATCGGGCGGTGGCCAAGCTGGAACCCGGAAGTGAAGGCGATGGACCTCCGCGGCAACGTCGCCCCCGGGACGGAGTTCCGGTGGAAGGCGGGAGGCGTCACCATCCGGTCGAAGCTCGAGGAGGTGGAGCCGCCAAGGCTCATCGGGTGGACGGGGAGGGCGGTCGGGCTGAAGGCTCGCCACGTCTACCACCTGGGACGACGTGACAACGTCACGTTCGTGACCACCGCGGAGTCCTTCGACGGCTTGGCGGCGCGACTGCTTCGAAAGCGCTTCCAGGCCACGCTCGAGAAATCTCTCGACGCCGGCCTCGCCCACCTCCGGGCGGAGGCGGAGAGGCGCTCGAGCGCCTAGTCCCCTGCGTAAGCTCGGTTGAATGCCCGAGCTGCCCGAGGTCGAAATCACCGCCCGCCGCCTGAGCGCCTCGCTTGCCGGGGTCGAGGTCGAGTCGGCGGTCGCGCCGGGGATGGTGGCGATGAAGAGCGTCAAGCCGCCGCTGTCCGAGCTGCCCGGGCGCCGTGTAGACCGGATCTGGCGGGTGGGGAAGATGCCCGTGGTCGAGTTTGCGGACGGCGGCGAGCCACTTGCCCTGTTGATCCATCTGATGTCCGCGGGGCGCCTTCAGCTCTACGACAAGCGCGCCACGCCGAAAGACCGCCGCTCCCGGGTTCTGATCCGGCTCGCGGACGGGCGCGAGCTGCGCCTGCGCGAGTTCGGAACCAAGCAACGGGCCTGGGCCAAGCTGATGCCGTCGTCGGAGGTCTTTGAAGACGAGATGGTGAAGACGCTCGGCCCGGAGGCTTGGCCGGCGCCACCGCTTCCCGAGCTGGAGAAGGCCGTCGACCAGTCCCGCCACCTGCACCCGCTCCTGCGCGACCAGCGCGCCATCGCCGGGATCGGCCGCTCCTGGGTGGACGAGATCCTCTGGGAGGCGCGGTTGTCGCCATTCAAGAAGGGGGGCGAGCTCGAGTCAGACGAGGTCGAGCAGCTCTACGACGCACTCGCCGTGCTCGGCTCAGCAATCGATCACTACGAGGACGTGGTCCCAGAGCAAGTGCCCGACAAGCTTCCGATGCCCTTGCGGGTCCACAAGCGCGAGGGAGAGCCGTGTCCACGCTGCGGGACGACGATCGAGGCGGTCTACTTCGCCGAGTACCAGACCAACTACTGCCCGGAAGAGCAGACGGGGGGTCGCGTGCTCAAAGACCGCCGCTTGTCGCGGCTGCTGAAGTAAGGCCGCGGTTCGCCACACCTCCGCGGTACGCTCGCCGAGCAGGCCATGAGCGCAGACCGTGTTTCAGCGCAGACCGCGGGGGAGCTCAAGGCGCGGATGGATGCCGAGCGGCGCGGGGACCCCTTCGTCGTCTTCCGCGACGCCGGCAGCGAGCAGGTCATCGTCGGCCTCTCGCCCCAAGCGACGAGACTGACGGTCGGGCGAGCCGCCGCCAGTGACATATGCCTCGACTTCGACCCCGAGGTTTCCGACCTTCATGCCGAGCTGGAGCGGATCGGCGAGCACTGGGTCCTGGTCGACGATGGCCTCTCGAAGAACGGCACCTTCGTGAGCGGCGAAAGGGTCAGCGGCCCTCCACCAGGCGCATCGCCAGGTAAAGGACGCCGTCTTCCTCTCCGGCGTGGTGGATCGGGATCACGTTCGGGTGCTCGATCGAGGCGGCGAGCCGGGATTCGCGTTCGAAGCGCCGGCGAAACTTCGGATCGGCGCATAGCGCCGGAACGATCGCCTTCAGTGCCCGCTCGCGATCGAGCGCGATGTGCCTGACCCGATACACGACGCCCATCCCCCCGCGGCCGATCGCGGCCTGGATGAGATGGCCGGCGAACTCCTCGCCCACCTGCAGCTCCCTCGCCGCAGCCATGCCCACGATTGTGCCGCCGGGCCCGGCGATTGGTCGGCGGCAGCGCCTACCCGCCGCCGCTCGCCTTCGCCGCTGCCGCTTCGGGCGTCAGGAAGGCGTGGAACTCGGCGATCAGCGGCCCGTCGAACCTCACGGCGTGATGGAGCTCGAACTCGATCTCAGATGAGCTCGCTATGCCGCGGCCCCGAACCCGGCAGTGGCCGCGCACCCAATCCTCGTGCTGCTCGGCATCCACGGGCTGTGCGTCTAGAAACGCCCACTCACCCTCCATCCTGCGGATCCAATCCTCGAGGCCGTCGTGCCCGCGGAGGACCGTGGCGCCCCAGGCCTGGATGAGCGGGGTCGCGAGGACGACGTCGCGAGTGCACAGGCGCTTCGCCTCGATTGCGCTGCGGCGGCTGGCCGCGTCGAGGAAGCGCCGATAGACCCCCGTCCTGTCTTCTGCCCCCGTGGTCGGCTCCCTTCCTCGACTCCCTCTGGCCCTTTGCCTCAGGTCCTCGAGGTTAACCGCCTGACCAGCGCCTGACCGATCGTCAAGGGATGGTTGAACAGCGTCGCCAGCCGGCCGCGCAGCGAGAGCGGGTCGTGCGCGATCCCGAGTTGGCGCAGCACGGTTCCCGCGTCGAAGTACACGCGCTCGCATACGAGCCGCTCTTCCTCGAAGAGGAAGACCGCGAGGAACTGCAGCTCGAACTTGCGCCCGGTCGCCGGCAGGCCGCGGAACGCGCCGAGGTGAGTGCCGTAGAGCATCGCCTCGACCAGGACCGCATCGTCGGAGTGATGGAGCGCGACGACCTCGTTGCGCTGGTCGGGAAAAGCGGTGCGCGTCTCCTCGAAGTAGGCCATCACCTCCTCGGGGCCGTCGTACACGTCGCCGGTCGCGATCAGCTCGTAGCGCGGATGGTCGAAGGTGTCGAGGGTGACGTCGAACTCGTGACGGTTCTCGGACTCCATGTGCTCGCGGACGAGCTCCTCGCGCGCCGCCCGCAGCCTGGCCCGATACTCGGTGCTCGCGGCCAACAAACCACCATCACATGCATTTAGGGGCATGAATGCCCTCACTCGAACATCCCCGACTCTATCCCGCCTCGATCCTCCGGAGCCCCAGGCGCGGCCCTACTCCCGATCGCACTTACCGGCAGCCGATGGTTTCGCGGCTAGAGCCCCTCACGACGCCTCTGCGCTTTCAACCTCCAGGCTGAGGTCGAGTGCGGTCGCCGAGTGGGTGAGCGCGCCGACCGAGATGAAGTCCACGCCCGTCTCGGCCACGGCGCGGACGTTGTCGAGCGTGATGCCACCCGACGCCTCGAAGGTCACCGCGGACCCCGAGGGTCTCAACGCAACCGCGGCGCGAAGCTCCTCCGGTCCCATGTTGTCGAGCAGGAGCCGGTTGGCGTCGGCGGCGAGCCCCTGCAAAACCTCCTCGAGGGTGCCGCATTCGACCTCGATCTCGCGGTCCGGCTCCGCATCGCGCGCCCGGCGCGCCGCCTCGGCGAGGCCTCCCGCGATCGCCAGGTGGTTCTCCTTGATCAGGACGGCGTCGTAGAGGCCGAGGCGGTGGTTGCCGCCACCGCCAGCCGCGACGGCCGCCTTCTCGAGTGCGCGCAGGCCCGGCGTCGTCTTGCGAGTGTCGAGGATCGTCGCGCCCGTGCCGTCAACGGCGGCCACGTACCGTGCCGTCAGCGTCGCCACACCGGAGAGATGACAGAGCAGGTTGAGCGCCGTTCGTTCTGCGGCGAGCACCGCCCGAGCGGGACCGGTGACAAGAGCGACCGCCGCTGGCACCTCCTCGCGCCACTCGGACTCCGGGGCCAGTCGCTCCAGGCCGTCGGCGCCCGCCTGGGCGAAGACCTCGTCCGCCGCGTCGAGCCCGAAGAGCACTCCGGCTTCCTTCTGCAGGATCCGCGCGCGGGCCCGTGCGTCCGCTGGAACAACAGCCGCTGAGGTGATGTCGCCCGGGCCGAGGTCCTCGGCGAGGGCGCGCGCGACCAGCGCGCGAAGCCCCTCCACGTCAGGTGCCCTGGTCGCGCGGAAAGACGGCGATCGTCGCCGTGAAGCCGTGCAGGAAGTTGCGCCCCCCGACAGGCCCGATCTCGCCCGCGCAGAAGAAACCGCCCGCAGGCGTGCCGAGCGTGTCCTCGATCGCGGTCGCGTCGTGGTCGGGAATCTCGAACATGTGCGAGCCGCGACCGTTGCAGGTGAACAGCAACGCGCCCGCGGCTCCCGCGGATCCGAGCGCCTCCGCCTGCGCTCGCAGCGCCAGGCGCAGGTCCTCGTCCGCCGAGGCGCCGTCGCGGACGTGCATGCGAACCGTCTGGCCCACGCGCAACCGCTCCCCGAGCGCCAGCGTCCCCGCCGACGGGTCGGCGCCGATGATCGGCCGAACCAGAAAATCGCCGCGCTCGTACTCGGGCTTGTTCTCCTCGATCACCAAGCCCAGCATCAGGGCTTCGGCCGCCAGCCGTTGCTCGGCGGGATCGAGCTCGGCGATTGCCTCACGCAGGCGCTCGATCGCGGGCTTTGACGCCAGCTCCTCGATCACGTTCGCCTGCGCGGAAGTGATCGTCATCTCCGGGCCGACCGGCGTCGCGCCCTGAGAGACGCACGGTATGACCGAGACGCCGGCGAGGGAGCAGGCGACCGCGCCCGCGTCCAGAACGTCGCCTCCGCAGAACAGCGACGCCGAGCCCGCAGCGGCCGCGCTCGCAAGCCCGCCCAGCACGGGCATGCCGGGCCGCTCTTCGTTGAGCAACTGGAGCAGGGCTTCGGCACTGAAGGTGTGTGGATCGGCGAGCACGATCAGCGCCTCTCCAAGCGCCGCGGGATCCCCGAGCCCAGCCAGGGCGACGCCCCCTTCGACCGGCTCCGCCTCCAAGTGGTGGGTGACGATCTCGGCGCCGGGTGCCCGCAGGGCCCACACAACAGCGCCCGGACCCTCCTCGATCTCGCGGCCCGAGCCGAGGACCCCGCCCGCCCCGCAGCCGATCAGGTTGCGAGGCTCGAGCCGCTCGTGGACCGTCGACAGGATCCATTTGCCCCGGCCGAGGTGCGGGGCGCCGGCGAAGACCAGGGCCAGGTCGCAGCCGCCATCGAGGCCGGCGGCAGCCTCCGCAGCAGCCTCATCGAACGCTTCGACCGCGTCGAAGCTGTCCGAGACACCGACTGAGACCTCAACGGACATCAGGCGGCCACCCGCATCAGTTGGCGCTCGCCGCTTGATTCAGGTACTCCCGGACGAAGCCGTCGAGGTCCCCATCGAGGACACGCTGCGCGTTCCCCACCTCAAATCCGGTCCGATGGTCCTTGACCCGGGTCGAGGGATGCAGGGTGTAGCTGCGGATCTGGGAGCCCCACTCCGCCGCCTTCTGCTCGCCGCGCTCGGCGGCCATCTCCTCCGCTCGCTTTCGCTCCTCCTCCTCGAGCAGCCGCGCTCGAAGCATCCGCATGGCGGTCGCCTTGTTCTGCGTCTGCGAGCGCTCGTTCTGACACTGGACCACGATCCCGGTGGGAATGTGCGTGACCCGCACCGCCGAGTCGGTCTTGTTGACGTGCTGGCCCCCGGCGCCGGATGCGCGGTAGGTGTCGACGCGCAGGTCGTCGTCGTTCAGCTCGAGTTCGACCTCGTCGTCGACCAGAGGGGCGACGTCCACCTGCGCGAACGCGGTGTGGCGGCGCTTCTGGGCGTCGAAGGGAGAGATCCGGACGAGGCGGTGGACTCCACGTTCGGCCGCGAACAACCCATAGGCGTTCTCCCCCTTGACGATGAAGGTCGCGGACTTGATCCCGGCTTCCTCGCCCTCGGACGCCTCCTTCATCTCCACGTCGAAGCCCCGGCGCTCCGTCCAGCGCAGGTACATCCGCAGCAGCATCTCGGCCCAGTCCTGCGAGTCGGTGCCGCCGGCACCGGAGCGAATCGTCACCACCGCGTCGCCGGAGTCGTACTCGCCGCTGAACAGCCGCGCCTCCTCGAGGCTCGCGAGCCGTCCCTCGATCGACGCGAGCTGGGACGAGAGCTCGGCAGCGAGGTCGTCGTCTTCGGCGGCCAGCTCGGACAGCTCCTCCAGATCGTCCAGGTCCGACTCCAGGGAACGGAAGGTCTCGAGACGCTCCTGCGCGCGCTTGTGAGCGGCGGCCGTCCGCGACGCCGACTCCTGGTCGTCCCAGAAGCCGGGTCGCTGCATCTCGGCCTCGAGTCGCCCTACCTCGGCCGCGAGCTCGGCGGGGTCAAAGGTAGTCCGCGAGCAGCTTTAAGCCATCCCGGATCTCAGCGATCCGCGCGCTCACGGCCTCCTTGGACATTGCTTCCGCCATCTCGAGGAGCTTAGCCGCGGTGGTCAGATGCCGATCCCGCCGCCCGCAGGGCGTCCTCGCGATCCTCGAACGGCTGCCAGCGGCAGATCAGGCCGTCTCGCATCGTCGCGACGTAGTAGAGGCGCTGGTCGTCGGCGACCTTGCCCGTGTGCCGCCACAGCCACTGCCGACGCACCGCGGCGATGGCATGGGTTCCTTGCTCGGCGACGTCGTCGAGCACCAGACGCTGCCCCAGGTACCCGCTCGGCTTGCGGGTCGCCCAGCGGCGTACCTCGTCGCGGCCCTCGATGAGGCCGCGGCTCGATCGCACCTCGACGTCGGGAGTCATCGTCGCCACGAGGGCGTCGAGATCCTGGGCGTTGAAGGCGTCGACGAACGCTCGGACGACGTCCGTCGCGGCAGTCATCGGACGCTCGCGATCGCGGCCTCCCGCTCGGCGTCGACACGCTCGCGGACGAAGCACCCGACGAGATGGTCGTTGACGACCCCGCACGCCTGCATGGCCGCGTAGGCGGTGGTCGGCCCGACGAAGCGAAAGCCGCGCCGCTTGAGCTCCTTCGCGAACGCCTTCGACTCGGACGTGATGGAGTCCAGGTCGCCGAATGTTGTCGGTGCGGTCGCGCGCTCGGGGGCGAACCCCCACATCAGCCGCGCGAGCGATTCGCCCTCGGCGGCAAGCCGTGCCGTCGCCTTGGCGTTGGCGACCGTCGCCTCGATCTTGGCTCGGTTGCGGATGATGCTGGCGTCCCCGAGCAGGCGCTCGACGTCTCGATCGGAGAACTTCGCGACGGCCTCGAAGTCAAAGTCGGCGAAAGCTGCGCGGAAGCCGTCGCGCTTGCGCATGATGGTCAACCAGGAGAGCCCCGACTGAAACGCCTCCAGGCAGAGGCGCTCGTAGACGCCCCGGTCGTCCGTGACCGGCCGTCCCCATTCCTCGTCGTGGTAGGCGACGTAGTCGGGCGTCGACGCCCCCCACGAGCATCGCCGCCGCCCGTCGGGACCGTCGACCAACGACATCGGGCCTACGGGGCTACGCCCCGTGACACTTCTTGTACTTCTTGCCGGAGCCGCACCAGCAGGGGTCGTTGCGCCCGAGCTTCTCGCGCTCGCTCTTGACCACGGTGCCAGCGGCCTGAGCGGCGGCGCCGGCGG
>JBKPDQ010000130.1:0-10488 GCA_046728015.1 Actinomycetota bacterium
GCTCGAAGCGGGGCGGTTGAGGATCGATTCGCTGCCGATCGAGGGGGACGGCTGGGAGCTGATCTGCCCGGGGATCCATCGCAGCTACCGGCGCGGGCGAAGGCGCCTGCGGGAGGTCGAAGAGGAGGCGAGCGTGACCAACCTGCACGAGCTGCGCAAACGGGCAAGGACCTCTCGTACCAGCTGCGGCTGATCCGCGACGCCGATTCCGAGATGATCGGCCCGCTCGCCGACCGTGCGCACGATTCTCGGATCACCTCGGCGACGACCACGACCTCGCCCTTTTGCGCGAGCAGGTGCAGCGCCGCTCGGCCGCCTTCGCCGATGCGGCCGACCAGCGCCACCTGCTCGAAGAGATCGACCAGCGGCGCGGCGAGCTCCGTTCGCGGGCATCTCCCTCGGCGGCCGGATCTACGCCGAGAAGCCGAAGAAGTTCACGAAGCGCCTCGGGAAGCACTGGAACGCGTGGCGCCAGCGCGAGCGGTCGCTGCGTAGCTGTCACAGCCGCCGGTCCCGCCTCGTCATCGTGTGTAGGAGATGAAAGGAGGCCGACATGAAGGTGTTCGTAGCCGGAGCCAGCGGCGCCCTCGGCAAGCAGCTCGTGCCACTGCTGGTCGAGAAGGGCCACGAGGTCACGGGCATGACCCGGACCGCCGCGAAGCAGGACCTGATTCGCAACCTTGGCGCTCGACCGGTCGTCGCGGACGCGCTCGACCCCGAGGCGGTCGCGCAGGCCGTCGCCGAGGCCGAGCCGGAGGTGGTGATCCACGAACTGACGGCAATCGACGCGGGAGCCTTTGGTCGCAACCTGGACAAGATGTTCGTGGTGACGAATCGGCTGCGGACCGAGGGGACCGGTCACCTGCTCGCCGCCGCCCGCGCGGTCGCTGCGAGGCGGTTCATCGCGCAGAGCTTCGCCGGCTGGCCCTTCGAGCGCACCGGCGAACCGGTCAAGACGGAAGAGGAGCCGCTCCAGACTTCGCCCCCCAAGACGGTCACCGAGTCGCTCGGCGCGATCCGATACCTGGAGAGCACTGTCACCGGAGCCGAGGGAATCCAGGGACTGGCTCTCCGCTACGGCGGGTTCTACGGCCCCGGCACCTCCATCAGCATTAACCCGGACGGCGAGCAGGTCGAAATGCTGCGCAAGCGCCGCTTCCCGGTGGTCGGCAGCGGCGCGGGGATCTGGTCCCTCGTCCACATCGAGGACGCGGCATCGGCAACCGCCGCGGCGGTGGAGCGGGGCGAGGCCGGCCTCTACAACGTGGTCGACGATGAGCCCGCGCCGGTCGGAGAGGTCCTTCCGGAGCTGGCGAAGGCGATCGGTGCGAAGCCGCCGCGTCACCTGCCTCGCTGGGTGGGCCGGCTGCTCGCCGGCGAGGGAATGACGATCATGATGACCGAGGTGCGCGGAGCGTCGAACGCGAAGGCGAAGCGCGAGCTCGGCTGGGAGCTTCGCTACCCCAGCTGGCGGCTGGGCTTTCGTGAGGGGCTCAGCAATGCTGATCGCGAGCCGGTGCGGCGCCCGGCGTGAATGAGGCAACGTCCGAGCTGCTGGAGGACCTCCGGCCCAGGGCGTTCGCGATCGCCTACCGAATGCTGGGCTCGGTGAGCGAGGCCGAGGACATCGTCCAGGAGGCGTTGATCCGCGTGCACTCGGCGGTCGAGCGCGGCGAGGAGATCTCCTCGCCGCGGGCCTACGTCGACACGGTCGTCACGCGGCTGGCGATCGACGAGCTGCGCTCGGCTCGCGTCCGGCGCGAGAGCTACGTCGGCGAGTGGCTGCCCGAGCCGCTCGCCGCTCCGCAGGAGGAGCCGGCCGCCCTGGCGGAGCAGGCCGACTCGCTCTCGCTGGCCTTCCTGGTGCTGCTCGAGTCGCTCACCCCGGAGCAGCGGGCGGCCTTCCTGCTGCACGACGTCTTCGACTACGGCTACGGCGAGGTCGCCGAGATCGTCGGCACGAGCGAGGGGAACGCGCGCCAGCTCGCCTCTAGAGCGCGACGGCACGTCCAGGAGGGTCGGCCTCGCTTCGACCCCTCGGCGGAGCAGCGCGAGCAGCTCGCCGCCGGCTTCCTCGCGGCCGCCCAGGAGGGCGACTTCGAGAAGCTCGAGTCCTTTCTGGCCGAGGATGTCGCGCTGCACGGCGACGGCGGCGGGATCGCGCCGGCGATCAAGCACCCGGTCTTCGGCCGCGAGCGGGTCGCACGGCTGCTCGAGAACTGGCTGCGGCTCGGCTTGGAGAAGGTCGGCGGCGTGGAGCTGCGCCAGGCGTCGATCAACGGGCACCCCGGCGCCGAGTACGTCGACGCAGACGGGAAGCTGATCGGCATCATGGCCCTCGATATCGCCGGCGGCAAGATCCAGGCGATCCGCTCGATCGTCAACCCCGAGAAGCTCGAGCACCTCGGCCCGGTCGCGGATGTCAAGGAGCTGCTCGCTCGGATCAGTCGGCGACCCGAGGAGCGCCCGCGATCACGTTGACGAAGTTCTCGAGGTGCTTCGTCGTCCAGCACTCGAAGGCGCCGTCGCAGTAGGCTCGTGAGCCGTTCCTCGAGCGCACGGGCGGGATCGCCCCGGACCTGCCTGGCTTCGGCCGCAGCACTAAGCCCGAATCGCTTCTCGTCCGGAGCGAGCGTCTCGCGCCCGACCACCGAAACGCTCGCTCCGGTTCGGAGGGCCAGACCATCCGGTGTCCGCTGCGCTTAACGGGCCGCTGGGACCGCCCATCTGGCCGTCATCTAAGAGGTCTGCGGCGCCGGGGACCTCGGATAGGTTGGGTAGATGCGAATCACGCTGCTGCGCAACGCCACTCTCGTTGTCGAGGGCGCGGAACAGCGGCTGGTCGTCGATCCGTCGTTAGCGCCTCCAAGGCGATGGCCTCCACTGTCCCTGATCAGGTCACGGCCCGCGCTCAACCCGACGGTTCCGTTGCCTGACGGATCCCGCGAGCAACTCGCCGGAATCACGGGAGCCCTCGTGACGCACTTCCGCCTTGGCCACGCCGACCACCTCGATGCGGGCGGCAAGCGGCTGCTCGCAGGCGCGGGCGTCCCAACCGCATGCCAGCCGTCCGACCTCCGGACGCTGCGCCGAGCAGGGATCGACGCACACCCCGTTTCGCCCGACCAGACCATCAGCCTTCTCGGCGGCGAGTTGACGTCGGTGCCCGCACTGCATGGCCGCGGGTTGGTTGGCCGACTGATGGGACCCGGTGTCGGGTTTCTCCTACGGCTTCCGGGTGAGCCGTCGCTCTATCTGTCCGGGGACACGGTCCTGACCGACGACGTTCGCGCAGCGCTGGAACGCGAGCAACCCGACATCGCCATCTTGCACTCCGGCGGCGCGCAACTCGATATCGGCTCCCCGATCCTGATGACGCTCGAGGAGCAGCTCGAGTTCGTCCGTCTCGCGCCAGGCCGTGTGATCGCCGTTCACCTGGAAGCACTCAACCATTGCGGGATCACGAGGGCCAAGCTGAAGGATGTGCTGAAGGCAGCCGGAGCTTTGGACTACGTTGACATCCCAGCCGACGGTCAGACGATTTCCGTGTCGGCGACGGCCACCGGCCGCGAGAAGTCACCCGCCTAGCCCAACGTCCTGAGGCCATTCCGAAACCGGGTGTCTGGGGAGCGTTGATCGCGCGGCTCGAGGCTGCCGTTCGGTGCCGATTGCAGCACTGGCTGATCGCGGGCCGTGACGCTCGCAGCTCGTCCTCTGTGCCGAAAGTGCCATACTGGGCGCCAGGGCAGGCCAGAAGCGAGGAGGGGGAGAAGGGGTACGTGCAGGCTCCAGAGACACATTACGTTAGGCGTCCGGACGGCGTGAGCATCGGCTACCAGGTGTTCGGCGAGGGGCCCGTAGACTTGGTTTGCGTGCCCGGGTGCTGCTCGCACCTTGATCTTCAGTGGACCGATCCGGGCAACGCCCGTTTTCTACGCCGGCTTGGCAAGGTCGCGCGCGTCGTCTGCTACGACAAGCCGGGCACGGGATTGTCTGATCCGATCGCGCGTCCTCCGACCGTCGAGGAGCGAGCGGACGACCTTAAGCACGTGCTCGAGGCGGCCGGCTGCGAGCGTCCGGCCCTGTTCGGGTTCTCTGAGGGTTGGGCCACATGCGCGCTCCTGGCCGCGGCCGAGCCGGCCCGGGTCAGCTCCCTGATCCTCTATGGGGCGTTCGGACGGGTGACCGAGTGTCCACCCGAGCTATCGCCCGCCGAGTGCGACGCACTCAACGGCCAGAATGCACAGGTCTGGAGCGCCCTCTATGAGACAACGGAACACTGGGGCGAGGGCCACTGGGGCGCGCTGGTAGCGCCGAGCGCGGCAAGCCCTGCCCAGCGGCAGTTTTTGGCGGCCTTTGAGCGCGCGGCGGTGAGCCCGGGCCTGATGCACGCTCTGCTCGACAGCATGCAGACGATCGACCTGCCCGACACGCTGGCCGCGATTTCGGCACCGACGCTTGTCTTGCATCGATACGACGATGGCGTCCCGGTCGCGTTCGCGCGGCTGCTGGCTGCGCGGATCCCCGGCGCCGAGCTGGTCGTGCTGCCGGGCGAGGACCACTTGTTCTGGTGTGGAGACGTCGATTCGATCGTCGACGAGATCGAATCGTTTATGACCGGGGCCCGCACCGCGCGCGAGCCAGAGCGGGCCGTGGCGACGATCCTGTTTACCGACATCGCCCGTTCGACCGAGCGCGCGGCCGAGCTCGGTGACCGGCGCTGGCGTGACCTGCTGGAGCGCTATGACTCAGTCGTGCGCGACCAGGTGCGGCAGTTCGATGGCCGCGTGGTCAAATCGCTGGGCGACGGGGCCCTTGCGGTGTTCGACGGTCCTGCGCGCGCTGTGGCCTGCGCCGAGGAGATTCGCCACGAGCTCGGCGGGGTGGGCATAAGCGCCCGTTTCGGGATCCACACCGGCGAATGCGAGATGATCGGCGATGACGTCGGTGGGATGGCCGTCCACATCACTGCGCGCGTGATGGGCTTCGCAAAGGCAGACGAGATCCTCGTCTCAAGCACCGTCGCAGACCTGGTAGTCGGCTCGAATCTCGCTTTCGAGGAACGCGGCAGGCACACCCTCAAAGGAGTGCCCGGAAAGTGGCGGCTGCTCGCCGTAGACCACGAACGCCGCAAGGCACCGCGACACACTCCGGCTTCCCGCCCCCGGGGAGCAGTGCCCCCATCCAATGGCTCCGCGGGACCCCTGCTGCGGCGCGCGTCACAGGCGATGCGCGCGGCCGTGAAGCTCGACCGGCGGCCGACCGCCTGATAAGCCAACACGGGTAGCAGCACCCGCGGCCAACGCTCGCGCTGCTCGTCTCGGCGAAAGCGATCGTCTACGTCCGCGCCTGCGATACGCTCGCGGCGGAGGAAGAGCAGCAGCGACGGTGCGCTGAACTGACGCCTCGTCCCGCGTGAAAGCAGAGGCGGGGGCGGGCTGAACGCCCGCTTGCTTAGTCGGGGCGGCGAGATTTGAACTCGCGACCTTTCGGCCCCCAGCCGAACGCGCTACCAGGCTGCGCCACGCCCCGAGGTCAACGGCGAGTTTACGTCAGGAAGGCCGACCCAGGAGGAGCGGGCGACCGGAATTGAACCGGCACCGAGAGCTTGGAAGGCTCTTGTGCAACCGTTACACCACGCCCGCCGGGAGGCCGATTATAGGTCGGGGCCCCGGGCGCAAGCGTGCCGGTTTGGGGTTGCACAGCAACCCCTGGATGGCACGCTTGCGCGGCGGGCCGGGCGCTGGGTGCGGGAACTGGCCCGGCTTCGCTGCTCAGCCGCCCTTGCGCCCGAAGTCGGACGTGTAGGTCGCCCCGTCGCCGTTGGGGTTCGAGGGCGTCCCATGCTCCATGCCGACCCCGACATGCTCGTAGCCGGCGCTGAGGATCGCGGCCCTGTGCGGAGGGCTGTTCATCCAGGCGTTCATCATCGCGGCAGGCGAACCCTGGCCGCCGTCACCGGCGGCGATGTTCTCCGCGACGCTCCACGACTGGGCGCCGTTGAGGTAGCCGGTCCGCTTGACTCGAGAGCTCACATCGCCTTCGCCCGGGCACTGATGGGAGAAGCAGCGGTGCTTGACCATGTGGTTCGTATGTCCCTGAGCCGCCTGGCCCAGGTTCCCGTTCGTCGAGAGCGCGTGCTTGCCGCGGTTGGTCCGCACCTTGTCGATCAGGCAGCGGACCGATTGCACGGCCTCGCTCTGGTTGAGGGCGTCGGGCTTCGCGTGCGCGAACGGGCACGTCGGACCCCTCTTCGCCCGAGCGGGGTCGGAGCCGTGGTCGGCGAACGGGGGGATCTCGAGGATCGCGACCGCGAGTACGGCGAGCGCCAGGGGCACCAGAAGTGCGAGCCACCCGCGGCGCCGGGAGCGTGACATCTGGGAATGGGGCATCACCAGCCTCCTTCGTCTGCCTGCGGGGTTAGCTGACGGGCTGGCGCTAAAGGAGCTTGCGCCCCCACCGCACTGCGGTGGGCTCGCCCCAGTTACTTGTGGTTCCCCCGCTCCCCACCCTCGTGTCGAGTGGCGGGGACTCGGCGTTTACCTCTTCTGGGAGGCGGGGGAGTGTAGACAATCGGCCCGACGTATGCGTCGGTTCCCCAAAGAACCGCGTTCCAAGGCCCCGCGCTAGCTCTTGGTGAACCCGAAGTCGGTCGTGTAGCTGGCGCCGCCGCCGTTGGGACTGGACGGCGTCCCATGCTCCATGCCCACCCCGATGTGCTCGAAGCTACGGCTGAGGACGTTGGCGCGATGGGGTGGGCTGTTCATCCACGCCGCCACCATCTCGGCGGGCGATCCCCGCTCGCCCTCACCGGCCGCGATGTTCTCGCCGAGCCCCCACGCGCTGGGCCCATTCAGATACCCGGTCCGCTTGACGCGCGAGCTCATGCCGCCCTCCCCGGGGCACTCGTGGGAGAAGCATCCCTTCGCGACCATGTGATTCGTGTGGCCCTGGGCGGCCTCGCCGAGCTTCCCGTTCGCGGCCAGGTCTCCCATTCCGTGCTGGTCGCGCCGCTCGTTGATCAGGCAGCGGATCGCCTTTCCGGCTTCGCGGGCATTCAGATTCCCGGGGTCGGTGTGGGCGTTGGGGCAGCCTGGGCCGCTCCCCGCGCCGGCAGCACCGACCGGTTGAAGCACGGCGGCCGCGAGCGCGCCCAGCGCCAGCCCGCCTGCGAGGAGCAGGGCGGCCCGTCGCGGTGCGATACCCCGAGTAAATGCACGCATGCGGATCTTGGATCGGCAAATGCCCCGCCAGGCGTGAGCGATCCCGCGCTGCCTTCACCATCCGTCTACCGACTCGCGGGGACCACGAGCCGCCCTGGCGCGGTGACGCGTCAGGCCAACGCGCAACCGGTCTTCGCGCTCTGACGCGCTGATACGGTCGCGCGCCCAAGGATGGGCTCCCTCCTCCCGACAATGCTCCCGCTCGCGTTCGGGGCGGCGATCAGCCCGGTGATCCTGATCGTCAACGTCCTGCTGCTCAGCTCGACGACCCGGCCGATCGCGCGCTCGGTCGCCTACGCGGTGGGCTGCACGATCATCATCGTCGGCTTCGGCGTGGCCGGCGTCACCGTGATCAGCGGGGTGTCCACGGCGCCCCGGGATGTCGCGGCGGTCATCCACCTGGCGGTCGGCGCGATCTCCCTCGGGTTCGCGCTGCGGGCGCTGATCCAGGGACCGAGCCCGCCGCCCAAAAAAGAGGACGTCACCCCGGAGGAGGAACGCGAGAAGCCGGCGTGGCGGTTCGTATTCGCCGGTCTCGCGGCGATGGGCATCAACATGACGACGCTGACCCTCTACCTGTCGCTCGACGCGGAGATCGTCCGGGCTCCGCTGTCGGTCATGGAGGAGGCCTTCGCCCTGGCGATCGCCGACGTGATCATCCTGATCCCGGTATGGGTTCCGCTCGCCCTCTCGATCGTGCTCCCGCGGGTCGCCCACCGGATGTTCGGGCCGATGAACGACTTCTTCACCCGCCACAAGCGCGCGATCGAGATCATCGTCCCAGGCGGCTTCGGCATCTATCTGCTCACCCTGGGAATCGTGCTGCTCGCCTAGCCGCCCGCCCAGGTCATGACCCGGGATGGAAACACGACTGACCGGACGAACCTCGGCTAGTCCTTCACGGCGAGCCACCCGGCGAAGTTGGCCCACCTCCAGAAACACTCCACCTCGGAGAACCCGGCCTGGCGGAGAAGCTGCTCGTTCCACGCCGCGGTAATCGGCACGAGCACGCCCTCGAGGCTCAATCGCTTGCGATCGATCGCGGCCTCGGAATATCCGCTTGCACGCTTGTGGTCGCGATACACGTCAGCCAACACCTCGTTGAGATGCGCGGACTCGCCGATCACCTTCTCGACCAGGACGAATGCTCCGCCCCCAGCGGTGTGGTCGAAGACATCCTGCACGACCCGGGGACGGTGCTCGATCGGAATGAACTGAAGCGTCAGCACGGACAGCGTGAGGGCGGCCCGGACGTCGGGATAGCCGGTCCGCAGGTCGAGATCCAGGATCCGCATCGACCCGTTCGCAAGCTCGGTCTCGAAGCGCTCGCGAGCGGCCTCGCGCATCGGAGCCGACACTTCCACGGCCGTGTAACGCGCGGATTCACCGAACTCCGCGACCAGAGGCGCGAGCGCCTCGCCGCGGCTGCACCCCAGGTCCACCACGTAGCGGCCGGGACGGACGAAGCGGCGACCGATCTCGAACACCAGCCGCCTCATCTCCGTGTACGCCGGGATCGAGCGCTCGAGCATGTCGTCGAAGACGCGCGTGACGTCAGCGTCGAATTGCCACCGCCCAGCGGGCATGTGCCGGATGGATGAGGTGTCGCTCATAGAGGCTGTCCGCTGCGTTCGAAGACGTGAAGGTTCTTCTGTACCCAGGGCGCGTCGGGTACAACCGCGATGGCCGTCGCGAGCCGCTCACGAAGCGGGCTTTGATCGAAGCCACGTTCCGCGAAGCGCCCTACCCAGTAGTCGTGGGGTCGCTCGTTTACGTGTGCCATCCCGCCCTGCCCGGGTGTGGCCGCCGTGAACACGATCACGTCGCTCAGCCGGGTCAGTCCGTCGACGAGCCTCGGGCCGCTCCCGGGCGGGAGGTGCTCGGCGACCTCGACGCACAAGCAGACATCGAATCGACCGAGCTCCGGCATTCCGAGCATCAGGTCGTGGTGCTCGATTCGGTCGGCGACCGACGACGCCTGGATTGCGGCGCGACTTCCCTCGACGCCTCGCACGTCGACTCCGCGCTCGGCCAGGCGCGAGAGGATGATCCCGGTTCCACAGCCCACGTCCACCGCGCTGGTCGGCTCGAGCTCGTCGTAGAGGGCATCGGCGAGTGCGTGGTACAGGGGCCGCTTCAGGGGATCGCCGGTGGCCCAGTAGCGCCTGTTGTAGAGCAGCCGCTTGGTGGATCGCAGGGGGACCCGAGTAAGCGTCTCCGTGAGCAGCTCGAGCGACCTCGGGGTCGTGTAGTCGAACCTCCCAACCGACTCGAGGTCGACGCGCGCCTGCCGGACTCGCCATCGGACGCCGTCCCGTGCGACCCTCACACGGGTTGCCGTCCGCTGTGCCTTGACCTTGAGCCGCAGCCAGATGTCGTGCAGCCGCCATCTCCCATCCCGAAGGGGCGCCGTCAATTTCCAGCTCCGCGACTGCTCGAGCTCGGCCCGCAGCGCCTCGCTCGCCGCGAGCTCGCTCTTCAGGGCGGCGATGCGGCGCTGGGCCAGCCTCAGTTCGGACTCGAGGCTTGCCCGGTTGACGGGGGCGCTACCCACCCGCGAGATCGTATGCCACGGGCCGCGTGGCCTCCGTGTCTTGGGGATGCTCGCGCTGGGTACCCCTTTGCGGCCACCCCGCTAAGGATTTGCCGCTCTCGCGCCGACTAGGGTGGCGAGATGCGCGTGCTTGGTGGGACAGTTGCGATCGCGCTCGTTTGTGTGCTCGCCTTCGCGCTGCCCGCCGCGGCCCAGGAGGCCGTGGTGTGCACGAAGCTGGAGAAGCACCTCAAGCACGACGAGCAGCACAATTCAGAGGGCGGCAGGGACAAGGTCAACCTTGGCAAGGGCAACGACGTCTGGCAGGGCGGCGGCCAGGGCGACGTGATCAACGGCGGCCCCGGCAACGACAAGCTGATCGGCGGCAGCGGCAAGGACAAGGTAATCGGCGGCCCCGGCGACGACCTGCTGTGCGGAGCCGGCGAGCCGGACATCCTGTTCGGGAACGAGGGCGACGACGAGATGTATGGAGAGGAGCGGGACGACAAGCTCTATCCCGGGCCCGACGACGACTTCGCGCTCGGAAGCGCCAACAACGACCTCGTGGTCGGCTGGGCCGAGGTGGGCGGCGTGATCGTCGACGACGGGATCGACACCATCGACGGCGGTCACGGGCAGGACAACGTGGAGGGCGGCGGCCCGGACACGATCCTCGGCGGGGTCGAGGACGACTTGCTGATCACCAAGACCCCCGACGTGGCGCCTGCGCTG
>JBKPDQ010000131.1:0-9330 GCA_046728015.1 Actinomycetota bacterium
GTCTACCAGCTCGAGAAGGCTGGCCGTACGAACGCAGCTCGTCGTGCCCAGCAGGCGGCGAGCGAGCCCACGCTCGTCTCCGGCGGGCCCGGCGACCCGGCCGACGGGTTCGACTGGGGCAGCGCCACGGTCGGCGCGGGGGCCGTGCTGGCCCTGGGCGCGCTCGCCGGCACGGTGCTGCTGACGGTCCGCAGGCGCACGGCGACGGCGCCGTCAGTCTCGACGGGCTGAGGGCGATCCGCCCTCAGGCCCAGGTGATGGGCGCGGTGGAACGAGCGATGGCTCCCCTCTGCGCCCGTTCACTTGGTCTTCGCGCGTGCTGAACGAGCCAGCCGAAAGTCCGCGCGTACAGATGGGGCAACGAAGTCGCCCACGTCCGCGTGCCCGCACGTGTTCCGCGGCGGCGGAACAGCTCCGACACCGCGCCGGTACGCCGTTGCACGGTCCCGCTCCCGCTTCCTCATGAAGAGCGCACCTCGGTCGTCCCGAGTGAAACGGGCGCTGAAGCGTCGAGAGCCACCAGGCTAGTTCGCGACTTTGAGAGGGACTGACCCCCATTGACCTCGATTGGCCTGTAATCCGCGCCTGGAACCCGAGCGCGAACTTCGCGTGCTCGGACATCATCTCGTCGCGCGATTTGGAGAACTGCCGGCTGATGGCACCTTCCCGTCGTCGTAGGTACGGCGGTGGGTACGCGTCAACCTTCGTGCTCGTTCCGCCCGCGTTGCTTCCCTATACGCGGAGGGCGGGCGAGCGGATCAGCTCAGCCTTGTCCCGGCACCGCGAGGTACGCAGGTGAGACGTCGCGTCTGCACCGGATCACGCCGCGCTTCTTGACGATCTTCCGGTTCCCGACGGTGGCCTGGAACTCGCCCGGCCGGACGTCGACCCCGATGAAGTCGATCTCCCAATAGCCCGAGCGCTTGCTCTTGGCTGCACCTGCCGGCTCGTCGATCGTGATCTGCTCGAGGCTGACGGTGCGCTTGCGGAGGCAGCTCGCCTTCTTGGCGCGAAGATGACCGAAGAAGGTGACCGTGTCGGTGGGGCGGTCGTAATCGAAGCCGTCGATTGCGACCCTCGTATCGACCTTGAACGACTGCTTCGCCTCGGCCAGGCCCCCGACGAGTCCGAGCCCAAGCACAACTGCCAGCATCACTGCTGTTCTCCGCATAGAACCTCTTGTTCCAGGCGGAGAATCTACCTGGTTTCAGGTACGGCGGCGCTTGTCTCCGGGGACAAGGACGAACAGCCTCTCACAGCCCTTCGAGGCCTCGTCCTTGCGATCGACGATGGCGCGGTCGAATCCCAGACCGCAACTGACAGTGTCCGCCCCACCTCCATGAACCACGATCCCGTCGTGACCTTCACCGCCCTTGACCCGGTCCTTTCCCGACCCGGTACGCACGAGGTCGTTCCCCGCACCGGCGGAGATGCGGTCACCGCCCGGGTTGCCCCAAATCTGGTCGTTGCCGGCACCGCCTCGGATTCGATCGCCGCCGAACTCGCCGTACAGGCAATTCGTCCCGGCCTCGCCGCTGAGCTCGTCTGCACCGCCACCGCCACGCAGCAGATCGGACCTCGCGGTGCCGACGATGGTGTCAGGGGCCTTGTCACCCTGCATCGCCACCCCGTCGATGTCGATGTCGCCGCAGACCCGGTTGTCGTACGGCAACGACCACAGCGAGATCGGCTCGACCGTCCCGAGTGCCGCCGGGACGACGGTTAGCACCGCGGCACAGACGCCAAGGCTGATCAGCTTGACCCTCATCTCGCCTCTGGGCTTGTCACGGTCGGCCCAGCATTTCGTCGACTAGCTCGCCACGTACCGGACTGGCCTGCCCGGCGCCGCCGCCACCGACGCTGGGGGACTTGGGCGCACCGCCGTCGTCTGTCCCGCCGTCGGGGGCCGGACTCGGGTCCGGTGCGGGGGGTGCGGGAGCCGGCATCGGCGCCGCGACCGGGACACTGCTGTCCACATTGACGTCAGCGTCCAGATTGACGTCAGTCGGGATGGCGGTCTCGACGGCCGCGTCCTCGCTCTCCGGGGCGCGCCCCGTATCGCGGCCCCGGGCCTGAGCGTTGCCATCACTTGGGCGTGCATCATCGGAACTCGCCTCGTGCAAGAGGGCGAGGGTCGTAGACTCGAACGCAGTCGCCGGCGGTGCCGCCGCCGTCCCGACGACGACACGGGACCCCACCGGAGAGTCCTCGCCAAGGGGCACGCCATTGCAGGCAAAAACTGCGGCCACGAGCACGAAAGCGCCGACCGCCCACGCAGTCTCGGCATGAATGCCCTCGGAATCCCGATCGCGGGAGGGCGGCGCCTCATCTCTCGTCGGTTCGGGGGCGGGCGCCGGTACGCGACCCGCCGCAATCCGCGCATGCAACTCACAGAGCCCTCCTTCCTCGGCCTGATTCCTGCACCGTGTGCCTGGCCGGGTCAGCGCCGTACAGCGGCTCGGCTCCGCCGCGGGCTCGAGCTTTGGCTCTCGCTCGGATTCCGGGGACCCTTCTTCTGTGGACGTCCGGACAGAAGGCTCGCTCGGAACCGACTCGCCGAGGCTCATCCTCGCCAGCACCTCGCCGCCAACCTCGGCCATCACTCTGGCTACGATGCCTTCGAAGCGTTTTCTCGCCCGCGCCTCAGCCCTCCTGCGCACTATCTCCGGCAGCCAGCCCCGCAGCCGTTCCGAAGCCCGTTCGTGGACCTCGAGTTCCTGTTCGACCTCGGCGAGCAGGACGCTGTCGACCTCGAAGCGGCCGCCCTCGGAGCCGGTCACGCGCCTGAGGCATTCGTGTTGGAGTCGATCCACCTCCGCGGCCACGAGCAGGTTCTCGTAGCGCTGGTGAGGTCGCCTGAAGTGACTGCCGCGAGATACCAGCTGATGGTGGTGCCGCCGCAGCGGACGATGCCGCTCGAGCGCATGGAAGAGGCGCCTCAGCGCGGGGTCGTCAATACGGTCTGACCCGAACTTCAAGTGCCCGCTGCCATCAGCCACGGGGTCCAGGATCAAAGCCTCCTTGCTCTTCGAGCGCTCGCGCTGGAGAAACCCGTTAGCCACCATAGAAAACCTGCGTAAACTGCGCAAGCCTTGTGCGACAAATTCCCCTCGGGTTACCAGAAGGCCGGTAGTGCCGTCGCTAAAAAGCAAGTTGGCTCAAACCCGAGCGCGAACTTCGCGTCCTCGGACAGCATCTCCGGTTCTCGCGATTTCGATCCGTAGCGGCTCGTACAGCCGGGTCCGGAAGACCGCTCAAGCATGCGAAGTCGCCAACCGCCGGATATCGCCGGGTCCATCCTGTACGGCGAGAGCACGTTTGCGAACCGTTAGCTAACTCGTCCTGGCGGGCCGAGCCGAGCCGTTGGTTGGCTTGAGCGCCCGTGCAGATGCGCCACGGTGTGATGTCTGCTCAGCGCGGGCCGCCGCAGAACTGGCGGGCGCCGGCCCCAAAGCAGACGAGGTGAGAAGCCAGCTCGGTGCGAGCGCCTCGCCTACGGACGCACAGAACCCGTACGGTCTGGGGGGAGTCCCACGCGGAATCCCGCGAACGCTCGATGAACGATTACCTGCCGATCGCGGAACACGGTCTGATCGGTGACCTGCACACGGTCGCCCTGGTGGGCAGCGAGGGCACGATCGACTGGTACTGCTGCCCGCGCTTTGACTCGCCCAGTGTCTTCGGCTCGATCCTCGACGCGCGTCGGGGAGGCAGCTACCGCATCTCGCCCGAGTGCGAGGTCTCGACCACGCGGCAGCTCTACTTCCCGGACACCAACGTGCTCATCACGCGCTTCCTCACGGGGGACGGCGTCGGGGAGGTTGAGGACTTCATGCCCGTCGGTCAGCTGCGGGCCGGCGAGCACCGGCAGCGGCTGGTGCGTCGTGTGGTTGCTGTGCGCGGCGCGATGCCGTTCGCGCTCGAGGTCGCGCCGCGCTTCGACTACGGGCGGGCGCGGCACGACGTCGAGCGCCATGCCCACGGCGTGCTCTTCCGCTCGCCAGTGTGCGCGCTGGCGCTCGAGACCGACACCCCGCTCGAGCTGCGCGACGGGGACGTGCACGCGAGCTTCACGCTGGAGGCGGGTGAGAGCGCAACGTTCGTCCTGGAGCATGTTCCAGGCGACTACGAGCCGCACGGCCACCCGGCCGACGAAATGCGCGAGCTGTTCGAGGCGACGGTCGCGTACTGGCGCCGCTGGCTGTCGCGGTCCCGCTACGCGGGGCGCTGGCGCGAGACGGTCCATCGCTCGGCGCTGACCCTGAAGCTGCTCACCTATGAGCCGACCGGAGCGATCGTGGCGGCGCCGACCGCGAGCCTGCCCGAGCAGCTCGGCGGCGAGCGCAACTGGGACTACCGCTACACGTGGATCCGCGACGCCGCCTTCTCGCTCTACGCTCTCCTGCGGCTCGGCTTCACCGAGGAAGCGGGGGCGTTCATGGACTGGCTCACGCACCGCTTCCGCGACCGCCGCGACAGCGAATCCGGCCCGCTCCAGATCATGTACGGAATCGATGGCCGCTCCTCCCTGCCCGAGGAGGTGCTCGACCTCGAGGGCTATCGCGGTTCGGCCCCGGTGCGAATCGGCAACCGCGCAGCCAACCAGCTCCAGCTCGACATCTACGGCGAACTGATCGATTCCGTCTACCTCTACAACAAGTACGGCACGCCGATCTACCACGACGCCTGGGAGGACCTGTCCCGGATCGTCGAATGGGTGTGCGAGAACTGGGACCAAGCCGACGAGGGCATCTGGGAGACACGTGCCACCCGCCGCCACTTCACCTACTCGCGGCTGATGTCGTGGGTCGCGGTTGAGCGCGCGGTCCGGATCGCCCGCCAGCGCGGGCTGCCGGCGGACATCGTGCGCTGGATGGCAGTCCGCGACGCGATCTACCACCAGGTCATGGAGCGCGGCTGGCACCCGCGGCGCCGGGCATTCGTGCAGCACTACGACACCGACGTGCTCGACGCGTCGGTGCTGCTGATGCCGCTCGTGAAGTTCATCGCGCCGACCGACCCGCGCTGGCTCGCGACGCTCGGCGCCATCTCGAGCGAGCTGGTGTCGGACAGCCTCGTCTACCGCTACAACACCGAGGCCTCCCCGGACGGGCTCCGCGGCAACGAGGGCACCTTCTCGATGTGCTCATTCTGGTACGTGGAGGCGCTCGCGCGCGCCGGACGGCTGGACGAGGCTCGGCTCGCGCTGGAGAAGATGTTCACCTACGCGAACCACCTGGGGCTGTTCGCCGAAGAGGTAGGCCCCACCGGGGAGCAGCTCGGGAACTTCCCCCAGGCGTTCACGCATCTCGCGCTGATCAGCGCCGCGGTCAACCTCGACCGGACGCTCGGCTGAAGCAGCGCGGCCGCCCCAGTCTCTGTGCTGCGCCAGCCGAGTTCGCCTCCTTCGGAGGGCAACCGTTAGCAGCCCACTGGGAAGCCGAGCCGAGCCGGAGCGAAGCGCTATGTCCCCCGGCCTGGCTCAGCCCGATCACGACCCTCCCCTTCCCCCGTGAACTCAGGCCCAATGTCTCCGAAGTGCGGGAAGTACGATCTCCGTGCCCACGACCGAGGAGGATCGCGATGTCTGGATGGGCAGGACCGAGATTCAATGCCGAAGGGGTACGCGATCACCTCGGCAACCGCCAGTCATGGCTGTCGTACTCGCGGTCCATCCGCGGACGTCACCGACAAGAGGGATGCTGACGAGAGTTACCGCTACCCGTCACGGGGGGAGGGTCGGCAAACGTGAACGCCGTGTTCGCATAGCGCCGGCTAGCTCAGCGCAAAGAAGACTTCTAAAACCAGGGGGCTGAAATCCGGGCGATGAGCGCCCCTACTCCCGCAGCCCGGCGGTCGGTCTCGGACGTCTACGCCGCCCGGCTGGCCCGCGACCGAAGCCGCGCCCGGGGGGGCCGGGATGAAGCGGGCGCGGGGTCTGCATACGTTCCGCCCCGTCCGTCCGGCCAGAACGATTGGGAGCGCGGTGGCGGGACCGCTCAGGTGGCATTCCCGCCTCGGACCCCGCCAACCGCGCTCGGGGAACCATCGGTCGGTTCACGCGGAAGGTTGAGGATGATCCGACGCGCGCACGATCGGTCCCGCGAGCGCACGCGGGGCGGAAGGCACCTCCTCCGACAGCCCGGCGGCTTCGAGGGCGGCGGCTCTGTCGGGGAACGTCTGCATCACGACGATCCTGCGATCGCGCAGCGTGCACACGTGGAACGTCGGAACGCTGACGTCGAGGCCGCTATGTCGACCACGACCAACCTGTATGCCGGCGAGGAAGACCCGCTCTCCGTGTCCGAGGATCTCCGTCACCTCAAAGGAGAACGGATCCCATGCCCCGAGCCAGCGGGCGAACACCTCGGCCACCCGTTCCCGCCCTGGAACCATGCCCGAGGCCGGACCGTCGAGAGCCGCCACGTCGGGTACATGCCATTCCACGTCCTGATCCAGGACTGCGAGCGCCTCTTCATAGTCGCCACGGTTGAATGCGTCGATGTTCGCGCGCACGATCGCAACGTTCTCCTGCGACATCGCCCGAGCAGTATCTCGCGGCGGGTGGAGAGTGGAGAGGTTCGAGGCCGAGTGAGGCCGCTAGTCCCCTGTGACCTGGATCGTGGATCGAGATCATCGGCGCTCCTCCTTGTCGTCCTTCCGAAGGTTGCGCTCGAACTCCTTCTCATCCTTTCGGAAGTCGCGCTCGAACTGCCAGCGGCCCCACCAGCTGCGGAGCTTCCAGTCGAGGCGATACCAGGGCAGAGGGACGCGCCTGGGCCCGTACCCGGTCGCCCCGGTATCACTTCGGCGCAACTCCAGTCCGGCGGCGTCGAGGGCATGGCTCGGCTCAAGGAAGACTTCTACTTGCACGATCCGCCGCCCCTCGAGCGTGTAGATCACGCTGATGGACATCTCGACGGTCGCTCGGCTCACCTTGCCGATTCCATGCTGGCGTGTGATCGCAAGGACTCGATCACTGTCCACGTCGATGATCTCCTCGGCCTCAATTGCGAAGTCATCGAAGTCCTCTGTCCATGCGCGCATGAACTCGACGAACCCCTCGCGTCCCGCAAAGTCACGGATTCCTGCCACCCCGACTCCCCCTCTGAAACCCGCTCTCCACGCGAGATCCGAGGCGATGAGTCCCTCGCGGACACACTCGTCGAATGCGGCGCCGGCATCACCTCGCCCGCACGGCCTCCGCCGTGATGTCGAGCGCGCGTCGGACAACCTCCATGTTCTCCTCCGACATCGCCCGCCCAGTATCTCGCGGCTGCCGGGTCGAGAGGTTCGAGGTCGAGTGAGTTCGCTTACTCCCGCAGCCCGGCGGCTTCGAGGGCCTCTTCCTTGGTCGTGAACGCGTGGGCGCGAACCGCCTTGCCGTCTCGGAACCTCACGACCTGCCAGACATCCCACCTGGTCTCGGCGCCGCTTCGCTTCCCGCGGCCCCGGTTCGTGTGGCGGAACACCAACTGATCGTCGTCGTGCCCGATCACGTCGTTGATCTCGAATCGGACATCGTCGAACTGGTCCAGCAGCCAACCCACGAACCGCTTGAAACCCTCGGGCCCCCGGTAGGTCTCCGTAACACCGGGGATCGCGCCGCTTGGGGTGTACTCGAAGTCAGAGGCGAGGACGGCGAGCGCCCCATCGATGTCGCCCCGATTGAAGGCCTCGTAGGCTCGGCGCACCAACTCGACGTTCTCCTGCGACATCGCCCGCTCAGTATCCCGCCACAAAGGCGGCGACCGCTTTCGTGGACTACCGCTTCTCGTCCAAAGCAGGTGCCGGGCGCTCCGGCACAGCACTTCGGGCGTCCGCGCGCGCGGGACCCCTTCGATGCCCGTCCTCGTATCCCGTGCAGAGGACGACGAGATGAGGACGCTGCGCGTGAGGGCTCCGCGGGTCGTGTCGGTCGCCGCGACGATTGGCGTCGCAGCACTGTCCGCTGGCGGATGCCAAGAGGAGGGATCTAGCGATGAGCGGCCGGCTCTCGACGCAGGCGCGCGGAGCGGCTTGGCGTCTTGTCCAGTTGAGAGCGCACCTCAAACGAGGCCCGATGTGCGCGCCGTCGCCTTCGCTTATGGAGCGGGCCCAGTGTTCGTCGGCCTTGGCACGGGCGATGGCGTCGTTCGCTACACGGTGGATACCAGGAGCCACGAGGGCTGGCACTACTACAAGACGCTCTGGGCAATCGCGCCGACGTACGCGGGGCAAGTCGTGATCACCGGGAAGCAGATCGGCGGAACCACCGAGCTGCGGTTCAATCCCGGGGCTCGATTCCCTGGCCAGAAGGAACTCCAGTTGCGCTTTCCTCAGGATGATTCGGGGAAATGGCGCTTCGGACCGAGCGACACGCTAATCCGAGCGCCTGGGTGCTACGCATTTCATGTGGAAGGCGCGGGGTTCACAGAGACCATTGCCTTCGAGGCGCGCGACTAGCTCGACCCTGCATCAGGAGTGTCGGCACCCGCGTCCCATGCGTTCCGCTTCTGGTCCATGGCCGAGAGAAGACGCTCGCCGATCGCCTCGCTTCTCCCCCCGCGTGACAGCGAAAGCGCTGCTTTCCATGCAAAGCGGTGCTCGGAGCCCGAGCGCCAAAACGGCGCCTACACCGCAGGCGCCGGCAGCTCATCGGCGAGCAGCTCGCAGACCGAGGCGAGGTCGATGAGCGACTGGCGAGAGCTCTCGCAGAGCTCCGGGCGAGATTAAAAATCTCGGCGAGCTTCGATCGCGAACTAGCGGGACGTCGGCCACCCGGGCGGGATGTAGAGACGGGGCCCCAATAAGTTCCGGCGATGCCGCTCGACGTCGTCGCTCTGGTCCTCCTTGCCGCAGTCCTACACGCGACTTGGAATGCGCTGCTCAAGCCGATCGACGCCCGGCTCGAGACCTTCGCGCTTGGCGGAGCGGTCTTCGGTGTGGGGCTGGTGGTCGTGGCGCCGTTCGTCGTCCCGGCGTCCGCGGCGCTGCCGTTCATCGTCGCCTCGGTCGCGCTTCACTTTGTCTACAACCTGCTCTTCACCCGCTCGTACGCGGTCGGCGAGTTCAACCAGGTGTATCCGATCGCCCGCGGTCTCTCGCCGCTCCTGGTCGCCCTGATCGCCGCGGTCGCCCTTTCCGAGCTGCCGGATGCTCGCGAGCTCACCGGGATCGTCGTGATCTCCTGCGGTCTCGCGCTGCTCGCAGGCCGCCCGCACGTCCACCAGCGCCTTGCCGTGACGCTGGCGGTGGCCACGGGCGTGGCGATCGCCGCCTACAGCGCCATCGACGGGATCGGCGTCCGCCACGCCGACGATGTGCTCGCCTACAGCGTCTGGTTGTTCA
>JBKPDQ010000132.1:0-14789 GCA_046728015.1 Actinomycetota bacterium
GCCCACATCATCGCCTCCGACCGCCACGGCGCGGACGTCGTCCGCGCCGGCCTGCGGGCCGGAGTCGACGCCGCCGCCCGCGAATCCGGCGCCCGGGCGACCTGGATGGTCACCGACGCCCCGGCAGCGATCCTCGCCAGCGAGCCGCTCCCACCGCCACCCGCCGTCACACCCCGCCGCAGCCGGCTGTCGTGGCCGCGACGCGGCTAGACTCGTCGCCTGAAGGGCGCGTAGCTCAGTGGGAGAGCGCTCGCTTCACACGCGAGAGGTCGCTGGTTCGAAACCAGCCGCGCCCATCCTTCGGACTCCCTGCAAATCAGCACGTTTCACCAGCCAGGGCGAGTGCTGATCTAGGGCCTGGGAACCCACAAGATCCGCCGTTGGGCCATTCGTTGGGCCAAACGTTAACCTCGGACACGGCCGCTCGGAGTTCGGGAACCCGCCACGGCGCCCGCCCGGCCGGGCCTCGGCGCAACCTCCGTGCCGCGACGTCACGCACCTCGAACGCTTGGGCCACGCCACCAGCACCGCGTCCCTCGAGCGCGATACGCAATGGGTCGCTGCGGTTGGCCGCGCTGGCACGTCACGGCACCCCGGTGCAGCTCCGATGGGCGCGGCCGCACTGCGCGGCAACTCGGCTGGGAGAGGCGATCGCAATGCCCGAGGCAACCGACACGCTAGGCTCCGCGCGGGGCGCCGGAGCCGCCGGGAGATCTCGGCCGCGCGAGCGGCGGAGTCCTAGCGCGATGGCCCCGAGGGCGACCGGCACGATCGAGACGCATCCGTGGCGTGACGGGCGCACCGTGACCGTGCGCGCGCGCCTGCGCGCCTATGGCAGGCGGTATCGGATCGACTTCGGGACCAACCACGAGGGCTGGAGCGTCGAGCGAGCACGCGTCGAGCTCGACCGCATACTGCAACAGGTCGAGCGCGGGACCTGGGAGCCCCCTGGCCGATCCGAGGAGTCCGCGCCAACGCTCGACGGCGACGAGACCGTGCACGTGACCGCGTCGCGCTGGTGGCAGCGCCGAAAGGCGGAGCTGGCCCGCAACACACGCCTGGACTACAAGTGGCGGCTGGACTACGTGCTCCGGTTCCTGGCCCATGAGGTGACGGCGCAGCTGGACGTGCGTCGCGTCGACACGTTCCGTGGCAAGCTCGAAGCCGCGGGACTCTCGCCGCGAAGCGTCAACATGATCCTCGACCTGCTGGCGCAAGTGCTCGACGACGCCGTCGAGTACGGCCTGCTCGACGCGAATCCCGCGCGTGGCAAGCGGCGCCGGCTGAAGGTGCCAAAGTCCAGCCGGTCTTTCCTCGAGCCCGACATGGTCGTGGACATGCTCGACGTCGCGGGCGAGTGGGAGCGCGACCTGCCCGAGCATCAGCGCTACGGGCGCCGGGCGTTTCTCGCGACGTTGATGATCGCCGGCCCGCGCATCTCGGAGCTGCTCGACAGCCCACTCGGCCGCCTCGACCTGCACAGCGGCCAGCTCGTGCTCGGCAAGAAGACCGAGGCCGGCATCGACAGGACGCTCGAGCTGTCGGCCTTCCTGCTCGACGAGCTTCGGCCGCATACGGCAGCGATCCCGGCGCACCTACGCGCCGCGCATGGCGCCTCCCTCCCCATCTTCCACACCCGGCCCGGCGGTCGGTTGAACCCGTCCAACGTCCGCAACCGGCTGCTGAACGGCACGCCCGACAAGAAGCTCCCGAACGGCAAGGTCAAAGCCGGGACAAAGGGCATCGTGCAGCGCGTGAACGAGAAGCGCGCCGCCGAGGGCCGACTGCTGTTGCCGAACCGCGTGACGCCGCACACGCTGCGGCGAACATTCGCGAGTCTGTGCTTCTTCGCCGGCCGGGACCTGCGCTGGGTGATGGGGCAACTCGGCCACGATGACCCCAGGATGACGCTCGCGGTCTATGCGCAGTGCATGAAGCGCAAGCGGATCGACCACGCGCTGGTCTGGAGGCTTATGCGGTTCCCGGACGAGGCGGAGGAGCCGATGGCCAACGGGCGCCTGTGAGCGACGCCTCGAATGGTCTCGGGCGAACGGCGAAGGCGGTGGCGTCTCACTCCGCGTGCACCGCGACACCCCAGCGGCCGTCCACGGGTTCGGTGTCGGCCTTCCGCGCGTCGCGCCGAGTAGGCGCGAACACAACGGCGCGGGTGGTACGTGACCGCTGAGGGTCGATATGGACGTCGCTCGGCGAACGCGGCGCGCACGTCATCCGCGCTGACGCGAGATGGTGACCGTGTCGACCGCCATCGAATCCAGAACGGCGATGATGCCGGCGAGCAGATGCTCGGTGTCGACGACAGGGGCTCCGAGTCCGTCGGCCGATGCGACGGCGGTGCTCGAATGCCCGGTCGGCGCGCGGCATGACGCCCATCCGGTCGATGTTCGGCGCGCACGTCGCCGACGACGATAGGGGGCACGAGTTGCAACGCCTCGGGTCGCGAGCCGCAGATCGCGCCGGGAACGCCGACATCATTTGTCCCCAAAGTGACGGTCCGCGCTCCACAGTACATCTACGACCCGCGGGTGATCGAGGCGGCGCTCGCCAATCGGCCGCACCTACGCCATGCGGTTGGTGGTCGCTTGCTGGCTCGGCCCGCGAACGCGTTTCCGCAGGCTCGGTGCTCCCCGTGGCAGATCGCTCGCATCCTTGGCGCGACGCAGCGTTACCGGGGGCCCGCGCTGGTCGCCGACGACTTGGAGCGGTGTCTCGCGGCAGGACTGAGGCTGCGCTGGCTCACGACGAGCTCGCGGAGGCAGCTCCGATCCGGCTTGGCCGAGGTCCGCACAGCGTGCGAGCTGTTGCGCCACGGCTTCGTCGTGGAGGATCTGGACGACGGCAAGGGGCAGAGCCGAGTACCGGAGTTAGCTGCGCGGAACCCGGAGCTCGAGATGGGCGTCGAGGTGTACGCCCCTCGTGACTGGCAGCGACTGGATGGGCTCACCGACGCGATGGCGGACCATCTACGCAACCTTGACGCGCCGGCCGACTACGACATCGAGCTGGTCATCGGCCCGCTGTCGCGTTTCGACGACGAGGGAGTCCTCGCCTCACTGCATCCTGGGATGGTCGATGCGGGACTCGACGACGACGTGTGCGGGGCGGTTATAGCGTCCGTTATGGATCGCATCGTTACCGCAGTACGAAACGGTGCGTCGCATGCCGAAGCGACGCATTCCGTCGCGTCGCTCAATCTCAAGGTTGAGGCCGTCCTCACCGACATCCGGCCCGCTAGCAAGCGGCTGCCTCGACGGGACTGGATCATCCGCCGTTGGCCTGCCAGCGGCTATGCGCCGGAGGGAATGTTTGACCGGCTCGCCCGGCGCCGCGTTCGGCAGAAGATGGTCCGCGGTCAGGCGGCTGCCGCCGGTCTGACGACCTCGCTTCTGATGGTCGACCTCGCGGAGTTCCCGCTCGTAGAGGAGTGGGAGCACGGCTTCTATCGTCGATCCTTCGAGGGGTCACTCGCGCGCCACGTCGCGCGGGATCTGATGGGTCACTGACGGCACACCCCGCGCGCGCTTGAGCACGCCACCGCGGTGACTGCGGGCCCCACAGCCGCTAGCACGCCTTTGCCTTGCTTGGTCCGCGCTCGGCGACGGTGTGTCCGGTGAGCCGGCCGAGTCTTGCCCACGCTGGAAGCGCCGCAGCGGCCTCGACTGAACCACGGTTGGCTCGACCAGGTCGGCGTGCACCGAAAAGGGTCGCATAGTGCGGGCTGGCGGCGGTAAAAGCGCTCCGGGGTGGGTAAGAGTCACGGGCGATGAGGGGAGCGCGGCGCGGTCCGGCGCGTGGGCGAAGCGAGCGCGAGGTGCTCGAACGGCTCGCCGCCGCGCGCGGACCGCTGGCAGAGCGCGCGCCGCCGGCACGCCCTGTGGCGTCAGGTTGAGGCGAGCGGCGCTACGGCGCCCGACATCTGCGCCGCGCGTGGGTGCCCGCCCGCGACGAAGCGTTCAGCGCGCTCGACCGCGCAACCGGCGGTCCTCCGCCGGGCTGAGTGGCCGTGCGTGCCTAACCCCCGCGCGTCCCCGAAGTCGAGCTCGGCGAGCGCGCTATCGAACTCGGCGGGATAGAGCCCGGCCCAGCTTGAAGCCAGCGCGTGGCCAGGTCCGTCGACGGGCTCGTGCGCGAACTCGGGCGGTACCCGACACCGGCCGAGGTCGCCGACCATGTCGGGGCGTCGGTCGAGGACGTCCTGGACGCGCGCGCCGCCACCGACCGGTGCCGGGGAGGATCGCTGGACGCGCCACGAGACGAGGACGGCTACGCGCTGCTGGAGGCGATCGCTTCCGAGGAGGACGGATTCGAGCAGGCCGAGGCCAGAGCTGATATCGCCGCGCTGATGGACGGCCTGTCGGTGCGGTCGCGGGAGATCCTGCGCCTGCGATTCGCGGAGGATCTCAGCCAGGCCGAGGTCGCCAAGCGGGTCGGGGTTTCGCAGATGCACGTCTCGCGCCTGGAAAGGCAAGCCGTCGCGCAGCTTCGCGAACAAGCCGAATCCCGGCGCCAGCAGGTCTGCCTGGCGCGCGCGGCGTAAACCGCGCTCCCGGGTCCGCTCGACCACATCGGCGTCGAGCGCCGCCGCGCCCGGTGGGGCGAGCGACACGCGGTCGCTGAAACGAGGCGGCCGAAGCCGCGCGGTGCGTAGCCACAGGCGAGCGGGTCGGCGAGGCGAGCGACGGCACGCGCGCGCTGACGGTGCCGCGCGCCGGGCGTTCCGGTGGGGGATGGCACCGGATCCGGTGCGGGGGTGGTGGTCGGGCGCGTCGGTGACGTGCGCGCTCTACTGTCGAACACGCGTGCGCGCCCTTGCCGCTGGAGTGGCGGTGTGCGAGACCTGCGGCATGACGGATGGGAAGGCGCGTAGGCGCCCGCTGGCGGTCGCGTTGGTCGCGCTCGCCTCGTTCCTGGCGTACGTGGCGCTGCTTGCGATCTGGGTCGACCGGCAGGCGTTGAACACCGACAACTGGACGCGAGCGAGCAGCCAGATGCTCGAGAACCCGACCGTCCGCAACCGCGTCGCCGAGTACATGGTCGAGCAGCTGTATGCCAACGTCGATGTGCAGGCCGAGATTCGTGCGGCGCTGCCGGAGCGCGCTCAGCCGCTGGCGGGCCCGGTCGCGGGCGCTGTGCGCAACTTCGTCGAGCGCGCGGCCAAGGAGGTGCTCTCGCGCCCGCGCGCCCAGGCGGCGTGGGAGGACGCGAACCGGGCCGCGCACGAACTTTTGGTCCGCACCCTCGAGGGCGGTGGCCCGGTGCTCCAGACGACCGGCGGCGTCGTCGTGCTCGACCTCAAGCAGCTGCTCACCGAGCTCGAGGCGCGCACCGGGATCGGCGGCCGGGTGGCGACCAGGCTGCCCGCGGACGCGGCGCAGGTGACCGTGTTGCGCTCGGACCAGCTCGAGCTCGCCCAGGACGCGTTCACGGTCCTGGATGCGCTGCCGATCGTGTCGGTCGTGCTCTCGCTCGCCCTGTTCGGGATCGCGCTCGCCATCGCTCCCGGGTGGCGCCGTCAGGCCGTGCGGGGCTATGGGTTCGGACTCGTGGCGGCAGGCGCCGCCGCGCTCGCGACCAGGAGCCTGGCGGGCGACGCGATCGTGGGTTCGCTGGTTCAGACGGAGGCGGGCGAGCCCGCCGCGCGTGAGATCTGGGCGATCGTCACCGAGCTGCTCGACGAGGCCGCCGCCGCCGCGATCTTCTACGGGATTGTGCTGATCCTCGGGGCATGGCTGGCCGGGGCCACGCGGCCGGCGACGGCCGTCCGGCGCGTGAGCGCGCCCTACCTGCGCGAGCCCACCATCGCGTACGGCGTGTTCGCCGTCGTGGCGGCCGCCGTCGTGCTGTGGTGGGCGCCCACGCCGGCGATGCGCAATCCGGTCACGGCGATCGTGCTCGTGGTCCTGTTCGCCGCCGGCTTTGAGGGGTTGCGGCGCCGGACCGCGCGCGAGTTCCCGGACGCCGACCGCCGCGAGTTCCAGCAGCGCACCCGCGAGCGGCTGGCACGCAGCTACGAGTCCGTCCGCGAGCGCACTGCCAGCGGCGGCGCCGCGGTCGCTCGCCGCGCGTCGACGCTCCGGCACGACATGGCCGGCGACAGCCAGTCGGCTCCGCCGGCGCCGGACACGCGCGTCGACCAGCTCGAGCGGCTCGCGCGCCTGCGCGAGACCGGCGTCCTCGACGACGACGAGTTCCGCGCAGAGAAGGCGCGCATCCTCGCCGGGGCCGGCGCCCCGGCCGCCTGACCAGCTACCGCCCCGCCCACCTGGCCGGTCAGGAACGGGAAGTTCACCGGGAATCTGTGTTCCGTAGCCGCAGCGGCGGGACGATCCGCCACGCGAGCTCGTCGCCGAAGCTGTGGGCGGGTGACCGCCTCGACCATAGCCCCGCGAGCACGGAGTCGGGGTTCGAATATGACCACGCGCTGCCGGCACGGAACATCTGCGGCTGAGCTGCCACCAGCGCGACCAGCTCGCGCAAGGTCCAAGGGCCGGAACCGAATGCCCTGGTAGAGCTCTCGCTTCGGGGTGAGGGATCCCGGACAGCGGCCGTGTGGTTGAGCAGCCGGCGCACGGTGATCCGATCGCCGCAGGCGAGCGCCCCGGGAGCCAGTGCTCGACGGTGTCCGAGACCGACAGCCGGGCCTCGCCGACCACTTGACGGACGACGGTGGCCACGAACGGTTTCGTGAGGCTGCCGGCCCCGCTGACGCGGGCCACCGCAGACGAGCTTTGCGAGCACGGTGTGCGCCGCGGCCGAGCGCGCGGTCGATGCGGCGACCGCCGGGCAGACCGGAGTCGCCGTAAAGACCGATGTGAGCGTCGACGACCCCACGGACTCGCTGATCGCCGCATCGGAACGGCTCGATTTGCTCATCTGCGGCTCGCGCGGCTTCGAAGGACCCGCGCTGTGCTGCTCGGCGGCGTTTCGCGGCGCGTGACGACCGGAGAGGAGTGGCCGGTGATCGTGCCGGCGCGCGGGGACCTGGAGCCGCCCCGAGGCGCTCGTCGTCGAGGAGGCAGGCACGCCCGGGTAAGCTGGCGCCCGGCCTCGTCAGCGCCCTGCGGCCGCAAGCTCGGGAGCGCCCGGGGTATCCGCTTGCTCGAGCGCGTTGTAGACGGCCCAGCCGACGGCGACCATCGGAACCGCGAGGAACGCGCCGATGATCCCGAGCAGCTGGCTGCCGACGATCACCGCGGTGAGCGTGACGATCGGGTGCAGGTTCACCGTCTGCTGATAGACGAGCGGGGTGACGAACATGCTGTCGAGCTGCTGGCCGATCAGGATCACCGCCGCCATCGCCACGGCACCGCCGGTGCCGACGGCGGCCAGCGTGACGAGCACGGTCACGACGCCCGAGACCCAGGCGCCGAGGATCGGGATAAAGAGCGCGACGAAGGTCAACAGCGCAAGCGTGCCGACATGCGGGGTGCCGATCACGAGCATGCCGAGCGTGATCACCACCGTGTCGATCAGCGCGATCAGGCTGATGCCGCGGATGTAGCCGCTCGCGGCCTTCCACGCGGCGCTGCCGGCGATCGCGACCCTGCCGCGACCGCCAGCGCCGGCACGGTCCTGGATCCAGCGCCAGATGGCGTCGCCGCCGGTGACGATGTAGAGCAAGAACACGAACGCCAGCAGCGCGCCGCTCACGATCTGCGCGGCGAACGACAGCCCGCCGAGCGCACCGGTCAGCAGGCCGTTAGCGGCACTCTTCGCCGCCGGCAGGATGCTCTTGAGGAAATCGCGGATGTCCTGCTCGTGCTGGCGGACCCAGTCGTTGTTGGCCTGCAGCCAGCCGATCACCTCGTCGGCGCCCTCGCTGATGTCATCGCCGACGGCGCCGAGATTGCCGAACAACGCGTCCAGGAACACCCACGCCAGACCGACCGCGATCAGCGCGACGCCGAGCATGCCCGCCGCGATCGCCACGCCGCGCGGGGCCCCGCGTCGCGTCGCCCAGTCGATCAGCGGCAGCAGCTGGGTGGCGATCAGCGCCGCCACGATCAACGGCACGGTCGCCGACCGGGCGTACCAGATCGCGCCGCCGATGAGCGCGACGGCGGCGGTGACCAGCAGCAGCTTCGCGCTCCAGCGCGCGATCTCGGTGCCGGCAGCGGCACGCCCCGGGATCTCAGCGGCCATGACGCGCGTGGCTTCGAGCGGACATCACCGTCGCTTTCGGCTGGGTCCCAGTGACCGCCGTTATCGCGAGAACTCGTCGCTGTGCGTCAGCAACCCGTAAAGAATCAGAAAGTCGAGCGCGAGGACGGCGATCGCCCACAACGGGAATACGAACATGACGAACACGGTCAGAAAGGCGCTCAACGAGGCGATGCCGACCCCCAGGCCCAGCCCCCAGCTGTTGCGCTGGAGGATCAGCACACCGGTGATCAGCTGCAGCACCCCGACGAGCAGCCAGAACCATCCCCAGGCCGTCAGGTCCACCCCGTAGAGCACCTCGCTGGCCTGCGCGGCGATCGTGTCATCGTCGGCCAGTGCACCGATTCCGCTCAACGCGTTGTAGCCGCCTGCGATCAGCGCCGCTACCCCCGCGAACGTGATCCAGCCGGAGCGCTTGGTGAGGTTATCGGCCAACCTTATCTCCTTCCGCAATTAAGCCCGAGCGATTAGCGGCAACTGTACGACCGCGGTAGGACGTAAACATTGCAATCGGCAGGGGACGGCATACACGCACGAAACCCCGGCACGTCGGCTGATCGAGCGCATCGCACGGCGGTCGGGCGCTGCCGCTGCTCGGACGACGGCAGCGCCCCTCCGCCACCACGGCGGCGTAGTTCGCACGATCACCGCGGCGCCGTCAGACCGCTTCCCGTCTGGAGGACGACGAGTCCGGAGGCGCCTAGCGAGATTACTCAACAATCATTGATCTAATCGGTCTGTTGAGAAATCTGGACCAATGTTCGGTCAAGCCCGCCTTCGGCGAAGCACGACGTCGGCCTGACCCGCGAGATGCCCGACAACCTCATAACTGCGGCCATGGGCGCTCGCGGTCGACGCGGGCGCGGCCGTATTCTTCCCACACGACCAACGGTCCTGCCCACGCCGGAGGAGACCAGGCAGGCGATGACCGGGCAGTGGAGTCGATCCACCAGCTCGCTCTCCGCAACTACGGTACGAATCAGAATCAGCAGGCATGAAGCGCCACTGTCGGCGCCACAGCCGCCCCCGATGGACGCTTGGGACCCGACTCGCCCTTCCCCGAGACCCAGGACTCAAGGCCGCGTCGCTTGCGAGGAGGGACGGAGACGAGTCATCCACGGCCTTCGTTCTCGCGCCGGAGTACGCGGCCCTGTCCCACGCTAGTGGAGCCCAACGTCCGCCGGGCTTACCGCCACATGCCGGTGCCGCCGGTCGGGCGAGAGGCGGTCTCGCGGCGCCTGTCCGCTGCGGCCATGGCTAGCGTCGACGGTGATCCCGAGCAGCTTCTCGAGCTGGCCGAAGATGACGATGACGGCCACGCCGTTGATGTAGCCGAGCAGCACGGGCTTGCCGAAGAAGTCGCCGATGAAGCCGAGGTGCAGGACGCCCGCGAGCACCAGGAGACCGCCGATGGCGATGGCGAGCCCCGCCGCCAGAACCGCGTAGAGCGCCGGATCGACCCCCCATCCACGGTGGCGAGCGGCGCGAGCGTCGGCCGCGGTCAGCGCGGACAGCGCCGCGTCGGGCCCGATGACGTGCTGACGCGAGGTCGCGAGCAGCCCGTACGCCGCGAGCGGGAACAGGGTCGCGTAGAGCCCGAACTGCACCGGACACCCGCCAGCTCGCCCATGGCGAGCGCGGACGGCACGGCGACCACGCCGACCGTGAACCCGGCGATCAGGTCGTACCTGGCGGCGGACCGGTCGTAGTGCAGGAGCGCGGCGAGACCCGGAGCGACCGCGGCCAGAGGCGGTGGCGTTCGCCGGCGGGGAGAGCCTCGGGGGACGGCGGGAGCCATCCGGGCGAGCGTCGTTCGCCATCGGCGTGCGGTCCTCACCCATTGGGGGGTGACGTAATGGCCGCCCGCTTCAACCGATTACGTAGCTCCTCTTGAAGTTCCCCCGCTTCGGTGGACACGGTGGTCTGCCCCTGAATTGAACAGAGCTGGGTTTCTTTAGAAGCTGTCTCAATACCTCCGTGGGGAGGGGTTGCTGGGCGCGGCGGCGAATCCGGGTTGTGTCGACATAACCGGCGACCGGGAGGTGTGGGTGTCGCTGTCGGTCTGGCAGATCCGCACGAGTTGTGGGAGGTGATCGAGCCGCTGTTGCCCGAGCACCGGCCAGACCCGCGAGGCGGCCGCCCACGCGTCGATGACCGCGTGTGCTTTGGCGCGATCATGTTCGTGCTGTTCACCGGGATCGCGTGGCGACATCTGCGGCGCGAGCTGGGCTGCTCGCCGGCCACGGCGCATCGGCGACTTGCGGAGTGGCAGCGCGCCGGCGTGTTCGCGGCCGTGCATCGCGAGCTGCTGCGCCGGCTCAATCGGGCCGGGCGGATCGACTGGCAGACGGCGGTGATCGACCGCAGCCATATCCGCGCGCTTTTGGGCGCTTGGCACCGGGCCATCCCCGGTCGACCGTGCCCGCCGCGGCTCCAAGCACCACCTGCTGACCGACGCCAACGGCGTGCCGCTGGCGATCACGCTGACCGGCGGAAACCGCAACGACGTCACCCAGCTCTTGCCGCTGATCGACGGCGTCGAGCCGGTGCGCGGCAAGGTCGACCGGCCGCGGCAACGCGCCGAGCAGCTGCTGGCCGATCGCGGCTATGACCACGACAAGTACCGCCGCGAACTCTGGAAGCGTGGCGTCAAGCCGGTGATCGCGCGCCGCGGAACCGAGCACGGGTCCGGGCTCGGCCGGCAGCGCTGGGTCGTGGAGCGCACGTTCGCATGGCTGCACAACCTGCGCCGCCTGCGGATCCGCTACGAGCGCGACGCGGAGCTGCACCTGGCCTTCATGCTGCTCGGCTGCGCGGTCGTCTGCCAGCGCATGCTGCGCTGGCCGTGACCCTCAATCGCGCGTGACGCGCCCGTATTGGTCGGGCATCCACCCCCCCCCCCAGATCGCGACCGGCCGCCGCGGCAGCGGCCCGGGCCCCCACTCCTGGCGCGGGTCGGCTTTCTCGGGCAGCACCCGACAGCGATGCCGCCAGTCGTCACCGAGATCGAACACGTAGCGGAACTCATCGCCGGGCTTGACCTCGGAGGCGACCTTCAGCGCGTCGTGATCAAGCCACCCGTGCTCGCCCGGATCAACATCCGCAAACCCGACCTCACGCCCATCAGGCAGCTCAAACACGTGCAGATGCGCGAAGTCCCACCGCGCGAACGCGACATCGATCGCCTCCGCGAACTGCGCGAAGGTATGGCCAGGCCCAACGATGAAGATCTCCCCCGGCGGCGGATCGCACACGATGTCGCGACCGCCCTCAAGCTCCACCCAGATCCGCAGCCACGTCCGCGCCACCGACCCGGCAGCCTACGCAGGTTCTGAGACAGCTTCTTAGTCCCTCCGCACGGGGGAAAACGATGTAACCCACGCTGGCGCTGCTCCGGGTGGCGGTCTTGCGGCGCCTCTTGGGGACGCCGCTGACGCGAAGTGGTCCGCGCCTGGTGTAGGAGCCCATGACTCGTCGCACCGCTCTCGGCTCCCGCGCGCGGACTGCATGGTGGCGATCTGCGTTAGGCGACGACGGTGTCGCGGCTCGCCGCCGTGAACTGGTCGGCGAGCCGTGCAGGGAGGGTGGCGAGCCCATGGCGGCTGGCGAGCCGGCGTTGCCGCGCGTAGCCGGGGTCCTCGGCGAGAGCCGCCGCGGCGGCGAGTTCGACGGTGCAGTCGAGCCCGTCGGCGAACGGCTCGCATGCCGCCAGCATTTCGTCGAGGATGTCACGGACGGGCCGTCGGACGCAGCTGCGGTGGTCGATCAGCTTCGCGTCGATGCCGTCGCGGGCAGCGAGGAAGCGGTTCTCCTCGAGTAGCTCCGACGCAACGGCCGGGTGCGCGGACGCCTGGGCGTGGCGTCGGACCAGACACTGGATGAGCGCGGCGAGCGCCGCTGCGTCCTGAACTCGCGACTGGGCGTCGAGGATGCGGACCTCGACGGTGCCGAGAGTCGGCCGTAGGCGCGCGTCCCACCACAGGAAGCTCGGCTCGGGTATCGCGCCGGAGCGTAGTAACGGCGCGACTGTGCGGACATACGCGTCATAGCTGCCGAAATAGCGGGGGATCCCGACCCGGGGGAACATGGAGAAGATCGGCGTTCGCACGGAGGCGAAGCCAGAGTCGGCGGCGCGCCAGTAGGGCGAGTTTGCCGAGAGCGCGAGCAGGACGGGCAGGTCGGCGCGCAGGCCGTCGAGCGCACGCACGGCCGCGTCCGCGTCGGGCACCGCGACGTGAACGTGCTGCGCCATCGTCGGTTCGCGGCGGGCGAGGGCCCGCATCGATGCCTCGATGTGTTGGTAACGGGCACCCGAGGTGATGGAGACCTTCGAGCGCGTGGCCAGCGGGTGGGTGCCGGCCGAGGCGGCGCGGAGCGCGAGACTCGTACGCAGGGTGTCGTCCACCGACCGACGCAGCATCTCGAGCTCCGCGGTCGCGTCGGCGACGGTGTGGTGCGCGGTGGTCTGGAGCTCGAGCACGCAGGCGTGCGTTTCGGCGGAGACGTTTGCGGCGACATCGGGCGGGACGCGTAGGAGCACGTCGTCGATGCGATTGGCCGCGGACCAGCCGCAGGGGTCGAGGAGCATGACCTCCTCCTCGATGCCGATGGTCCAGGGGCTCGCAGTGTCCGATCGGGTCCAGCGCGCCCAGTCCCGAGGGTCCTCGTCTGCGGTTGCCGTGGAGGGACGGTTGCCGGACATCTCGCGCAAGACGACGTCGCCGGAAGTGCGGTCCACGAGGACCGAGACCCAGCGCCGATCGCGCGGAGCCTCCGTGTCGCGGATCTGAATCTCCAGCAGGTCGCGGCGGACGTTCAGGCTCGCCTGCAGCGTGTCATCCATGTGAAGGATGCGATCGCCGCTGTCGGACCGCGCGGATGTCCATCCGTTGGACGCCATCACGCCACCGCCGGCTCGGGACGACGCACGAGCCACGTCGATGCGATCAGGAACACCCCGACGATCACCGTCAGATACAGACCCCAGCCGGGGGCGATCAGCGCGCCCCACTCGTCGGCCTCGGCCTTGACCTGCTGGATGCGGACGATCGCGTACACGGTCTCGATCACGGCGAGTACGCCGATCGAGATCGACGCGAGGCGCATGTTGCGGCCGGTGAGGGCCGACAGGGCGACAAGGGCCACGCCGCCGAGCACGACGATGCTGATCTCGACGCTGGACGTCGGGCTGATGTTGATGGCGCCGAGGAAGGTGGCCCACGGGCCTAGGGCGCCGATGAGCAGGGCGAGGGTTCCAGCCCCCAGGGCGATACGGGTGTTCATGTGTTCCTTGTCGGGACGTTGATTGGGATTGCAGTTGTGGCGAGCGCCACGCCCGGCTTGCCCTTCTCGGTGGTGCTCGGTGATGGTGGGGCCGAAGTCTTTGCACCCACCAGAAGGTCCGGGGACCCCTGTTGGCGAAATGCTAACAGCGTCTTGACGGGTCGCCAACAACTATTAGACTTCCGTTATGAACACGCCGAAGTACAGCCGCCTCGATCCCGGCCAGCGGCGCGAGCGGATCCTCGACGCTGCCAACGCGCTGTTCGCCGAGCGCGCCTACGACGATGTCTCGATCGAGGACATCGCCAGCGCGGCCGGCGTCACCCGCGGGCTCGTCCACCACTACTTCGGCGGTCGCAAGGACGTCTACATCGGGCTGCTCGAGCGGCTCGGCGCCCAGCGCGAGCAGGAACTCCGGGCGCCCGTCGGTCGCAGCGCCCGTGCGCGCGTGGCCGATTCAGTGTCGCGCTGGCTTGACTGGACCGAGGCCAACCGAACGATCTGGCTCGCCACGATCGCGCCCGGTGAGGACATCGCCGACCCCGACGTCAGGCAAGTGGTCGCCGACCTCGTACGCCGAGCCGTCGCGCGGCTCGCGGAGTTTCACGCCGACATCGCCGAGGACTCACCGCGGCTGCGCCACGCGCTCGAGTGCTGGACTGGACTGAACCGCGCCGCGACACGACGCTGGCTGCAGGGCGAGGCCACCCGCGAAGCGACGCACGAGCTGCTCGCCTCCACGCTCGAGCACGTCTTGCGCACGTTCGGCGCACCACCCGCGCCAGGCCGGCGCGCATCTCCTCCTTGAGAGGCCCCCGCCGGCTCGTGCGGCAGCTCGGCGGCGGCGTTGCGGATCAGGTGAGGTTGCCGCTCTTGAGCGCCCGTTGGAAACGGGCGTATGCCGATCCTTGGCTCGTCAGCGAACGTATGTTCGCATGCGTAGGAGATCGACGCGGCATACGCTTCACGGCTATGCGACGGAGGGCCGTGGGACCGCAGGCGATCGCTGCAGTCATCGCCGCGCTGGTCCTCTTCGGGTGCGGTGAGGCCAACGATCGACCGTCACCACCCGTCACGCCCAGTGATCCCGGCGTCGTCCACGTACACGGTCTCGGCCGTAATCCGGCCGACGGGGCCCTGTTCGTCGCCACGCACACCGGCCTGTAGCGCTCGGCGAGGCCAGGCGTCCGACGCCCGCCCGGGCGCCGGCACCGGCGCGCCGACCGGCCGGACGCCGGACCGCGGCGTCGACCGGCCGCCGTTCCCTGACGCTGTCTCTTATACACATCTGACGCTGCCGACGACGTGTCGTGGGGGGGGGTGTGGGG
>JBKPDQ010000133.1:0-8548 GCA_046728015.1 Actinomycetota bacterium
GGGTTGAACGTGGTCGTCCAGGGCTCGACGTCGGCGACGTCCTCGAGCCCGCGCGTGATCGCCTGGAGCAGTTTGGCCTGCTTGCCCGACGACCCGAGGAAGATGCGCGGCTTGTTCATGACGTGCGGTAGGTGTGGAGCACGTTGTGGAGCAGTCAGGTTTCTGGCGGCCTCTGCTGACTCCAAATAAGCGCCTCTATTTGCCTGACACCGCTTCTCGCGCAAGCTGGCGTTGCTGCTGGATCGTGAAGCGCGGTGCCCTCACCTTACGCCTTTGCTGCGAGCAACACCGAGTCGATACAAACCACGAAGAGGCGCTCGAACTCATGGCCCGCCACCAAGTCCGGCGGCTGCCCGTCGTCGAGAACGGCAGGCTCGTCGGCATCGTTGCCCAGGCCGACATCGCCCTCAGGGAGAACGAGAAGAGACCGGTGAGCTCGTCGAGGCGATCTCTGAACCCTCAGAGAAAAAGCGTAGGTAGCGTCACCAAGCACAGTCGGGTCAGCCTCGATCACCCGTCGCGAGATCCGAACTCGCCCAAGTGGGACCGTTCCTGCTAGCCGTGCTGGTGGAGCTTCCCATCGCCGACGACGACAGCGCGAGTTCGGGCTAACCGATGCCGAACGTCCTGCCGTCCGCCACGAAAACTGGGCGTCCGCGCGGCGCGCACCCAAGGCGACGGCCCATGCGCCGCGATCGGCATACTCCGAGCGCCGCGGTCTCTGTTCACGAAGTCTATAGGTCGTCTTGCGGGGCAGGTTCGGTTACCCAGGCCCCGAACGGCTTCGGCTCGGCGGCATCGCGTGAACACGCGGCTCGTGCGCCAGGTGTGCGCCAGTGAGCCATTAAATAGACGCCCCAATACGACCCGACACGACCCCGAAAGTGGCTTAGGCGAGCAAAGCCTCGCTCACTGAAGCCATGGACATTGACTTCCGCCGTTTCGCGCGATGTGGAAGCCAGACCTAGCCGGCTCGAGCCCTCATGGGCAGCAAGACTAGGCTGGCCGCCAGCACCCATACGAGGCCAAGCAAAAAGGCGAAGAAGCCCGCCGGAGTGTAGGTCGCGACGCCGAGCACGATCGCGCTCCAGCCCAGCCAGCCGGGCAGAGCTCCGTGACGGACCGCCGAGATCCCGGCGGCGAGCAGGAAGGTGGAGAACCCGACCGCGAACGGGATGAAGTAGTTGTAGGCGATCGCGTTCATGGCCTCGAAGGCGGTGGGATCGACGTCGTCGAAGGACTCCGCCAGCCCGATACTGAGGGTCGAGGCGACGCCGCCCGCGACCGCGAAGACGATCGCGCCGCCGAAGGACACGGCGGAGAGCCACCCTCCGGGGCCCTCCGCCTCGCGGAGCAGCTTGCGCAGCCAGCCCGCGAAGAAGAGGAAGAAGACGACAGCGAGGCCCCCGAGGAAGCCGCTGATTCGCACCTCGTCCTCGTTGTCGCTGTAGTAGGAGAGAACCTCCTCGGCGCCGTCCTTCGGATCCACTCCCTCGCCCGCGAGGATCAGGGTGATCGCGAGAAGGACCACGAATACGATGCCAGTCGCCGGTCCCACCCAGTCGTTCGATCTGCGCGCGATCCCTGGTTCCACCACAACTCCCTTCGTCCGGCTCGGGCGCGACTGTCTCACATCGAGCGAATGGCCGCAACCGGAGGGGCTCCTGCTGGGTGTGCGAAGAAGCGGAGCGATACGGGGCCCGAGCGAGCGGAGCCTACGCGGGGGACCGCTCCCCGCTTATCTCGCGCCGCAAGACGCGGCTGACCCCGCGGTCGATCCCGTTTGCCTCGGAGTGCGTTGCCTCGCCGCGCTAGTCGCGTGTCGGCGTAAGATCGCTCCTCAGCCAGAACTGTTGGCCGCAGGGCCAGCTCCCATAAGCCTACTCCTAGGGGTCGGACGACGCGCGCGGGGGTTCTTCGACCAGGCGGGGGCGACTCAGACGGTGCCGGAGGTGTCACCGCCCAATTCTTCGAATCGGCGACGCCGGTTGGCGCCGGCCGGACTCGGCCCGGCTTACCCGAGGCCTTCGGCCTGCTCAGCCCTCTCGCCAGCCTCGACGATGTCACCGTCGGTGAATAGGGTCGTCTCGAGCGCGATCCGCCACTTCTCAGTTCGTCGGGTCAAGCCGGCTTCATCGCGGGATACTGAGCGGCGATGTCGGAGGAGGTATGAAGGATGAAGAAGCTCTTGATCGTCGGCGGGGCAGTTACTGGCGCGGCGCTCCTGGCTAAACACTGGGCGTCGAGCGGTGACGTCGACTTCGGGCGGATCGTCGAGCGTATGCCAGAGAACGCTCCGCCCAAGTGGATCTTCCGCAACGTCAGCGCGATCCGGGAGAACACGGAACGCATCCTGCAATTGCTCGAAAGCGAGCGCACGTCCGCCGCGGGCTGAGTCGAGCCCGCCGGGCTGCGCGAGTAGACGCGCTCACGCACCCCAAGGGGCCCGCGCAAACGCGAAGTGCCGGTTCGCCCTGGAAAGCGATAGCCCGGTTTGGAGATCCAACCCGCCGGGTGTAGCGTGGCGCAACGCCGCTGACGAGAGGGAGGCTCATGGATCTACCGCGCAACCGGACTGCTGGCCGCATTTCGCTGGCGATCTTCGCGCTGGCCGGCGCGGGCCTGATCGCCTTCGGGGCCAGCCAAGCGTCCGCGAGCCACGTGAGCTGCGGCGATGAGATCACCGCCGACACGACGCTAGACAGCGACCTCGTCGACTGCCCGAACAACGGCATCGTGATCGGCGCGGACGACATCACCCTCGATCTGAACGGGCACACGATCGACGGCGACGGGACCGAGGCTGCGGGCTGTGACCCCAAGCAGGAACTCTGCGACTTTGGGGTGGCCAACGACGGCCACGACGGAGTCACGGTGCGCGACGGCTCGGTGCGCGAGTTCGGGGTCGGCGTGCTCGTCGGGGGCGCAAAAGAGAACCGGGTGCTGAAGATCTCCTCCATGGGGCACATCTTCTTCGGCGTCGTGGTCGGCGGCTCGAGCCGAAGCGTGATCCGCCGCAGCTCGTTGAGCCGCAACATCGCCCCCGAGGGAGACGGGATCGGCGTGTTCGGCTCCGACCGCATCCGGATCGTGCGCAACAAGATCCGACGCAACCCGGGGCCGGGCATCCACCTGTTCGATTCCAGCAAGAACCTGATCAAGAAGAACGTGTTCTCGCGCAACGGACCGTCGATCGTCATGGAAGGCGCGGACCGCAACGAGGTGCAGCGCAACCGCGTGACTAAAGGTGGCGGCATCATCGTCGCGCCAGGCAACCGAAACGTGATCGCCCGAAACCGCGTCTCCCGAGCCCTAGACAGCATCGCGATCGAGAAGGGACACGGCAACCTGGTCGCGGGCAACGTCGTCGGTCGCGCCCGCGGGACGGGCATTCGCCTCGCCCTTGACCACCCACCTATCGGCGGCGACCACAACGTCGTTCGCGGAAACCTGGTCAAACGAAGCGGCGACGATGGGTTCCTGGTCGCTGAGAAGGCCGACCACAGCCTCCTGAAGCGCAACGTCGCCCGGCGCAACGGAGACGATGGCTTCGACATTGAAAGCCACTCGACGAAACTCACCAAGAACCGGGCGGTGCGCAATGGCGATCTTGGTATCGAGGCGGTGGCCGGCATAACCGACGGCGGCGGCAACAAGGCGCACGGTAACGGCGACCCGGCTCAGTGCACCAACATCGCCTGTAACTAGGTCAGGCAAGCAGCTAAACGAAATAGAGCGACAAGCCCCCGTCAGTGGTTGCGAGAACGGGGCAAGGAGCTACCGCGCAGGACGAAAGGCGGTAGCCGGCTCGTGGCGAGATACTGGGCGGGCGATGGGCGAGCGAGACGAGCAGATCGTTGCCCGACTGCGGCGCTTTTACGAGGCGTTCAATCGCGGCGACTTCGACGCGGCGACGGAAATTGCCCATCCCGCGATCGAGTTCGTCCGCGCCATGGGCCAATCGTCGCTTCACGGCGTGGACGCGCTGCGCGCCTGGATGCGGCCAGACGCCTTCGAGGAGCAAAAGATCGAGGCGTTCGAGTTCAGCGTCAACGGAAACAGGGTCCTCGTCCGCCAACGCGTCCGGGCGCGAGGAGCGGGAAGCGGCATCGAGGTCGATGTCGACTTCTGGTCCGTGTGGACCCTGGACGACGACGGCCTCGCGACGCGGCTGGAGTTCTATCTCGACCATCAGCGTGCCGAAGCTCTCGAGGCCGCCGGGCTCTCGGAGTAGGCGATGGCCAGGAAACGTCGAGCTAGTCGAAGCGATGTTCGAGCCGCTCGCCCATGGAGCTCGCCCGTGGAGACTTCAGCGCTTGGGCAGATTTCTCCGACGACTTTGAGTTCGTCGCTAGCCCCGAATTGCCTGACGCGGGTACCTATCGCGGAGAAGAGGCAAGTCGGTGGATGACGGCGTGGGTGGAGTCCTTTGAAGGGCACACGATCGAAGCCACGGAGATCGTCGATGCCGGCGACAAGGCTTTCGTCGCAATCCTCCAACGTGGGCGCCCACGGGGGAGCCAAGCCGTCGTGGAGGGCCGTTGGTGGGTCGTCATGACGCTTGGCGGGGGCGAGCTCGCCCGGGCCGAGGTATTTCCGGAACGCGCGCAGGCCCTCGAAGCCGCTGGGCTGCGGGAGTAGGCGATGTCGCAGGAGAACGTCGAGCTCGTACGTCAAGCGTTCGAGGCCTTCAATCGCGACGACCGTGCGACCGTCATTCGCCTTCTGGCCCCAGACGTTGAGTGGCATACGCTCGCAGGACCAATTCTTGGGGTAGGCACACTCCGGGGCCGCGATGCGATGCTCAAGTTCTGGGAGGACATCGCGGGGAGTATCGAGGGCTTTCGGGCCAGGTCGGAGGAACTCACCGATCTCGGCACCGATCGGGTCCTGGTCGTGGCGCGTTTCGAGGGGCGCGGCCGAAGCAGCGAAATCGAGGTCAACATGCAAGTCGCGAGCGTCTACGAGATTCGGGACGGGATGGTGGCTACCGTCCGTGACTACGGCAGCAGGGAAGACGCCCTCAAGGCCGCCAGGCTGTCTGAGTAGCCGATGTCGGCGGAGAACGTCGAGATCGTGAGATTGACCTACGAGGCGATCAATCGGCGCGACTGGGATGCCGCGTATCGGAACCAGAGTCCCGACGCCGAGTTGACAACCCCACCGGGACTCGGTGCCGGTACAGCGGTTGTCTCCAAGGTTCGTGCACAGCCGAAGGGCAGCAGCGCGGAGATCGAGAAGTAGACACGGTTGGAGTAGACACGGTTGGGACCACCCCGCGCTGGTAGTGCTCATGGGCACGATTGGTTTGTTCTCGGCTTGTGGGGTAGTCAGCGGCGGAGGAGGAGGAGTCGAATGCAGGCGCATGGAGGCGCTCCGAGTCCGATCGCGATCGGTCATCAACCGGGTGACGTCACCCCGATCGAGGGCAAACCGCTGCTTGTGGGTATTGAGGTGTCCCTGTACGGCGAGCTGGACGCATCGAATGCCAGGGACCTCGAAGGTGAACTCTGCCGCTGGGTCCAGGCGGACGGAGCGAGAAAGACCGTCATTGATCTCCGCGGCCTCGCCGGAATTGACTCGACGGGCCTTGCAGTCTTGCTCCGCACCGCCCACCGTGCGAGCCGAGTGGGACACAGCCTCGAACTGCGTCGCCCAGCCGGCCAAGTCGGGCGCATGATCGCGCTCGCCGGCCTGGATGAGACGTTGCCGTTCATCGACTGACGCCGGGCTAACGGAGTAGGGAGCAGCGCAGGAGCCGGCCCGTTGACACGCCCGGATTCGCGTGAGAGATCGCCGCAGGGAGACCCCTAATCCCACCGAGCGAAGGGAGTTGCAGGAATGGCAGGAAATCGTCGGTGGCGGCGTAAGCCAGGGATCCGGCAGGGCGCTGGCCGTATCCCCCGCCGTCGTGCGGGCGCTCTAGAGACATGCAAGGACGCGTGCGGTCGAACTGGAGGCACGGATGACGAGGCGGGATCGCAGCGGCGCAACGCTGGGAAGGGCGGCCCAGCAGTTACAGCCCCGGTTTGGCTCTCGGGAGGAACGCATCGCCTACAACGAAGCATGGTCGCGGAGCCTCAACGAGCGCGGCGCCGAGTGGGCGACGGGCCAGGAGGCGAGGCCGAGCTTTCGGTGTGAGTGCTGGCGGGCGGACTGCAGGGCTCGCATCCCGCTCTCCCGCCAAGACTGGAAGCTCGTCCGGGCCGCGGGCAACCGCTTCGCCGTCGCACCGGACCACGTCGCCGAGAACTTCGAGGCGGTGATCAAGACGTTCCCCCACTTCTGGTTGGTCGAGAAGTTCGGCGAGGCTGGGCAGGTCGCGGAGAACCTCGCAGGCGTGGACTCGAGGCTGTCGCGCGGCCCGAGATAGCCGGCCACGACGGGCGATCGACGCGTTTGTCACGCATACCGTGACAAAGGCGCCAGCGGGCGTCTAATCCACGGACCTCGGGGGTGCTTGCCCCCGTACCTGCCCCGGAGTAACTTCCTGGCTAGCGCGACACGCGCGGGCCGAGAGGAGGCGAGGATGCACAACCCCCTTCGTTCCGAGGCCGAGATGTTCCGGCTGGTGGTGATCATCGGCGCCGCCTGCGGCCTGGTGATCGCATTGGCGCTGACCTTCGAGCCCGTGGTGGGGGCGATCGTGCTCGCCGCCGAGCTCGGGCTTGCAGCCGGACTCATCTGGCGCAGCTCACGCGGCAGCTTGCCGCACCAGGCCGAAGTGGCGCGTGGCGACAGCGACACCTACCGGGTGCTGGTTGTCGCCAACGAGACGGTCGCCGGCCGGGCGCTGCTGGACGAGGTGCGCAACCGGGTCAAGAACCGAAACAGTGAGATCTTCATCGTCGTCCCGGCGATGGCGTCATCGCGTCTCGGGCACCTGGCGCACGACGTGGACGGCGCGATCGCCGAGGCGGACAAGCGGCTCGGCGCCTCTCTTCGAGCGATGGAAGCCGAGGGCTTGCGCGCTCGCGGCGAGGTCGGGGACCACCACGACCCCAACCAGGCGATCGAGGACATGCTGAGGGCATTCCCGGCCGATGAGCTGATCATCTCCACGCATCCGCCCGACCGCTCCAAGTGGCTCGAGCGTGGCGTCGTCGAGCGCGCGCGACGCGAGGTCCCGCTGCCGGTTACGCACGTTGTCGTCGACCTCCAGGCCGAGCGATCGGTCGCCGAGGAGGCGGGCGCTACCGGCGCCCGCTAGTTGCCGCTGCCCCCGCCGCCGCCCCCGCCGCCGCCGCTGACGCTCCGGATCAGGTACTGGACCAGGTCCTGAAGGGCGTTGTCCTGGGCGAGCTGCTGCTCGAAGTCCTGCGGCATCACGCCGGCCGGATAACCCTGGGCAATCTGGGCGTCCGGGTCGGTGATGTCTTGCTCGATCTGCTTCGCCGACTTTCCGCGCAGCACGTCGTCGAGGTCCGGCCCGACCGTGCCCGCTGTTCCCGCCTCCTGGAGCGTGTGGCAGCTGCCGCACTTCTCGGTGAACACCTCGGGTGGCGTGCCAAGCGGCGGGGGTTGTGCTCCGGGAACACCTGCGACGCTGGCGACGTACGCGGCGACATCCACGGCGTCCTGGCCGGTGACGAGGTCGGCCGGCATGAAGGTCTTCTCGTACTCCGGGTCGCTCTCTTCGACCGTGCGCGGGTTGGCGATCTGCGCCTCGACCACGCCCTCGACCGTGTCGTTGTCCATCCCGCTCGCTCGGGCGTCCGCGAATGCCGCGTCAAGGTCCGGTCCTACCGTCGCGCCGCTGCCGGCTTCCGCGAGCGCATGACACTGGCTGCATTGCCCGCCACCCAGAAACAGATCCCTGCCACGTTCGAGGTCGGCGTTCTCGTTCGTGTCGCAGCCGGCGAACGCGATGACGCCGGCCGCGGCGATGGTCAGCGGGATGAGCTTGGCGCTCCCCCGCGGGCTTCGAAACGCTCTCGGCACGGGCGGCATCCTATCTGCCGACCCCGGCGTTGGCCGGCCTCGACTTGGCCCCGGAGGCCGCATCGTCTAGGGTTCGCGCCGATCTGCACTAGCGACCGATCAGGGGCCTGAGATGGAAGTTCGCGAGGGAATGACGAGCGTCGTTCTGACCGTCGGCCCCGGCCACACCCTGCGTCAGGCCGCGCGCCTGATGACCGAGAAGGGCGTCGGGGCGGCAGTCGTGATCGACGAGGAGGCGCCCGGGCCGCGGGTGGTCTCCGAGCGCGACATCCTCAACTCGCTGGGAGCCGGCCAGGATCCCGACGACGAGAGGGTCGTAGACCACATGAGCGACACCGTCGTCTGTGCCGCCCCGGACTGGAGCCTGGAGCGTGCGGCGGTCGAGATGGCCCGCCGGCACATCCGCCACCTCGTGGTGGTGGAGTCCGGCGAGCTTGTGGGGGTGTTGTCGATGCGCGACATCGTCCGGGTCTGGACCTCGGAGGGCGCGACGTCCGGGATGACCTCGCCCGAGAGCGAGGAGCAGTCCAGCGGCCAGGCCACCGCGGCCTAGCTGCCCGCACCTGCGCGCGGCGCTCGGCTAGCGCTACGAGCGCCGCGGTGGGAC
>JBKPDQ010000134.1:0-6843 GCA_046728015.1 Actinomycetota bacterium
GCCGCTCTCGTGAGGAGCGAGCGTCTCGAACCCGCGTCGACGCGCACCCGCTTGGGACGACCTCCAGGAGCGCGGCCGGCGCAAGCCCTCACCGCCGCATTCCCCGACGGATGCGGGAGTCGACCGGCCCGCGGAGCGGACGATTGGAGGTCGTCCGTTCCAACGGTGATCTCAGCGTGCGCCGGGCTACTGCAACCACAGGCGATTGGGGCAGCGGGCCGGCACGACGCGTCGGGGCGCAGCCGCGCCGCCTGCTCAGCTCCCGGGATAGAGGAGGCCTTGGGGGGCGGCGATCTCGCCGCTGCGAAGGACGACGCAGGCGGGTTTCGCCGCGGGCAGGGCACGTCGGGGCACGCCGTCAGGTGGCGCGAGCCTCGTCGATCGCGCCGAGCAGGGCCGCTGCTTCAGGAGCGACTCCGCTCACGAGGTGCATGTGGGAGCCCGACCCTCCCGGATTCCCGGGATAGCGGGTCTTGCCCTTGACTTGGGGTCGTCTCGGCGCAAGGCTCGGCGGTGAGATCGACGCTGGCGGAAGCGGGCCGCTGTGAACACGGATCGGTCGCCGTCGGGTGCTGTTCAGGTCGAGAGGAGATAGTCGTGGAAGGACCAACAGGCTCGCTATATGAACGGCTTGGTGGCATCTACAGCATCGCCACCGTCGTTGACGATTTCATCGACCGGATCATGGTCGACGACAGGTTGAACGCGAACCCGCGCGTCGACGAGGCGCACCACCGCGTATTGCCGCCCGGGTTCAAGTACCTGGTCACGGAGATGCTCGCCGAAGCGGCCGGCGGCCCACAGCGCTACACGGGCCGCTCCATGGAAGAAAGTCATCGCGAGATGCGGATAACGTCAGACGAGTGGCGCGCCTTCATGGACGATCTCAACCGCACGCTCGACAAGTTCGATGTCCCGCAGCAGGAGCGGTCCGAGGTGGTGGCGATCGTCGAGAGCACCCGAGAGGACATCGTCGTCGAACAGAGCCCCGAGCCAGCCCACGCCTGACCGACCAGAAAGCCCTTACGTCCTGGGCCATCAACCGTCGTCCTCTCGTCCTCCGGCCTACCGACCTCGCCGGCACCCAGCAGATCTCCCGGGGTAAGACGCACAGATTTCGTCGTGATCACGTCGCCAATACGCCCTCGGTCTTCGGACAGGAACAGGGCATCGCTGCCGCGGGCCAGCTCACCCCACCCGAGGAACGCCTTACGGCGCTTCACTTTCGTTCGCCACCACGACGCATCTACGGCTTCCTTCAGACCCGCCCTCACGGAAGCCCGCCCGCGCAACCAGCCACGAGCAGACCGCCCGGTCGATTCCGGACCGCGCCCTTGCCTCTCGATGTTGGGTTCCCCCTGTCAGGGCCCCAGGACAGGACTCTCACCTCCGATCTCGTACGTCATGCCCGGCACACGCGCTCGCCCTCCGGGCTCGCTCCGCTCACCGCCGGCGCACCGCTCGCCCGCCTCCGACCCGGCCAACTCGGGCCGCGAGCCCTCCAACTCGGTCCTGCCGCGCTTCGCGAACCTCGCTCTCGTAGACATGAAGCTCCAGTTCGTTCATGCCTACACAGTCCTCGGACACTCCCGTCCTAGCCCTCAGCGAGGCTCGGATGCGGCCGCCGTTGCGTCGCGGTGTACCACGCCAGGCCGATGACGGTGCCCGCGATCGCTAGGAGCAGGTTCCAGCGAAGTCCGAGGATGTGGGCGGCGGGGTCGACCCTGAGCAGTTCGTCGACGATGCGGAAGCCGCAGTAGCCGGTCACGTAGAGGGCGAAGAGGCCGGGCGGGCGGATCGCGCGGTGGTGCCCGAGCCAGACGAGCGCGGCGGCCAGGAGCAGGTTCCAGGTGAGCTCGTAGAGGAATGTTGGGTGGAACGTCGGCTCGGTGATGTATCGGGCGGGGCGGTGCTCGGGGTCGATCTCGATCGCCCACGGCAGGTGGGTGGGGCGTCCGAACAGCTCCTGGTTGAAGTAGTTGCCGATGCGCCCGATCGCCTGTGCCACCAGGAGCGCCGGCGCTGCGGCGTCCAGGAAGCGGGCGACGTCGGCGCCGGCGCGTTTGACGCGCCACAGGCCGACCAGGGTGCCGAGCGCGATCCCGCCCCAGATGCCCAGTCCGCCGTGCCACACGGCCAGCGGGCCCCACCAGTGATCGAACGAGCCGCCCGGGGTGGTGGCGAGGTAGTACAGGCGCCCACCGATGAGCCCGGCCGGGAAGCCCCACAGCGCGACGTCGTACACCAGCTCGCGCTCGCCGCCTTGGGCGACCCACCGGCGGCGCGTGATCGCGACCGCCACGATCACGGCGACGGCGTAGCACAGGCCGTAGACGTGGATCGTGAACGGCCCGAGGTCGACGACGTTGGTCGACGGGCTCGGGATCGCCGCGAGCAGCGCTGCCACACCCAGAGGATGACCACACGCGACAACCACGTTTCGGGCTCGCGGGAGGTTCCGGGCGTGTAGCAGCGAACAGCCTCGCGATGGGGCTCGACCGAGATGCCGGCCTTGACGAGTACTTCGCCGACTATGAGCGTCGTGCCGCCGAGCGCCGGCAACGTCGAAGGGCGCGTGCCCGTCGTCGTCCGCTACCGCGCGGCGAGTTCGGCTGGCTGGTGGCGTCCCGCGCAGGGAGGACGCTCGTCGGCCTCGTCGCGGCTATCGCGGCATTGACGGTCCTCGGGCTGGTACTTCTGTGGCCGCGCGGCGGCATCGATGCGCCGGCGCAGTCGCTTCCGCGCACGCTGCCGGCAGACGTGGAGGATGTGCGCGAGACGGACTGCAATGCGCCCACGCGACAGCGCTGCCGCGAGATCCTCATACGTGTCGGACGCGACCGCAGCGAGCTGGATCTCGGACCGATCACAGCGGCCCCCGAAGTCTCCGCCGGCGACGCCGTGCGCGTCACGGCGGTGCCGCGAGTCGCGGGAGTGGCACAGCCACCGGACGCGCCGCGATACTCGTTTGTCGACGTCGAGCGCCGCGGACCGATCCTGATCGCGCTCACGACGGTCGCCGTGCTTGCGCTGATCCTGCTGCGCTGGCGCGGACTGCTGGCAACGCTCGGTGTCCTGCTGTCGCTGCTGCTGCTGCTGAAGTTCATCGTCCCGGCGCTGCTCGACGGCCGACCCGCGATCCTGGTCGCCCTCACCGGCTCGCTCGCCGTGATGTTCGTCACGGTGACGCTCACCAACGGCCTCGGCGCTCAGACGATGGCGGCGGCCCTCGGCATCACCGCCACGCTGCTGCTCGCGTGCGGCCTCGCCGCAGCCGGCGTTCAACTCGCCAGTCTGGACGGCCGCGGCGACGAGCTCGCGCTCGCGCTCGGCCAACAGACCGAAAGCGTCTCGCTGACCGGCGTCGTGCTCGCCGGGATGATCGTCGGCGCGCTGGGCGTGCTCGCCGACACCGCCGTCACCCAGGCATCGGCCGTGATGGCACTGCGCCGCGCCGATCCGGCGCTGTCCGGCCGCGCGCTGTACCGCGCCGCCCTGGTCGTCGGCCGTGACCACCTCTCGGCGACGATCCACACGCTCGTGCTCGCCTACGCCGGAGCCCTGCTCCCGCTGCTGCTGATCGTCGCCCATCTCCAGATGACCGCCGGCGATGCGCTCAACATGCAGGCGATTGCCGAGCCGGCGGTCGCCACGGCCGTGGGCTGCATCGCGCTGATCGCCGCCGTGCCGGTCACGACGGGTCTTGCCGCCGCGCTGGTCGCCAGGATCCCGGCCGATCAGCTGCCCGCCACCCGCGCCCACGCGCATTAGCCGAGCGCGTCGATCTGCCCGTGGTCGAGTCCTCGTACGAGCTGGACGAGCGTCTCGCCCACGGCGTCCACGCTGCGGGGTGAGAGCTTGTCGAGCGTGTCCTGGATGCTGTGGCCGCGATAGCTCCAGTCGATGAGGTCGACGGCGGGGATGCCGGCGCGCAAGAACGGGGTGTGGTCGTCGATGATCGCCTTCTGCGTCTCGTCCGGGAAGACGGCCGCGTGACCGGTTTCCCGTGCGGCCGCGCGAATCTTTGCCCACAGCGCGAGAGTCGAGCTGGCCTCGCGTGGCAGCCGCAGACCGCGGTTGGCGACGTAATCCAGCAGCACCATCGCGCGCGTCGTCCTCGCATGGCGCGCGACGTAGGCGCGCGATCCGCGCAGCCCGGTCGCGTAGAAGTCCCTTGCTTCTTCCGGTAAGCCCTGCGGGGGCTCCTCGCCGTCGAACAGGACAAACCGCAGTTCTGGCGCATCTGGCGGTCGTCGCAGCTCTCCGATGTCGCGTGCCAGCTGAACGACGATGGCCGTACCTGCGGCGCCGTTATTCGCGCCCACGAACCCTTCGGGAGCGGCGAGCGTGTCGTAATGCGCCGCGATCACGAACGCCGGCCGGCGGCCGGGGATCGTCCCCACGATGTTGCGCAAGCGCCGGTCGCCGGACACCGGCTCGAAATGACCATCTGGAAGCATCGTCCGCAGCCGCAGCGCGAGGCGGCGCAGCTGCGGCGAGCCGGCGGGCCGCTGGCCGTAGCGGAGCTGCAACTCGATCCTGCGCCAAGCGGCGTCAGCATCGAACCGGTCGGCGCGCTTCGCGCCCGCCGACCGGTCAGGACTCGCGCCGCCACACGACGCAGCCGCGACCGCCCCTAACCCCAAGATCGCGATGACGGCGGCGCGCGTTCGACAACAGAGGCGCATGACATCCTTCACTGTGTCACGGCCACCGCCCGAACTCGGCGGCGCGATCGGCGTGGACATCGGACCGGATGACGCCACGCCGGGCATGTGGCGTGAGGACTCCGGCCTTGGCGGGCGTGGCGAGATCCCGCCGGCAGGACCGGGATCCAGCTGTCACGCACTAGCAGCGTCGACCGTCTCGCGGGATCCCGCGTGCTCGAGGTCGCGGGCACCGGCTGTCGCGGCGCGCTCGGGGACTTCATCGATGCGGAGCGGGCGCAGCGGGTGCATGCTCTGCCATGGTGTCGGTAGCGAGCGCAAGCTCATCAGCACGTGCGACCGCTTCAGGTGGCGACGGCGGTCGGGTCTCGCTGCCGCGCGCGGGGGTGCATCTGATCGCGATTGCCTCGCTGGCGGTCGCCCAGCCGCTGCTGGACGTGCTCGGCCGCTACCCGGCGTTCTTTGCGGCCCACAACGTCACGCGCTGGGGCGTGGTGGCGTTCGCGCTGGTCGTGCTGCTGGGTCCCGCCCTGATCCTGCTCGGGATCGAGGCGATTGTCGCACTAGCGGATCGGCGCGCGCGGTATGTCGTGCATCTCGTGTGGGTCGGTGCCCTGAGCGCTCTGCTGGCGCTGACGTTCGTGCGGCGTGTTGGCTGGCCGCCCGCGCCGAGTTTTGCGGTCAGCGTTGCGCTCGGCGCGTTGCTCGCCGCTGCCTACGCGCGTGCCGGCGCGGTGCGCTCGGTCTGCTCGGTGCTGGGGTTGGCCCCGGTCGTGATCGCCGTGCTGTTCCTGTTCGCCTCGAAGGCGTCGAGCCTGGTAACCGCAGGCGACCCGCGCGTGTGGAACGCGCGCGCCACGGCGGCCGCCCCGATCGTCGTGGTGGTGCTGGACGCGTTGCCGGTGCAGTTGCTCATGGACGACCGCTCGCGCATCAACAGACGGCGGTTTCCGAGCTTCGCGCGGTTCGCCCACAGTGCCACGTGGTATCCGAACGCGACGACCGTGCACGAAAACACAGTGTTCGCGGTGCCCGCCATGCTCGACGGCAAGGTGCCCGAGGGCGGGCAGGAGCCGACCGTGCAGGACCACCCCGAGAACCTCTTCACCCTGCTCGGCACCACCTACCACATGCGCGTCTCGGAGGAGGCGACCAACCTGTGCCCGGCGCGCCTGTGCGAGCGGCCCAACGACCGCGGCGCCACCGCGCGGCTCACGCTGCTGGCCGACGACGCCAGCGTCGTCTACGGGCACCTCGTCGCGCCCGACGCGCTGCGCGACCGGCTGCCGCCGATCAACGACCGGTGGCGCAACTTCCGCGACTCCCCCGACACAAGGCACGGGCAGCCGCTCGCGCCCAACCCAGTGATCGCCCGACTGGTCGGCGGTGAGCGACCTCAGCGCTTTCGGACCGCGGTCGACGCCATCCGGCCCGGACGGCGCCCCACGCTGGACTTCATGCACGTGCTGCTGCCGCACGAGCCACTGGAGTACCTGCCCACCGGCCAGCGCTACCAGGCCGTGGCCGGATCGGGCCTCAACGGACCGCCCTCCTACGACAACAAGTTCCTCACCGACCAAGCCCGGCAGCGCCACCTGCTCCAGCTCGCCTTCGTCGATCGCCTCCTCGCCCAGCTGATCGCGCGATTGCACCGCACCGAGTTGTGGGACCGCGCGATGGTGGTCGTCGTCGCCGACCACGGCATCTCCTTCCGCGTCAAGCCGACCCCCGCACCACCGTTCGCGGTCGGCGAACTCGGCTACCGCCGCCAGTTGACGCCCGAGAACGCCCACGACATCGTCACAGTCCCGCTGCTGGTCAAGTACCCCCGCCAGCGACACGGCGAGATCGACCCCAAGTGGGCCCGCACGATTGACCTGCTCCCGACGATCGCCGACGTGCTCGGGATCCGGCTGCCGTTCCGCGTCGACGGCCACTCCCTGCGCCCGCCGCGGCCGGTGCCCGATACGCTGCGGTTTCAGCGCAGCGACGGCACCACGATCACCATCGACCGCACGACGCTCGAGCAACGCAGGGCGCAGTCGCTGGCCGACCAGGTCGCGCTGCTCGGCAACACCTGGGCCACCGCCTACCGCATCGGTCCCCATCGCGAGCTGATCGGCCGGGCCGTGGCGGCCATGCCCGCGCTGCCGCGCGGGCGGCTGAGCGCGGCGGT
>JBKPDQ010000135.1:0-6007 GCA_046728015.1 Actinomycetota bacterium
GTCATGCCGGGGGACAACTCCGAGACGGGCGACGCGGCGACGCAACGCACGACGCCGTTCCCGAGGCGCTGGACGACCTGGAGCGTGACGGCTCGCTGCCGAGGCTCGTCGCTCACCGCAAGCTCGGTGAGGACATCGGGAAGCGACGCCGGGTCGAAGCGGACGTCGACGACGTTCTCGCGCGCCCGGACAATCCATCCGATGCGCGCGGCGAAGTCGTCCGCCAGCTGGTGAGCGCGGAGAGTGTCCTTCATGGTGGCGACCATCCTTCTCTTGAGCTGGGCGCGCCCGGCGTGCAAGCGGTTGTTCACCGTCGTCACCGGCAGCCCCAGGAACGTGGCGATATCTTGCTGGGAACAGTCGTGGACGTAGAACAGCACTACAATCTCGCGTAACGTGCGAGGCAGTTCGCCGATTGCGGTCAGGACCCTACCGATCTCCCCACGACGGCCTACGCGGTCATCGGCAGCGACGGCGTCCGCAGGCATCGCGTCAGCGGCGGTGAGCGGGACGACTTCCAACTGCTTGCGTCGCAGGACGCGATGTGCCTGATGTCGGACGATCGAGCGTAGCCAGCCCGCGAACGCAGCCGGCTCGGCAAGCGTGGGCAGGGCGTACCAGGCGGCGAGAAACGCTTCCTGTACGACATCTTCCGCTTTCTGGAAGTTACGCACGTATGACAGCGCATAGCCAAAGGCCATGTGCTGAAACCGCCGGGTAACATCAGCAAAGGCGTCCAGGTCACCGCGGGCCGCCCTTTTGACCGCTGCCTCCAGGTCCATGATCATCCTCGCCCTATAAGTGCCAGGATCACGGGGAGAGCTTTACCGGCTACTACGTTCTCCCATGGCTTCAGGCCGCGGCGAATGGTTCGCCGACGAATCGATCTGGAAAGATCTCTAGCTTTTCCACTTCCCGGTATCCGCATTTGCGGTCGCCGAGGAACAGGTCGAGAAGATCCTCCGGCTCACCGGCGTCGGCGGTGGCAAGGTGCTCGATCTCTGTTGTGGTCCACGGGCGGCATGCAGTGGCGCTCGTGAAGCACGGCTTGGTCGTGACCGCGGTCGACCGCACGTCGTTCCTGGTCGAGCATGCCCGGCGCGCGCGGCGCAAGCAAATCTGTCGATCGAGTTCGTGCTCGAAGATATGCGGCAGTTCAGCGGTCCCCGCGACGTTCGACCTGATCATCAATTTCTTCACGTCATTCGGATACCTTGAGGACGATGCGGACGATTTCCGCGTGCTGCAGCTCGTTCGCGAAACCTCAGACCCGGTGGCGCTTTCGTGCTCGAAAGGGTCAGTAAGGAACGTCTCGCTCGAGGGTTCCAGGCGACGACCTCGACCGAGTTGCCAAATGGAGACGTCCTGTTCGAGCGGCATGAAATCGGTCGACGATGGGACGCGGGTACGCAACCGCTTGACGCTGATGCGGTCGGGTAGCACGCGGACGTTCGAGTTCATCCACCGGATCTATTCCGGGCAAGAGATGAAGAACCTGCTGATGAAGGCCGGATTGGCCGGCGCGCAAGTGTATGAAGATCTCGCCGGCAGTTCATACGGCCTCGACGCGCAGCGACTCATCGCCGTCGCGCGACGCTCCGTTTAGTGTCCTCGCCCCGCCGCAAGAGCCGGTGGCACGAACTGATTCAGCATCGCGAGCGGCGTTCGCCATTGTTTTGGTTGGTTGTAGTTCCCCGCGGTAACGACGACGACGATCGAGCTCAGGCAACACGAAGAGCCGTCCCTGCGGCCCGGGGTCTCCGCGAACGCTGAGGACGGCAACGTCCCACGCCGGACGCGGCTCCCCGCCGAAGAGCTGGCGAAACAGTGTCTCGGGCGATGTAGCGCGTGCTGTCCGCAGAGGCCAAGTTCCGACCCTTGTATCACAGGCACCGAATACCACGCTCGGGCGAGCGGAGGTTATGATGCTGATCGATGCCTCGGTACGACCCGCACGCGATCGAGCCGAAGTGGCAACGCGCCTGGGAGGCTCAGAAGACGTTTCACGCCGTCGAGCGCCTTGGCGCGCCGAAGCTCTACGTGCTCGACATGTTTCCATATCCGTCAGGCGAGGGACTGCACGTCGGCCATCCCGAAGGCTATACGGCGACCGACGTGTGGTGCCGGTACAAGCGCATGCGCGGGTTCAACGTTCTCCATCCGATGGGCTACGATGCGTTCGGACTGCCCGCCGAGCAGTACGCGATCCAGACGGGCACGCATCCCCGCGACTCGACCGAGAGGAACATCGCGAACATCCGCCGGCAGATCAAGCGGCTCGGCTTCAGCTATGACTGGGACCGTGAGATCTCCACCACGGATCCGGCGTACGTGAAATGGACGCAGTGGATTTTTCTGGTCCTGCACGATACGTGGTTCGACACGGATTACGAATGGATCGATCCCGTGGGGCGCCCCCGACGCGGCCGCGGTCGGCCGATCGCGGAGCTGCCGATTCCCGACGACGTGCGCGCGCAGGACGAGGCGGCCATCCGGCGTTACCAGGACGGATTTCGGCTCGCCTTCCAGGCTGAAGCGCCGGTCAACTGGTGCGAGGCGCTCGGCACGGTGCTCGCCGACGAGGAGGTCATCAAGGGCCGCTCGGAGCGCGGCGACCATCCCGTTGTGCGCATCCAACTCCGCCAGTGGCTGCTGCGCATCACCGCCTATGCCGACCGGCTCGTCGAGGACCTCGAGCTCCTGGACTGGCCGCCGGCCATCAAGGAGATGCAGCGCCACTGGGTTGGCCGCAGTGAAGGAGCCGAGGTCGACTTTCGCACGGATCGCGGCGCGATCCGCGTGTACACCACGCGTCCGGACACGCTGTTCGGCGCGACGTACATCGTGCTTGCGCCTGAGCATCCGCTGGTGGACCTTGCGTCCCCGGACTCCCTGGTTGCCGAGCTGTGGCCGAACAGCACACCAGCCGCCTGGCGAGGCTCGCCGCCCGCACCCACACCGCGGGACGCCGTCGGAGCCTATCAAGAGCGGGTGGCGGCGATGACCGAGGAGGATCGGGTCGCCGGGCGCGAGAAGACCGGTGTCTTCACCGGCGCTTACGCGATGAATCCGGTGAACGACGAGCGCATCCCGATCTGGATCGCCGACTACGTCCTCGTCGGCTATGGCACCGGCGCCATCATGGCGGTGCCCGCTCACGACGAGCGCGACTTCGAGTTTGCGCGCGAGCTCGGGCTGCCGTTGCGCGCGGTCGTGTTGCCGCCGGACCAGTGGCTCGCTCGCGCCCGGCCCGGGATAGAGATGAACGCAGTGCGAGCCAACTATGTCGCCCGCCCCGACGCGTGGCCCTCTGCGTTCTGCGACGACGGGTCCGCGATTCAGTCGGCCTCGCGTGATGTGACGTTGAACGGTCTGCCGACACCGGAAGCCAAGCGACGCATCACGGACTGGCTCGAGGCGGCCGGCAAGGGTCGGCGCGCTGTGCGATACCGGTTACGCGACTGGCTGTTCAGCCGGCAACGCTACTGGGGCGAGCCCTTTCCAATCCTGCACGAGCTGGACGAGCGCGGGCGTCCGACAGGCCTGACGAGGACCGTCCCGGTCGATGAGCTACCGGTGCGGCTGCCGGAGCTGGACGACTATCGGCCGTCGGGAAGGCCTGAGCCCCCGCTCGCAAAGGCCACCGGCTGGGTCGACGTCGAGCGCGATGGGCGCCGCTATCGCCGCGAGACGAACACGATGCCTCAGTGGGCGGGCTCGTGCTGGTACTTCCTCCGGTTCTGCGATCCTGCGAACGACGGTCAAGCCTGGTCGCGTGAGGCCGAGCGTTACTGGATGCCCGTCGACCTCTACGTCGGCGGAGCAGAGCATGCTGTGCTGCATCTCCTGTACGCGCGCTTCTGGCAGAAGGTGCTGTTCGATCGCGGCCACGTGTCGACGCCCGAGCCGTTCCAGCGACTCGTCAATCAGGGCATGATCCTGTCGATCACCTATCGCGACGCAACCGGCCGAGTGGTTCCTTACCCGAAGATCACGTTCCCCGCCGGAGTGCCGCGACACGCCGAGACAGGCGAGCTCCTGGAGGGCTCGACGGAGCGGATGTCGAAGTCGCGCGGCAATGTGATTCCGGTTGACGTGCCGATCGAACAGCATGGCGCCGACGTGACGCGTCTGTACGAGATGTTCATGGGACCGCTCGAGGAGACCAAGCCCTGGAACATGCAGGGCGTAGAGGGCGTGAACCGCTTCCTCGCGCGTGCCTGGCGTCTCATCGTCGATGAGGACGTGGAGACGATGCGGCTCCATCCCGCCGTGTCGGACGAGGCGCCAACGGACGAGCAAGCGCGCGTGCTGCATCGAACGATCAAGGCCGTGTCCGACGACATGGAAGCGCTGCGGTTCAACACCGCGATCGCCCGGCTGATGGAGTTCGTCAACTTCTTCACCGCTCAGTCAACACGGCCACGGCCGTACATGGAGGCGTTCGTACTGATGCTCGCGCCACTCGCGCCTCATATCGCCGAGGAGATATGGCAGGCTCTTGGGCACGCGACGACGCTCGCCTATGAGCCATGGCCGACGCACGATCCGGCGCTCACGAGGGAGGACACCGTCGAGATCGTCGTGCAGGTCGACGGCAAAATGCGTAGCCGGATCACGTTGCCAGCCGACGTCCAAGGGTTGGCTGTCGAGGCCGCCGCGCTTGCGGACGCACGCGTCCAGCAGTTCCTGGCCGGACGTACGCCTCGGAAGGTCATCGTCGGGCCTGGGAAGCTGGTAAATGTCGTGGTTTGAGGGCGCGCGCGACGCTGGCTTGCGCGCACGGCTCGACGAAGGCGTTCGGGGCGTGCTAGTGCGCGCCGTCGTGGCGCATGAGCCGGCGTAGCCGCTCGGCATATTCGATACGCCGCAGCGAAAGTGGTTCGCGTGATGCGACCGGCTCGACTGCGTCGGGTGTGTGAGAGATGCTGAACATCTGCTTGAATTGCGGATTGTATCGTCCTGACAAGATCATCGACCCTGCGGGCCCTTACGCGATTTGCCCGGAGTGCGGTCACCGGCACCCGTTTCGACCGCTACCGTTGCTCATCGTCTCGGGTGCGAGCGGGGCAGGTAAATCGACAGTGTGCCATCGGCTGTTGGGCAAGGTGACGGATGTCCTGCTGTTGGATTCCGATATCCTATGGCGACCTGAGTTCGAGAGCCCTGAAGCGCCGGCCCCAAACTTCTTTGAGACCTGGCTGCGGGTGGCCAAGAGCGTCGGGCAGTCCGGACGTCCAGTCGTGTTATTCGGTTCCGGAGTGGGCGTTCCCGACAACATCGAACCGTGCATTGAGCGACGGTATTTCTCAGACGTCCACTACCTCGCGCTGGTGTGCTCGGATGACGTGCTGGCCAGCCGGCTACGAGACCGCCCAGAGTGGCGAAAAACCCACACCCCGGAGTACGTGTCACGTCAGATTGCATTCAATCAATGGTTCAAAGGGCGAAAGCGGGATCTCACGCCCGCGGTTGAACTACTCGACACGACAAGCTCTTCTATTCCTTCCACCGCGGAGAAAGTCACGGTGTGGATCAGCGCGAAGATCGCGGCACTCAGTTAGAACCAAGGTGCTGCTGCCCATGAGTCCACGCACCAAGGGCGTGTGCTGCCCAACATTCGGTTCGACCGGACCGGTTTCGCTGGCCGCTCACCCGGTGCGTTCGACTTCAGCAGGAGACTGGAGATGAGTTCCTGAAGTATCTTCCCGGTAGGTAAGTGACGGTGTCTATGATGGCGTTCAACAGCCGAGTGGTCTGGATGCTCCTCGGGGGGGTGCGTTCTGCTGCTAGTGTGGCCTCTATTCGCGGGCGCGGGCAACGACGCTCGCCGGAAAGAGACCGTCTCGATCCCGACGGTGACTGCGACGGGGACTCAATTCCTCAGCGGCGCGAAGGATGGGAAGCCCACGACGATCACCGGGGAACTGCGGTTGCCTGCAACTGTGCGCGGCCCCCGAGTCCCCGCCGTGGTGCTTGTCCACGGCGCAGGCGGCATCGATGCGAA
>JBKPDQ010000136.1:0-5694 GCA_046728015.1 Actinomycetota bacterium
CCACTTCCGGGCGATCAGCTGCCGGTGCCATCGCAGGATCGTGTCGGGGGTCACGATGGTCGCGACCTGCCGCAAGACCCGGCGACCGAGTGGGCGCCCCTTCGCCGCAAGCCGGCGGCGCTGGTCGTCGGTCAGCCGGAGCCGACGCCCCTTCAGTCGATGACGCATTGTTGGTGGTGATTGACCCATCCGGCGAGGGTCACGAGCAGCACCTGCAAGGGGTAGACATCGGCCGTCATGGGCCAACCGTACCGTGCCTCATCCCGGACCCGGTAACCGGGTCAGGGCCGACCGAGTTTTCGGACACTACGTGCCCAGTGCGTAAAATAGTAGGAACCCTGTAGTGTCTTGGCTGCGCTCCCGACACCGGGTCACGCTCTCGTCCCGAGCACCTCCTGCTGCGTCTCGCCTGGGAGACTACCGCACCGCACCCGATGATCCCGGTGGCAAGTAGGATCATAGCGGGCGGCGCGGGAACGGCCGTTACACCATGAGCCAATCCCGTCACAACCACATCGTCGATCGAGAGCTCCCCAAGAGGGACTTCGAACGCAAATGACTCTAGCAGTCGGTCTTCCCGAAACCTCACCAGCACTTGACCGGCATCGATTCCTCCCCGCATAACTGCCTTCTCAACACTGCCGGCGTGACTCAATGCTTGCGTGAGGTCGGCGAACGACATGCCGTCCCTGTCCAAGACACCCAGTTCCAAGAAGCCATTGACACTATGCCTTGCGTGTCCCTCGATCTGCAGAGTGGCCGAACCGACGACGGAGCCGGTGAACTCCAAGCTTGCCAAGGCTGGTAGACCCGGCACAGCAGTGATGGCATCCGGAAACGGACTGAGTACATCCCCGATGCCGAAGACGGGAGGCGACAAACCTACAGGAACGTCCACGCCCACATCGATGCCAAATGGAGGGAAGGCACGAGCACCGACCAGGAGAGCATCAAGCGTCACAGGCTCAAACAGGATCACCGAAGCATGTACCGGGAAACCAGGGAGGCTGGTCTCGCTATCACGGTCAGACTGGCGACCTCCCGGACCAACGAGAACGCCTTCCGCCGTTGCAGAACCCCCGAGAAGAGTTTGGATTGCTAAGGCCCCAGCGTGGGCTTGACCGACCCCGATCGCCAGGATCGCGGCGGCGTAAGCTACGGCTGGGATCACCGTCTTCCTGGGACCGCATAGCACGGCGAGTGGTCCCCCCGCGACGCTGCCGTAGCCCCTCAGACCTTGCTGGCTCTGACGAAGAGACCCCAAGCTGTGAGGCCGGCGCCAAGGACGACTAGCCCGGGCGGAGGATGCTGGGAAGGGAGCGTTGGGACAGATCGCGCGCGAGACGCATCTCAAGCGTAAGGTCCAGCACTTGCTGAAGGTGGCGCTCGTTGATGATGACCACTTGGTCCAGACACTCACGCCTCGCCGATCGGATCCAGCGCTCTGCCAGCGCGTTCGCCCGCGGCGCCCTCACGGGAGTCCGGATCTGTGTGATGCCGAGACGTTGCACGCGGCGGTCGAACTCGATCCCGAACGGATCAGATACCGCGGTGGGTCCCGCTCCCAGCCACACGCGGCCACGATCTGCTGGGCCGCCCATTCGGCGGTGGGATGTCGGGTCACCCGAGCTTGCAGGATCTCTCGAGTCTCGTGGTGCATCACGAAGAAGATGTGCAGCGTCTGGAAGAAGATCGTGCGAACAGAGAAGAAGTCGCACGCCCAGATGTCCCGGGCATGGCGCCTCAAGAACTCTCGCCAGCTGGGTGAAGGGACATCGTGGTAGGGCCTGCGCATATACGTGGCGACAGTCCGCACCGACACCGGGAACCCGAACCGTGCGAGCTCTGCCTGGACGCGGCGTTGCCCCCAGAGGGGATTCTCCACAGCCATCCTCCGGATGAGGGCACACAGTTCCCCCGCGATACGAGGCCGCCCGCCTCGCGTTCCTCGCTGCGACCGCCATCGCCAGTAAGCCCTCCATCCCCTGCGATGCCAACCGAGCACGGTCCCGGGCTGAACGACGAGGAGAAACTGGCGCCATTGGGGGAATCCACCGACAGGCGAGAATCCAGAACCGGCGGTCGCCGTCACGCAGCCTGGGGCGTGGCGTCCGGCGGTGCAGCACGATTAACTGCTGACGCAGGCACAGATTCTCGGCGATCAGGTCCGCTCTGGACGTGAACCATGCCGCGATCGCCCTCCCCGCCAATCTGATCACACTGCCCCCCGTCTCTCCTGTTCTGACGAGGGAGTCTTTCACAGGCTCGGGCGGAAGGAAAGCACTGAGGATACTGAGGATAGAGTTCTTGCGCCCTACAGGCCTACGCCGAGCTCGCGGCGACGCCCGGACGTCCGGCGCGGCGCGAGAGCGACGCGGACGCCGCGCTGGGGAGCGCCGCCACCCGGTTGACCGCCAGCTACCAGATGCCGTACCTCGCCCACGCGCCGATGGAGCCGCTGAACTGTCTGGTGGCGCTGGCCGGGGATCAGTGTGACATCTGGACCGGCACCCAGTTTCAGACGGCGGACCGCGCCAACGCCGCCGCGGCGGCCGGCCTTAAGCCCGAGCAGGTGCGCATTCACACGCTCTTCCTCGCGGGGGCTTCGGACGGCGTGCCATGCCCGGCTCGGACACCGTCGTCGAGGCGGTGCACGTCGCCAAGGCCGCCGGAGCGCCGGTCAAGACCATGTGGACGCGCGAGGACGACCTCCGAGGCGGCTTCTACTGCCCGATGTGGCACTCGACCGTCACCGCCGGACTCGACGCCAACGGCGCGCCCGTCGCCTGGAAGCACACCCTCGTGGGCCAGTCGATCCTTCAGGGTACGCCCTTTGAGGCGGCGGCCGTCAAGGACGGCATCGACGCCACCTCGGTGGAAGGCGCCGCCGACCTCCCGTACGCGCTGCCCAACGTCAGCGTCGACCTCCACAGTCCGAAGGGTCCGGTGCCGGTGCTGTGGTGGCGGTCCGTCGGTCACACGCACACCGGTTTCGTGGTCGAGAGCTTCATCGACGAGCTCGCCCATGCCGCGGGGAAGGATCCGTACCAGTATCGCCGGGCGCTGCTGACCGGCCACCCCCCGGCACCTGGGCCTGCTCGACCTGGCAGCGCAGCAGGCCAACTGGGGAGGCCCGCTGACGGCCGGCCGGGCTCGGGGCATCGCCGTCCACGAGTCCTTCGGGAGCTGGTGCGCCCAGGTGGCCGAGGTCTCGCTCTCCGACCAGCGGATCCGTGTCCATCGCGTCGTGTGCGCCATCGATTGCGGGCGGCCGGTTAATCCGGAGACGATCCGGGCGCAGGATGGACGGCGGCATCGTGTTCGGGCTGTCCCCCGTTCTGTACGGCCAGATCACGCTGAAGGACGGACGCGTGCAGCAGAGCAACTTCCACGACTATCCGGTCCTTCGCATCGACCAGATGCCGGCGGTCGAGGTGCACATCGTGCCGAGCACCGAGCCGCCGTCCGGCATCGGGGAGCCGGGCACGCCGTTGATGGCGGCCGCGGTGTGCAATGCCCTGTTCGCGCTGACCGGGCGCCGCGTCCGGTCGCTCCCCCTGACCCGGCACGGCTTCGAGTCAGCGTAGCTTGACCGGAGCTAGGAGCCTGACGATGAACGGATACCGAATTTCGAGGCGTCGCCTGGCCGGACGGCTGGTCATCTGGGTGCTCGGTGGGGTGGGCACGCTCCTCGCGCTGACGGCGACGGCCCAGGCGCCGGCGGACCGCGAGGCCTCCGTGCAGACGTTCCGGCGCATGACCGAGGTGCTGCGCCATCCGCGCTGCTTGAACTGTCACCCGAGCGGCGACTTCCCCCGCCAGGCGGACGACCGTCATCGCCACCGGATGCTGGTGGCGCGCGGTCCCGACGACCGTGGCACGCCGACGCTCAAGTGCAGCACCTGCCACCAGACCGTGAACACCGCGGACGGCCGCGTGCCGAGCGCCCCGCACTGGCAGTTGGCGCCCCGCAGCATGGGGTGGGAGGGCCTGTCCGACGCGGATCTATGTCGGGCGTTGAAGGATCCCGGGAAGAACCGGGGCCGCTCGGTCCAGGCCCTGGTGGATCACATGACGGGGGACCCGCTCGTGCAATGGGCGTGGAGCCCGGGCGAGCGCACGCCTCCGACGATCGGCAGCGCGAGTTCCACGACCTCATGCGGCAATGGGCGAGGACGGGCGCGGCGTGTCCGTCCTACCGATCGGGCGCGGTGCGAGCGGGGAAGGCCCTGACGCAGAGTGGGTTTGGACGACTAGAGTAACAAACCACTCGAACTCGAACACGTCGTGGCAACCGCCGGTGGCAACCACTGTGTAAGTCCGCGTCGCCACAGACCAGGACACAACCCGCTCAAGGCTGAAACACGGGTTCGAACTCTGTTCGAACCGCCAGGAGATCAGGCGATCCTGATAAGCCCTTGAAATTCCTTCTTCCACAAGCCTGCGAATCCCATCGGGGATTTCGAACCCGTGCCCGAGGATTGGCGCCATTGGAGACCGTCAAGGCGTGACGCTAGGATTGGACCTCGACAAGAGGGACCTCAAACGGCCAACAGCCGAGGGACAGTTACTGCTGGGGGTACCGCCCCAAGCTTCCCGGGGAGGCGCTCGCAGTGGCCGGACCCCTGAACCGTTACGAATCAGATCCAAGCCATCATGGCCGATGTGCATCGGGCAGAGCGCTGGCTCGGTCTCGCTGGCCTTCTAGCGCTGGCGGCGATGCTGGTCGTCGGCGTGTGGCGATGGCATCGTCGCGTCGGGAAGGAGCGATCGGCATGAGCGTCGCTCACCGACAGGACTCGAGGCTACCGAACAATCTCCCCACAGGCAATGCGAGCCCCGGAGTTGCCGGCGGGATCAGTCACGTCATCGTCCGGCCCTGCGTGGATGACGAGTGCCGTGCCGGCGGGATGGAACAGGGAGTTCGCCCCCGCGGCAAGGGTCACCCGAAGCGCCATCACTCTTATCCTCACGAGGCCGTCCGGCCCAACGACCAGATTGGGCAGGTCGCCCGCGTGCGGCCCTCCAGGATTGCGAAGCCCGTGCTGCTTGCCCTCAGGATTGAAGTGCCCGCCGGCCGTCGTAAACTCGGGCGCCTCGCACTTGCCGACCTCGTGGATGTGGAATCCATGGGGACCAGGCGGCAGTTTTTGCGCCTCAAGCGTAATGACGACCGCCTCGGCCTCCGTGCTCAGCGTCGCCCGTCCGACGATCTCGCCCGCTGCACTACGCAACTCCGCCCGAGCGGTCGGTGGCGCAGGCTGACTCTTGGCCACGGCGGCAGGCCCAAGAACCGTTCCCGCCAAGAGCCAGATCCATTTCATGCGGTGCTTCTTCATACCCGGATCTCCGCTATTGCCGGTGTCCTAACGTCGACGGTCTGCGCCGGATCCTCGGCGCGGTGGCGGACGCCGGCTCTTGACGGCGCTCGGCTTTACCGCCGAGCCACCGCCGGTGGGGAGATTGTCCCTCTCTCGGCGTCGCCCATCGCAGTCGGCGTGCGTCGCTTTCCCAGCCCGAGGAACCAATCACGGCCGATTCCCCGCAAGCCGTCGCGTGAGCCCCGAGGGGCACCCCAATGGGCGGACGCACGTCTCCTATCGGTGTCTGGTGACCACTCGTCGTAATTTGACCAGCAGCACCTTCAAGGACTCAATGAGTCTGCCCATGGCTGAATCTCCTTGCGCCGGTCCT
>JBKPDQ010000137.1:0-17025 GCA_046728015.1 Actinomycetota bacterium
GAAAGGGATGAACGGATGAAGCGATTTCTCCTACTGTGCGCGGTCGCCGTCGCGGCGCTCGCTTTCCCCGGGGTGGCGTCGGCCCAGAGCGGGCACTTCGTCACCGGCGGCGGCAACGCCCCGAGCTGTACGGACATCGGAACGCAGCTCCTTTGCACCGGCAAGGTGGCCGGCCTCGGGGGCACGACGTTCGAGATCACCGTCGAGGCCGAGGGCGTCGCATCGGTCGAATGCGAGAACCCGGGCGGCAACGTTGCCCCCGGTCAGGACACGGCGATCACGGCAACTGCCAGCAGTGGGCCGCTGCCGACGCCGCGGAACGGCCAGTACGTGTTCAGCCTCATGACTGTCGCACCCACCGTTCCGAACTTCCCGACGTGCCCGAACCCCGGGTGGATCGCACACGTCGTTGACGTGACGTTCGGTGACGCGACGCTCTCCTTGTTCGAGGACGGCGTGCTCTCGGACCAGATCACGGTGCCCGTCACCTAAGGCCCATCCATCAATGCACCATCGGAGGTAGGACGACGTGCCACGAATTCGCAAGACGACGGCCACGTTGCTCGCCGCGGGTGTGATCTGCGTCGGGCTCGTGCCCTCCGCCTGGGCGTCGCCGAGCCCGCCGACCAACGGCGGCAACGGCGCCGGCCAGAGCGGGCAGTGCACCGGCCCGCAGGACGATCGCCCGGCCTCCTGCAAGAGCCAGGGCGGCCCCGGCAACCAGCCGTAGAGCGTCCTCGTCGTCGGAGGGGCGGAGGCGCCCCTCCGGCGGCGCATCACAGCGGCGGTCGACAACGAGGTCTCAGTGACTGCCTGTCCGCCACACGCCGACGCAACGCCTCGCCTCGTCCGCCAGGCGGGCGATCCGAACGCCCGCGGCTCCAAGCGATGACTGCGCGACGGGGCGACGCCACGGCTGATCAACACCCGACCACCTGCCGGATCAGGACGACGTACACGCGGACTCGACGCCCGGCGAAGCTCGCCCCACCGCCGGATATCTGAACCAGTGACCACGGGCGGAGAAGGCCACGCACTGGATCCGGTCCGTGGCGCCCCATCGTCGTGGGAACGATGCGCCCTGGACTGCTGCCCGCGTGGCACGCTGACCAGGTGCCGATCGATTTCGCGCTCCTTGGCTGCGGTCATCCTCATGTTCCCGACGTGCTAGGCGTGCTTGCTTCCGAGCCGGACCTGCGCTTGGTGGCCGTGTGGGATACGGATCCGTCCGCGATCCCGGTCGCCGTGTCGGGGGCGGCGGTCTCGCGCCCCGAGACCGCGATCGGGCGCGCGCACGCCGTGGTGATCTGCGCGCCGACCGACGAGCGTCCGGCGTTGTGCGTGCAGGCGGCGCGGGCAGGCCGCCCGATCCTGGTGGAGAAGCCGGTCGCGCGCACGGCCGCCGAGGCACGTGACGTCGCGCGTGAGATCGGGCGCAGCCGCACCCCCGCCGTGGCCGCGCTGTTTCTGCGCGAGCTGCCCGCACTCGGCCGGCTGGGCGGCGTCCTGGGTGAGCGGCTGCTGGGCCGAGTGGCGAGTGCGAGCGCCGCGCTCACGCACGCCGGCGCGATCGATCGGTGGTTCGAAGGACCGTGCGCGTGGATGCGTGACCCGCGCCGCGCGGGAGTCGGGGGCTTCGGTGATCTGGCGCTGCACCTCGTCGATGCCCTGGCGGCGCTGAGCGCGGACGAGCCGCCGAGCCTTGCGGCGGTCGCACTCGATCGTGGCGCCGCCGGCCAGGCTGACCTCGGCGGCGTGGCGCTCGGGACGTGGGCGGGCGCGCCGCTCACCGTGCGCGCGAGCTGGGCGACCCGGCCGGGGGGCCTGGAGCTCGTCGTGTCCGGCGGCGCAGGCACCGCCACCGTCCGTGAGGGCGTGCTCGAGCTGATCCGCAACGGCGGCGCGGAGCGCTGGATCGGCGCCCCGCCCGACGCCGGCGAGGCGCTCCGCGCATTCGCCGCTCGACTGCGCGCCCGCCGCTTCCCACGCGACGGGCTCGCCCCCGCCATTCGCGCCCAGGAGCAGCTCGAAGCAGCCGTGACCGTCGCCTGACAACGCCGTCGCGGTCGAGCGCAGAGCCTCGGCTGCTGCTCTCGCAGTGCGCCATCTTCAACCGCGTGCTGGGTGGTCCAAGCTCGCTTTTCGTGGGCGAGTTCGCGCTGACGAGCGACGCATTCGCGCATGGCGACGAGATCCCCCGCCGCCACACCTGCGAGGGCGAGGACGTTTCTCCAGCGCTGTCCTGGAGCGACCCACCGGCGGGCACGCGGGCGCTGGCACTGATCGTCGACGACCCGGACGCGCCCCGCGGGACGTTCACGCACTGGCTCGCCTGGAACATCGACCCGGTCGTCGGTGGGCTCGGGGAGGGCGAGTCGGCCCCAGCCGAGGGACGCAACGACTTCGGGACGGGCGGCTGGAGCGGCCCATGCCCGCCGCCCGGGCACGGCGCCCACCGCTACTTCTTCCGGCTGCACGCTCTCGACGCTGAGCTCGACGTCGGCTTCCGCGCCGGGCGACGTGAGCTCGAGCGGTCTCTCGCCGGCCACGTGCTCACGACCGCCGAACTCATGGGCAGGTACGAGCGCTGAGCGTGGCCGCGTCCCCGCATCGCGCCTCCGACACCGCGACGATGGCCGGTGCCCGGGCTCGACGCCGCAGGGCGGCGGCCACGATGAGCAGCCACGTCACCGCGGTCGCGAATGCGACCGAGAGCAGGGCGGCGCCGAGCCCGATGCAGCCGGCCATCACGGGGCTGATCGCACGCGCGGCGGCCAGGCCCCCAGGCGAGCACGACAATCCCGAGCGCGAAGGCGAACGTGCACAGGTAGAACCGGATGAAGATCCCGGTCGCGTCGTTGACGCCTTGCAGCAGGAATCATCTGGCCGCGCTCGAGCTGAGGCTGCGCCATCTGCCAGACCACGAGTTGGATGGCCGTCACACCCGTGTAGGCGAGCAGCCCGATCAACGCCAGCCCGCCACCGTGACCCGCCGCCACGTGCCGCTCGCGGAGCATGTGGATCAAGCCAAGCGTCGCGGGCAGGGCGAGCACGATCGAGATCAAACGCGAACCGCTCGGCGGGAGCCAGCGTCTCCAGCACCACCAGGAGCACGAGACCGACTGAGTCGACAAGCCGCGCCTCCTGCTCGGGGTCGTGGCCGTCCGCGCCGCTCACGATCGGCTCCGGGACATGGGGACCAGGTGGCCTCTCGCCGCGCGTTGCGCGTTGGCGCGAACAACGCGAGCACCTCTCAGCGACAGCGGCGGGTCGCGCTCACGGCCGTCGCCTAGCTGAAAGTGCAGATCCGTCTCGCGCGACCAACCCCTGCGCCACTGGTGCGTCCTACTCGTGCACCGCAAGGAAGCGTCGCCCGAGGGGCGACGACGAGCAACAAGGAGGTCATCAGGATGCTCAAGGTCGCGGCGCGTCCCTCACGGGGGCGCGGCTCAACCACTATGAGAGGGGCGCGCGTGAGGCGTATCCTCGCGCCGCTCGTCGCTGCGCTCGCAGTGCTCGCGGTTGCGGCGCCGACCGGTATGGCGGCTCCGTCGACGGCGACCATCTCGGTCGCGTTCTCGAGCGACTTCTACAGCGCATCGATCAGCTCGACGAAGGGCGTATCGCACTACGACGTGACGCTGTGTGACGGCAGCGCGTTCCGTGAGGAGATCGCGCAGGACACCAAGAGCGTCACCGCGGGACCGTTCGACGCACAGATCGTCAGCCTCACCGTGAAGTCCGCAACGACCACGCAGACGTTCTACTCGGGCTTCAGCGGTGACTGCAAGAAGGTGCCGCCGCCGCCACCGCCGCCGAAGAAGTAGCCAACCCCAGAATCGATCGACGTTGGGGCCGCCGGACATCGGCGGCCCCAGCTCGCTCACGGAGGATCAGAGTGACTCACTCGCGTTTGGCCCGATTCGGCCGCCCCCACATGAAGCTGCGCATGGTGCCCGCCGTCGCCCTCGCGGCGCTGGCCTGGATACTCACGCCCGCCGCTGCGCAGGCGCACGCACTGCAATACCCCGATCTCAGGACGCTCGCGCCGAGCGACCTGCGCTTCGACACCGTGACTTATCTGGGCGTCACCAGCAAGGTTCTGCGGTTCTCGAACACCGTCTGGAACGCCGGCCAGGGGCCGCTCGAGCTGCATGGAACGCCGGACGGCACGTCAGCCGTGACGCAGCGCATCTTCGATGACGGGGGAGGCTTCACGGACGTCGCCGTGGGCAACGACTTCACCTACCACCCCGGCCACAACCATTTCCACTTCGAGGACTTCGCCGAGTACGAGCTGTGGACGAAGAGCGACTACGACGCCTGGGTCGCGAGCGGCCGCAGCGTCGGCCAGGCACAGCGAGTCGGGAGCAAGACGACGTTCTGCGTCATGGACACGGGCCGCGTCCAATCACTCCCGGGGACACCGTCTGGAGCGGTGTACTCGCAGTGCGGTACCGACATCCAGGGACTCTCGGTCGGCTGGGGCGATACGTACGGATGGTCGCTGCCTGAGCAGTGGATCGACCTCGGCGGCGCATTCCTACCGAACGGCACCTACGTCCTGCGCTCCATCGCCGATCCGCGCAACAAGCTTTACGAGAGCGCGAACCGGTCCGACTCGGCGCGCGAGAGCGCCCAGACCAACGAGGCCACCACGGTCTTCACCGTCAAGCGCAACCACATCCGGGTCACGCGGTGATCGGCGTGGTCGGCTACCCGTACGGAAGCTGACCCAAGGGAGCCTCCGAGCGGTGAGGGATTTCGGCGTGTAGCCGCGTCCCGCCGCCCCGGGGGCTCTCGACCGTAAGCCGGCCCTCGAGCGCTTCGACGCGGTCGGCGAGCCCGCGCAGTCCCGCTCCCTGCTCATGGGCGCCCCCGACACCGTCGTCGGCAACGCTGACGTGAAGGCACTGGCTGTCGGCCGTAGCGCTGATGAACACACGGGTCGCGGCGGCGTGCTTCTGCACGTTGGCGAGCGCCTCGGCGATGACGTAGTACGCGGCTGCCTCGACCGGTTCCGGGAGCCGGCGATCGGGCAGAGCCTCCAGCTCGATGGGCACCGGCGCCCGGAGCGCGAGCGCTTCGAGTGCCGTGCCGAGCCCGCGCTCGGTGAGCATGGACGGGTGCAGGCCGCCGGCGAGCTCGCGGATCTCCTGGAGCCCGGTGGCGACCTCGTCCATCGCCCGCTCCAGGAGCGCGGCCTGATCGTCGGTCGACGCCCGGACCCGGCCGAGGCTGAGAAGCGCCGACGTGAGCCGTTGCTGTGCGCCGTCGTGGAGGTTGCGCTGGATCCGCCTTCGCTCCGCGTCGGCGACGGCCACCAGCCGCGCGCGCGAGGCGCGCAGCTCACGGTCGGCCTCGGTGCGCGCGGTGATGTCCCTCAAGTAGCCGGTGAATGTGGGCGGCCCTGGCAGCGCGATCGGCGTGATCGTCAGCTCGACCGGGAACTCGGTACCGTCGCGCCGCATGCCGGTCAGCTCGAGCCGGCGGTCGAGGATGACCGCGCGCCCGGTCTCGACGAAGCGCGCGAGCCCGCGCCGGTGTGCGTCGCGCAGCGCAGGTGGGACGATCAGCTCCGCCATCTCCTGGCCGATCGCCTCGCTCGCCCGGTAGCCGAAGATCGCCTCGGCGGCGCGGTTCCAGCCGGTGACCCGCCCGCGCGCGTCCATCGTCACGACCGCGTCGAGCGCGGCTTCGAGCATCGCCCGCAGCCGCGACTCGTTGGCTCGCACCTCCTCCTCGGCGCGCCGTCGCGCCACGAACTGCCCGACCTGGCTGCCGAGCACGGTCATAGTGGCCAGCAGTTGCTCGTCGGGCTCGTGCAGCGCTCCGGAGAAGAACTCCATCACGCCCACGATGCCCCTTGGGCTGCGCAGCGGAAAGGCGAAGCCCGCATGCAAGCCGCTCGCGCGGGCGGCATCCGCACGCGGGAAGTTCGCGTCCGCGGGGACGTCGACGACCCATGCCGGCTGACCGCTCGCGAGCACCCGGCCCGGGAGCCCTTCGCCCAACCCGAGCGCGAGCGCCTCGCTGAGCAGCTCGAACTCCGCCTTCCGCTCCGCGGCGTGCCAGGTTCGCACGCAGCGAAGGCGCCGGTCCTCCGGGTCGGCTTCCCAGACGGCTCCGATGTCCCAGCGCAGTGATCGGCCGATGGCATCCAGCGTCGCTTCGTACACCTCGACAGGCCGATCGGTTTGCGCGAGGATCCGAGCGACGGCGTGCTCCACGGGCAGGACGTCGCCGCCCGACGCAGGCTGCCCTCGGCTCAAAGACTCTGACATGGCCTCAGGCGACGTTATACCCGCCGACCGCGACGCGTCCGAGGCGCTTCGCGTGGTCATTGCAGAGGACGACGCGCTGCTGCGTGAGGGCATCGCCTCGCTGCTCGAGGACGCCGGCCACCAGGTCGTCGGTCGAGCGGCGGACGCCCGCTCCCTGCTGCTGAAGGTGCGCTCCTACGTCCCGGACGTCGCGATCGTGGACGTGCGCATGCCGCCCGGCGACGATGACGCCGGGCTGCGCGCAGCCGCAGAGATCCGGCGCTCGCACCCCACCGTGTCGGTCCTGGTCCTCACCCAGCACCTCGAACCGGCGTACATGCTCGAGCTCGTCGCCGACAACGCTTCCGGCGTCGGCTACCTGCTCAAGGACCGGGTACGCGACGTCCGAGAGTTCATGGACGCCGTCACGCGCGTCGCTGCGGGAGGCACTGCCTTCGACCCGGACGTCGTCAGCAGTCTCGTCGCGGGACGCCGCCGCTCGGCGCTCGACGAGCTGAGCGAGCGCGAGCGCACCGTGCTGTCGCTCATCGCCGAGGGCCGCTCGAACCGCGCAATCGCAAGACAGCTCCACCTGAGCCCGCGGGCGATCGAACGGCACGTCCAGGCGATCTTCCAGAAGCTCGGACTCGCCGACTCCGAGGACGTGAACCGCCGCGTTCTCGCGGTGCTCGCGCTGCTCGGACGGTGACCGGCTGGCGGATTCCCGCCATGCAGTCTGCGGATTCCCGCCGCCGATAGGCGGTTGCCCCCCTCGCGACTCGGCCCGGCGGCCGCGACGCTCCGTCCATGCACCTCGATCTGAACGCCCTGGAGACCAGCTTCGACCTCGTCGCTCCGCGCGGCGACGAGCTGATGGACACGTTCTACGCGCGGCTGTTCGCTGCCGCGCCGGCCGTCCGGCCGCTCTTCAGCGGAACGGACCTCGGCCGGCAGAAGACGATGCTGCTCGGCACGCTCGTGCTCCTGCGAAAGTCGCTGCGCAACCTCGACGCGATCGTCCCGACGCTGCGCAACCTCGGCGCCCGACACGTCGCGTACGGCGCCCGGCCCGAGCACTATCCGATCGTGGGACAGGTCCTGATCGACTCGATGGCGGACGTCGCCGGAGATCAGTGGCGGCCTGAGTACGCCCGTGCGTGGGCTGCCGCCTTCGATCTCGTCGCCGGCGCGATGCTCGATGGCGCTGTGGCCTCGGCGCAGCTCCCGGACGCCGCGTAACCGCGGATGTAGCCACGCGTCACTCAGTTCGAGACGCGGAGAACGCAGCTCGAACGTGAGCTCCAAACGACTCCCCTGGGCCGGGTGACGCCCTCCACGACGGCCAGGCGTGGATGGCGCTTAGTGTTTGCGCAGTGAACCTCGAGACGCCGGAGATCCGCTACGCGCGGAGCGCCGACATCAGCATCGCCTACCAGGTGGTCGGCGATGGGCCGGTGGACGTGCTGTTCGTCCCCTACATGATCAATCTGGTGTGGGCGTGGGAACACCCGATCTTCGTCAACTTCTGCCGCCGGCTCGCCTCGTTCTCGCGCTTGATCCTGCTCGACAAGCGCGGCACCGGCCTCTCAGACCGGCCCCGGGACATGCCCACGCTCGAGACGCGGATGGACGACATCCGCGCGGTGATGGACGATGCCGGGTCCGAGCGGGCGGCGCTGCTGGGCGCCGGGTCTCCGGGAGGGCAGGTCTGCGCCGTGTTCGCCGCAACGTATCCGGAGCGCGTCCTCGCCCTCATCCTCCAGAACACATGGCCGCGCATCGTCTCGACGCCGGACTACCCGATCGGCGATCCCGTCGAGGAGTGGCACCGGCGCGTGCGCGACGCGCGCACGCGCTGGGGCACACGCGAGTACCAGCTCGCCGAGCTGCGGAAGTACTACCCGAGCTACGTAGACGATCCCGTGTTCGAGCAGTGGTACGTGAACCACGAGCGCCTCGCCGCCAGCCCCGGGGCCGCCGCGTGGTTCCTGCGGGTCCTGATGGACACGGACATCCGCGAGGTGCTTCCTGCGATCTCGGTGCCCACGCTCCTCCTCTACCGGACCGAGTGGTGGGACAGCTGCCGGTACATGGCCGAGCGCATTCCAAACGCCGAGGCCGTGGAGCTGACAGGACCGGACACGAGCATCTACTCCGAACCCGGCATACCTGACGACATCGAGCGATTCCTCTCCGAGGGGCGCACGGACAGCGCGCCCGAGCGCGTGCTCACCACGGTCCTCTTCACCGATATCGTCGACTCGACATCACGCGCGGCCGACCTCGGCGACCGGCGCTGGACCGCGCTGCTCGAGGCCCATCACGCCGCCGTGCGCGCTCAGGTCGCGCGCTATGGCGGCAACGAGATCCGCAGCACCGGCGATGGCTTCTTCGCGACGTTCGACGGCCCTGCACGAGCGATCGCCTGTGCCCAGGGTGCTCTCAACGCGGTCGCCGACCTCGGGCTCGAGCTGCGGGCCGGCGTCCACACCGGCGAGGTGGAGATCGTCGGCGACAAGGTGGAGGGCATCGCGGTCCACATCGGGGCGCGCATCGCGGCCGAGGCCAGGCCTTGCGAAGTGCTCGTCTCGAGCATCGTGCGCGACCTGGCGGCCGGCTCGGGCATCGACTTCGAGGAGCGCGGCGTTCGCGCGCTCAAGGGCGTGCCGGGAGACTGGCGGCTGTTCGCGGCTCGACTCAGCGAGCGCCCCCGACTAGGGTTGGTCGCATGAGGCTGTTCAGCCAGGACACGAAGGTCGCGGCGCTCAAGCGCGCTCCACTCTTCGACGGCCTCTCGCGCAAGGAGCTGACCCAGCTCGCGCGAGTGAGCGAGGATCTCGAGATCCCGGCCGGCACGGCGCTGTGCACGGAGGGGGAGATCGGGCATGAGTTCTTCGTGATCGTCGACGGCAAGGTCGAGGTCACCCGGAACGGCAAGCGTGTCGCGACGCGCGGCGGGGGCGAGTTCGTCGGCGAGATCGCCCTGCTCGAGCAGACGCCGCGGACGGCGACCGTCACGGCGAAGACGCCGCTGCGGGTGTTCGTGCTGACGAACCAGGCCTTCCGCGCGCTGATCAACGAGAACCCGACCGTCGAGCGCAAGGTCCTGCGGGCGCTCGCGCGGCGGGTCATCGAGCTGTCCAGGGACCCGACGCTGGCGTAGCGTCAGCGGTCGTCCCCGCGCCGGATGCGCTCGAGGAGCCGCACCTCCGCACCGGTCGATGCCGTTTGCTGCTCGTCGCGTCCGTGTTGCCGAGCGGCCACATCCTGGCTTGCGCAGCTCATGGGCTGAGTTCGAGCAGCTCGTCGATGGCCGCGTCGATATGTCCGGTGAGTCTGTCGGCGTCGGGAAGCGCCTCTCGGTCGGCATAGAGGCCGAAACACGCATCGCGTTGGACTGTGGTCATGCCGATCGAGAGCGCGTGGCCGTCGGCGAGCGGGACGACCGGATAGACCTCCTTGAGCTCGCAGCCGAGCATGTAGAGCGGCAGGCGCGGTCCGGGGATGTTGGAGACGACGAGGTTGAACGCGCGTGGGCTGGCGACCAGGTGGGAGGCGGCGTGCTGGACCATCCGCGGGGCGTGGCCGAGCGCCCGCAGGGCGGCGTCCGATCCCGCGGCTTCATCCGCCGCCTTGCAGCGAGCCGTGACCTTGTTGATCGTCATCAGGCGCACCAGCGGCTCGGCCTGGGCGCATGGCAGCTCGGTGAACAGGAACGAGATGCGGTTGCCCAGCTCACCGTCGCCGGCGTCGCCGCGCACGCTCACCGGCACCATCGTCTTGAGATTGACCGGTGCGTCGCCGCGCTCGGCGAGGAAGCCGCGCAGGCCGCCGGCGGCCGCGGCCAGTAGCACGTCGTTGATCGTCGTGTGGTGATGCGTCTTGATCTGCCTGAGATCGTCAAGCGGTCGGCTCAGCATCGCGAGGTGGCGCACCGGCGAGCTGGGACGGTTGAGCACGCTCGGCGGCGCCAACGGCACGATCGAATGGCTGAGCGCCCGGGCTATCCGTGTCATGCCCGCCGGCACTTCTCGCAGCCGCCGGGGCGATCGCACGAGATCCAAGGCGCCGCGCACCACGCTCAGCTGCTCGCTCACACGGTCGATCACCGCCCGCGCCAGCAGCGCGACGGGCGCCGGCGTCGATCCCGCCTCCGGTGCCGGTCGAGACTCGGACGCCTGGTCGGGCGCCGGGTCGAGCAAGACAGTCCCCAGCTCGACCGCCGCAAGGCCGTCGACCATGCAGTGGTGCGCCTTCCCCACAAGCGCAAAGCCGTCCTCCGAGTCGTCGACGACCCACATCTCCCACAGCGGTCGATCGCGCGCCAGCGGCTGCGACATCACGGCGTCGGCCACCACCCCGACGTCGGACGAGGCCGCGCCCAGCACGTGGCGTTCGATACGGAAATCCGGATCGTCGGACCACATCGGATCATGGACTCCTAACGGCACCGGCACCAACCGCTGCCGATAGCGCGGCGCGGCAGCCAAGCGGTCCGCGATGTGCTCGCGCAGCGCATCGATGTTCGGGGCACGGCGGCCGGGCCGGCCCGCGAAGCGCGCGACCCAACCCACGTGCATATGCGCTGCTGCACTTTCGACCTCGAGAAACGACGCGTCGAGCGCCGACAAACGGCTTGCAGGCACCAGATCCCCTCCTGCCGTCGGTTCGCCCCTCTCCGCGGACCCTCCAAAGCGTCCGACCCTTGGCCCGCGCAGTCGAGCGAGACTAGCGAACAGACCACCCCCGACGCGGTCAACGACTACGCCCTTGCGACCCCGTCGCCCACTCGAAAGCGCGGATGACACTGACCGCGTCGGCCCGAGCGCCGAGCCGGCGTAGTCTCCGTCGTGACATGCCCGGCGAAGATCCCCTCGAACACCTCTCGTCGGCCGAACTCCACGACCTCGCGGTGCGCCGGGCACGCCGCCACCTCGACGTCCGCTTCTTTTGGCACCTCATGCAGGTGCTCCCGGCCGCCGAGGCCGGCGCCGGGGAACTCGACGACGCAGACGCCGACGTGCAAAGGCTGAGCGCGCACATCGATGATGTCACCGAGTCAGGTCGCGGTGAGGTCGTCGAACTCCTGCGACCGTTCTACCTCGACTACCTCAAGCGCCACGGCGTCAAGGCGCCCTGAGCTCGGTCGACGAGCCGGACGCGACGAGCGCTCGCGATCGTGACGGCGTGTCGCTGTCACGCCTCGTGCACCCCGGCCGCAGGAGGGATCAGCAGCGAGCGCGCAGTTCGCGGCTGCGAGGTCCCATCGGCTCATCGCGCTCGACGTCTGCACTATCGGCACTTCAGCGCGGTCAGGTCGGGACCCGGACGCTTCTTCTCGTCGCCCGAGTCGCCGCCGCACGCCGTACCGGCGGCGATCATGACGCTGACCGCAGCAGCAGTCACCCCCCGCGAGACCCGTGGCCCGCCCATCCCGAATCGGAGGCTAGCGGATACGCGTTCTTGGCCGTGCGGCGGCGCGCGATGCGCCGCCGCACGGCCGGGGGTCAGTGCAGACGGCGGAAGTAGAACCACCGCTCCCAGCGGGCGACGTTCTCGCCGATCTCGGCTCCCTGGGTGTCGGCGGTCCGGAAGTGGATGCCGCCCCAGATGCGGGCCTCGACGATCTCGTCGAGCAGGTCCGAGAGCCGGTCGAAATGTCGCGGCCGGCCCGGGAACCGGGGGCTCGACGCGTCGATCGGGACCCGGTCCGTGCCGAAGAAGCTCTGCAGGGCGTGCACGACGCCGCTGCTCACGCAGCTGTGGCCGGACGGGTGGTCGGAGAAGTTCGGCGTCGCGAGCGCGGGAGTGGTCGGGGTCGCCGGGTCGAACAGCGGCCGCCAGTCCGGGTCCGCCATGGTCTCGGGGTTGCCGTCGCTGTCGGCAAGGCGGACGGCGTCGATCGGCCGCCAGAACCTGCGCGTGTACTTGTCCTTCCAGCACACGATCGCCGAGTCCGCAGCGGCCAGCATGACCATGCCGAACAGGCGGGCGTTCTCGGCGGTGCTCAGCCCGTAGCGTGCGGACAGGTCACGCATCACGCCGCTGTAGATCAGCAGCGGCTGTGCCTGCCAGAAGATGGCGGCCGTCGTCTGGTCCGCGGTCCGGTCCGGGCTGTCGAACGCGCCCAGGCGCTTGACCTCGTTGAAGTCCCTCGCGTAGGCGCGGCTCGTGAGCGGGTTCGGGCCGTCCGACAGGAACCATCGTGCATTCGGGATGAGGAACGGCCGCACGTTGCCGACCCACCAGGCAGGTTCGACGGCCGTGAGCGGCGGCGACACGCGCCACTCGCCCGGATTCGTCCCGAGCGGGAACGGATACGGCGTGCCGGGCGGCAGCCGGCCGTCGTTCTCGCGCGCGGCGAGCATGGCATCCGCTGCGCGCTTGCCGGCCAGGATGCCGCCGGTCTTCGCCTTCCCGTCCGGGATCGCGGCGAGCGACGTGTCGTAATGGCCCTGCAGCGTGGTGAGTCGATCCGGGTACCGCGCGGCCAGCACGCGGAAGGCCGCCGTGGCTGCCGCGGCGTCCTTGGACGCTGTGCGGCTCGCGCGCGGGACGTGCAGGTACGGCTGGTGACGCCGGTCGATCGCGTTGACGGCGTCGTACACGGCGCCGTGGACCATCGCGAAGTCGAGCGTCGACGCGTGGGCCGTCGGGCCGGGGGCGAGGATGGTGCTCTGCGCGTGGAGGTTCCAGTCGATCACCGCGTCGCCCTGGGCGGCCGACGGTGCGGCGAGCGCGGCCAGCGCGCTGAGGCAGAGGACGGCGAGCCGTCCCGATCGAATGTTCTGTCGCATTCGGCGACCGTACGAGCGGCCCGCGGCCCGCGCATCTGTCGGATGACGTACGTCAGGCGGGTACGGCGACGTACCTTCGTGACATCGCTCGGCCGCGTCGCTGGACGCGGCGCGCGCGGGACGCGCGGGACGCGGGCGCGGCGCAGCCTGGCGCGTCGCCTTCCTTAGCCAGCGTCTCTGCAGGGAATGTTTCGCCCGCACCAGCGTCTTGCTGCTGGGGCCTCATCACGAGCACCGACGGCCCGTCGCCCGCGAACGCCTCACCTCATGACGAGCCACCAGACACGACACCACCGACCGATTCGACGGTCGGGCTGCTCTCAAGGAGAACGATGAATACAGGGCACAGCAGCAAGTGGCGGCGCGCGAGGCATCGGCTGATCGCCGGCGGGGTGCTCGCTGCCGGTGTGATCGCCGGTACCGCCGTGCCGGCGAGCGCGGCGACCACGGCGACGTTCAACGCCGGCGTGCTGACCGTGAACGGTGACGCTCTCAACAACACGATCACCATCAGCCGCGATGCGGCAGGGAGGATCCTCGTGAACGGCGGCGCGGTCGCCGTCGTCGGCGGCACGCCGACGGTCGCCAACACCTCGCAGGTCACGGTCTCCGGTCTTGGCGGCCAGGACGTGATCAGCCTGAGCGAGGCCAACGGCGCGCTGCCGCGGGCCAACCTGTCCGGCGGCTCCGGCAACGACACGCTCACCGGCGGCTCGGGCGGCGACCAGCTCTCCGGCCAAGCCGGCAACGACACGCTGCTCGGTCGCGGTGGCTTCGACTTCCTGTTCGGCGGCAGCGAGAACGACACCATGACCGGCGGTGACGCCGACGACCAGGTGTTCGGCCAGAGCGGCAACGACCGGATGATCTGGAACCCCGGCGACGACACCGACCTCAATGAAGGCGGTGCGGGCGACGACACGGTCGAGGTCAACGGTGGCGGTGGCGCCGAGCAGTTCAGCGCCACGGCCAACGGCACCCGCGTCCGGTTCGACCGCCTGAACCCGGCCCCGTTCGCGATCGACATCGGCACGTCCGAGGAGCTCGTCCTCAACGCCAACGGCGGCGACGACCGCTTCGCCGCGACCGGGAACCTGGCTGCGCTCATCGACATCACCGTCGACGGGGGAGCGGGCAACGACAACCTTCTCGGCAGCAACGGCGCCGACCTCCTGCTCGGAGGCGACGGCAACGACTTCGCCGACGGACAGCAGGGTGACGACGTCGCGCTGCTCGGAGCCGGAGACGACACCTTCCAGTGGGATCCCGGCGACGGTAGCGACACCCTCGAGGGCCAGGACGGCGCCGACACGATGCTGTTCAACGGCAGCAACATCGCCGAGAACATGGACGTCTCGGCGAACGGCCAGCGGGTGCGGTTCGTCCGCAACGTCGCCAGCGTCACGATGGACCTCAACGACGTCGAGTCGATCGTCGCCAGGACGTTCGGCGGCAGCGACAACCTCGTCGCCGGTGACCTGTCCGGGACCGACGTCAGCAACGTCGTGGCGGACCTCGCCGCCATCGGCGGCGGGGACGACGTGCAGCCCGACAACGTCGTCGTCAACGCCACCAACGACGATGACGTCGTGACCGTCACCGGCGCCGGACCGAACGCGCAGGCCGCCGGTCTTCCCGCCCTGGTCTCGGTGTCCGGCGCGATCGCCGGTAGCGACCGGCTGACCGTCAACGCCCTGGCCGGCGACGACGTCGTCGACGCCTCCGGCCTGGCCGTCACCTCGGCACTGCTGACCCTCGACGGCGGCAACGGCGACGACGTGCTCATCGGCGGTGACGGTGCCGACACGCTCCTCGGTGGCGCGGGCGACGACGTGCTCATCGGCGGGCCGGGCAACGACACGATCGACGGCGCGCCCGGCGACGACGTCGTCCTGGACGCCCTCGCCGCCAGCACCGTTCGCTCGGCGGCCGTTCCCGGCCAGGGCTGGCTGACGACCCACGCCCGCACCGTCAAGGGCAAGACGGTTCTCGTCGTCGACGGCGAGAAGCGGAAGCTCCCCCGCGCCAAGCTGGACCGGATCGCCCGCACCGTGGCTTCGTCCTGACCCAAGTGCAACTACCGGCGCCAGAGCCGCACGTCGGCTCTGGCGCCCACGGTGCCCCCTACGCGCCGAGTGCCCAGCCGTCGCGAGCCTTGTCCGACTCCCAGCCGACGATGGACACCCGTTGGACCGGGTGACCGCGACGGAGCAGCTCGCTGCAGGCTCCGGCCATGCGGTGCTCACGCACCGCGGGCCAGCATGCGATGAGACCCGGGTTGTCGGGGTGACTCGCAGCGCGAGCGCGTAGTGCGGCGAGGAGATCTGCGAGCGCCTGCTCGCTGAACCGGAGATCCGCGAAGGATTCCGCTCTCGTGGTTCGCGTAGGACTCACGCTGCACCGCCTTCCGCCTCTTCTGGGAGGGTTCGAGATCGCACGTGCCTAGTCAGTGCGCAGGAACGTCAGGACGGCCAGCACACGCCGGTGGTTCGCGACCGCGCGCGGCAGGTCGAGCTTGGAGAAGATCGCGGTCACGTGCTTCTCCACCGCACGCTCGCTGACCCCGTGCGCCTCCGCCATCGCCGAGTTCGAGCGCCCCTCGGCCATCAGCCCAAGCACCTCGCGCTCGCGCGGGCTGAGCGCCACGAGCGGATCCTCCCGCCGCCGGCGACCGAGCAGCAGCGCCACCACTTCGGGGTCGAGCGCCGAGCCGCCGTCTGCCACACGCCGTACCGCGTCCGTGAAGCTCTCGACATCCGCGACGCGATCCTTCAGCAGATAGCCGGTGCTCTCGGTGGACTCGGACAGCAGGTCAAGGGCGGAGGCTTCGTCGACGAACTGGGAGAGCACGAGCACGGCGGTGTCGGGGTGATCGGCGCGGATCCGGTGGGCGGCGCGCATACCCTCGTCGGTATGGGTCGGCGGCATGCGCACGTCGACCACCGCGACATCGGGCTTGTGCGCGCCGACCTTGCGAAGCAGATCCTCCCCGTCGCCGGCCTGGCCCACCACCTCGAAGCCCGACTCCTCCAGCAGCCGAACGATCCCCTCGCGCAGCAGCACGGAGTCCTCGGCGATCACCACTCGCAGGGGATCGCGCTCGCGCGACAGAAGCGTGCTCGCGCGTTCAGCAGCTCGCTGGCTCACTGGACCCCGGCAGCCGCTTCAGAAATGAAGCTGCCGCCCTCGTTCGTCCAGCGGTCGGCGTCCAGGCGCGCGTCGGCTGCTCCGCGTGCTCCGCCGGCGATCACCGTGAGTGTCGTTCGCGGCCCGTCTTCGGACGCCCATCGGGTGCCGCAGCGCCAGCACGAGTCCTCCTGGCGAGCCATCGGCGCGCGGCACGAGCCGCACACGCGCGGGAAATGTCGTTCGCGCATGGCTCAGCGCTCCTGCGTCTGTGGGGGTGCCTTCGTTTCCATCGGCGACCTTCCCGAGCGCGGATCACCGTGCTCCGGCGTCCAACGGCTCGATAAGAGGACGGCCCTTCTGTCGCTGGAGAGGAAACCCTCCGTGAGGTCGCCGGTCGGCGTGCCGCCGAGCGGTGCTCTGCGCGAAGTCGCTTTCGCAAGAGCGGTGAAGTGCCCTGTAAAGCCAGTCTAGCGGGGACGACACGGAGCGGTCAGACCGGCAGCGGCCTTCCGAGCGCTTGCTCGGTGAGCTCCCACAGGCGCGCCGCCGTCGCCGGGTCTTTGGCGGAGGCGTAGACGTCGAGCAGCTCCGGCCGGCCGCGGTGCTGGCCGAGCCCTGGCCGGGCCGACGAAGGCGCCGCTCGGCGTGCTGTGGTCGAGCGCCCGGAGCGTGGACAGCGCGCCGGCGGCGGCCGACTGGAGAACCACCCCGGTGAGGACCTTGCTGACCGGGGCCAGCAGGCCGCGACCGGCCCGCTCGAGCTGGCGGGCGAACAGGTTGGTCGCGCTGGCGCCCGGGTGCGCGGCGACGGCGCTGACCGGCGAACCGGCCTTGCC
>JBKPDQ010000138.1:0-10351 GCA_046728015.1 Actinomycetota bacterium
GACGCGCAGCGCGCTGTAGAAGTGCAGGTTGAACGTGTGCTCCCAGGCGCTGTCCGGCAGGTCGAGCAGGTTGTGCAGCAGCCCCTTGTTGATGTCGTCCGTGTCGCCGATGCCGACGTTGTTGACGAGCACGTCGATGCCGCCGAGCTCGGCCAGCGCCCGCTCGACGAGCTCGCCCGGCCCCTCAGCTGTGGCGAGATCGACGGTCACGGGGACCGCTGCGGTCTCCGCCAGCGCAGGCGTGACGGTGCGGGAGCCGGTCACGACGCGCATGCCCTCGGCGAGCAGGGTGCGCACGGTGGCGAGGCCGATGCCCTTGCTGCCGCCCGTGACGACGGCGGTCTTGCCCGACAATTCCAGTTCCATGACGTGCTCCTTGTCGATGTCGCCGCCCGAATAGGCGGCCTCGTCAAGACGTCGCAGCCCGGAGGGCGATTTGGACAGCCCTCGAGAAACTTCTTTCAGCGCAGCGCGCCGAGACGCCGCTCGAGCTCGGGGTCCGGGCCCTGGATCTGCAGGGCCGTGAACGCGGCCTGCAGCTGGTACTCGCCGGGACGCCGCAGGCGCACCGCGCGCTCCAGTGTCGCCAGCCCCAGGCGGATCCGGTCCTCATCCCACAGCGCCCGGTCCTGCGCGTCGAGCGCGACGCACTCGACGTCCTCGAACGAAACCGCTCCCGTGCCGATACGCGGCCCGTCTAGCTCCAGACGCCGATGGTGTTGCGTCCAGCGATGCTAGAGAAGGAAGCTTGCGGTGTGAGGACACGTTTTGGTTTTGAAAGCGAGGCGAGAGATTGGTCGGCAACCTCTTCCTGCCTGAGCGGGGCAAGCCAGTCGGCGTGGTGGCTGCTGTCGGCCCGCTCACCTCAGTGAAGGAGCAAGCGGCCGGCACCTACGCTCAGGCCATGGCGGAGCGCGGGTACGCGGCGCTGGCGTTCGACTATCGCTACTTCGGCGAGAGCGGCGGCCAGCCGCGGCAGTTCGAGAACCCCGGGTCGAACATCGAGGACATCAAGAACGCAGCCACTGCGCTTCTGACTGACGACCGGCTGACCGGCCTGCCCCTCTTTGCCGTGGCGGTGTTTTTCCGAAGGCGCTAACTCGGAGTCTTCATGGCCAACGCGTTCTTGGGCACTACCAACGGTGTCTTTCGGCTCCACGATGGAGCACTGGAACCCTTGGGGCTCGACGGCCACAGCGTCACGGCGTTGCACGCGTCCGATGACGCGCTGCTGGCCGGGAGCTACGGCGGCGGGCTGTTCCGCAGCGCCGACGGCGGGCGGACCTGGGAGCGGATCGAGGCGGGGCTCACCGCGTCGACGTTCCGCTTCGTGACCGCCGAGCTCGCCGGTACCGAGCCGGCGCGCGTCTACCGCAGCTCGGACGGCGGCCGCAGCTGGGAGGAGCTCGAGGGCATCACGCGCATCCCCGGCCACGAAAGGTGGTTCCTGCCGTACTCGCCGCGTGCCGGCGCCGCGCGCAACGCGTATGTCTCGGACGACCGGTGGCTCGTGGCCGCCGAAGTCGCCGGACTGCTGCGCAGCGACGATGGCGGCGACACGTGGGTATGCGAGCCCGTCGCGGGTGACGAGGACGTGCACCATGTCACCGGCCACCCGGACGATCCCGACCTCGTGTACGTGTCGCTCGGAACCGCGTCATTGACGCGGCGGGAAGGGCAGCACGGCGGTATCGCGCGCTCGCGCGACGGCGGCCGGACGTGGGAGAAAGTCGAGACCGACTACACGCGCGCGACGATCGTCCCGCCCGCCCGACCGGATCTCGTCCTCGCTGGTCCGGCGCCACAGGTGGGCCGCGGCGGGCGCATCGTGGTGTCACGCGATGGCGGCGACACCTGGGAGCCGGCCGGACATGGCATCGACGTACCCATGCCCGACATGGTCGAGCTGTTCGCCGCCGCGCCCGACGGCACGGTGTGGGCGATCGGCTCGGGCGGCCGCCTGCTGCACGCCGCACCGGATGACTGGGCGTGGTCATCCGCACTCCCGTCGGACCGGGAGGTCAGCGTCAAGTCGGTCGCGTTCCCGGTCGGATCCGCCGGCACATAACGCGCGCTCGGCTAGCCGTCTGTCGGGCCCTCGAAGATCGCGGCGCCGGATCCGGGTGCTCGCCGTACCCCCTCACTGAGGTTCGCCGCAGCGGCACACACGTGCCGGCTCGGTAGCCGACGCTCTGCCGGGTCTGAACTCTTGCCAGACCCCGGCTCCCATGACGATCGCTGAACCCGTAGCTCGACCTCGGCCGGAACCGCCGGCGCCGGTCAGCGATCGCAGCCGGCGGTTGGTGACACGCGCGCGCGATGGAAGGGGCAGATCATGAGCCAAGCCGGATCTGACAGGAACAGCGGGATTCCAGTCGACGGTGACGGGCCTGTGGAGCGGCGCGCCGCGCACGAGCGTCTCTCGAGCGGCGCGCTCGCGCGCTGGACGCGGGCGTGCGCTACGCACCCATGGCGCGTCATCGGGGGCTGGGTCGGCATCGTCGTCGCCCTGATCGTCCTGGTCTCGGCGGTCGGCGGCTCGCTGCGAGACGAGTTTGAGATCCCAGGCTCCGACACTCAGAAGGCGACCGACCTGCTCGAGTCCGAGTTCACGTCCGAGCAAGGCGCGGTGCTCAACGTCGTGTTCGCCGCGCCGGAAGGGCAACGGCTCGACACTCCCGAGCGGCGGGCCGCGATCGAAGATGCGATCGGGCGGCTGAAGTCGCGCGAGTTCGCGCCCCGCGACGGCGAGGCGGGGTTGGAGAGCGTCGGCGATCCGTTCAGCCCGGAAACGTTCTCCAGCGATGGCCGGATCGCCTATGCGGAGGCGCAGTTCAACGAGACGATCGAGGACGAGGACCGCGACGCCGTCGTCGCCGTGCAGGAGGCGGTTCGTGACGCCGTCGAGCCGGCGGGCGTGACGGTCGAGTACAACGGCGAGGCCGAGTTCCCGCCCGTCGAGCAGGGGACCTCGGAGGCACTCGGCCTGCTCGCCGCGATCATCGTGCTGCTGATCGTCTTCCGCACGTTCACCGCCATGCTGATCCCGATCGCGCTGGCCTTGAGCGCGCTCATGACCGCGTTCCTGCTGCTCTACATCCTGGCCGGCCTTACCGACATCAACACGATCACCCCGATCCTGGTCTCGATGATCGGGCTCGGCGTCGGCATCGACTACTCGCTGTTCATCGTCACGCGGTTCAGACAGCTTCTGCACGAAGGCCTGTCACCGCGCGACGCGGCAGCGGAAGCGGGTGCATCTGCGGGCCGCGCCGTCCTGTTCGCTGGCCTCACGGTCGCGATCTCGGTGACGGGCCTGGCGTTCATCGGCCTCGACTTCGTCACCAAGCTCGGCATCGGCAGCGCGCTCGGAGTGCTGACTACGGTCCTGATCGCCAACTCGCTGCTGCCGGCGGCCCTCGCGCTGCTCGGGCACAGAGTGGACCGCCTGAAGGTGCCGTTCCTCGGCCAGCTCGACGACTCCGAGGCCGCCCGCGAGAAGACCGCCATCGCGCGCTGGGGCCGGTTCGTCACCGCCAATGCGCGCGTCGTCTTTCCCGTCGTCGCCGTATTGATCCTCGCCCTGGCGGCGACATCGCTGCTCGTGCGCCTCGGCGCCGCCGACCAGGGCACCCAGCCGACGGCGCAGACCAGCCGCAGGGCCTACGACCTGCTCGCGCAAGGGTTCGGGCCCGGCTTCAATGGCCCCATCCCGATCGTCGTCGATGTCAACGGCGACCCGCAGGCGCCGGAGAAGATCTACGAGCGCGCACAGGGCCTACCCGGTGTGGCCTCGGTCGGTGAGCCACAGCTCAACGACGAAGGGACCGTCGCGATCGTCTTTGTCACGCCGGACTCCGCGCCGCAGGACGAGCAGACCGACGAGCTCGTCGACCGGCTGCGGGACGAGATCGTGCCGGCCGCGACCACCGGGGGCGACGCGATCGCCTACGTGTCCGGCCAGACGGCGGCGTTCAAGGACATCGCCGACCAGATCATGCAGCGGCTGCCGTGGTTCCTGCTCTACATCATCGGCGTCACGCTCATCGTGCTCGCCATGGCGTTCAGGTCGATCGTGGTCTCCGCGACAGCCGCGATCACGACGATCCTCTCCGCCTTCGTCGGCTTCGGCGTGCTCACGCTCGTCGTCCAGGAAGGAAAGCTCCTCGGGCTGACCGGGCTCGACAGGACCGGGCCGATCGAGACCTTCGTCCCGCCGATCGCCTTCGCGATCCTCTTCGGGCTCTCGATGGACTACATGGTGTTCCTGATGAGCCGCATCCGAGAGGAGCACGTCCATGGCCTCAGGACGCGTGAAGCGGTGGAGCACGGCATCGCGGCGATCGGGCGAGTGGTCGTGGCGGCCGCGATCATCATGGGCACCGTGTTCGCTGCGTTCATCCTGAGCGCCGACCGCATCCCGAAGGAATTCGGACTGCTGCTCGCGGTCGCGATCCTCACCGACGCGCTCATCGTGCGGATGACGCTCGTGCCCGCGCTCCTCACCCTGCTGCGCGAACGGTCGTGGTACATCCCGCGCTGGCTCGACCGACTGCTCCCGAACCTGACAATCGAACCGCCGCAAGACAGCGAAGCGGCGCGGGCGCTCGACGCCCAGCCGGCCGAGGCGCCTGCCCGTGTCTAAAGCCGACCGCCACGATGACCGCCGGCGTCCGGAGCGGCTCGCCGACCGGCTCAATCGCGCGCGGCACATGCGTTGCGTTTGCGGTCGTCGAGGAGGACCATGGGACCTGCTCCCGCGATCGCTAGGAGGTGCTGAGCATGTGCGAGGAATGGTGGATGTGGCGTCGCCGTCGCGAGGCCGAAGAGGCTTATCGGCTGTGGGATGAGTTCGAGCGCACGCGGCCGGCGAGCGAGCCGGAACGGACCGATGAGCGCGAGGTGACGCTCGAGAAGCGCGAGGAGACGCCAACCGCGGCCCGTGGCTGATTAAGCGCACGGCCAGTCCGGAGAATCAGGCGAGTGAGCGAGGAGGCAGCTGTAAAGGAGGAACTCGAGGCGGCGATCGCGGCGCGCACGGAGATGGGCGCCGAAATGGAGCCTGCGGTCATCGACGCCTTCGTCGCGCGCATCGAGCGACGGCTGGTGGAGCGCGGTGATCGGGACGAGAGCGCGCTGAAGCGCCAGCGTGATCATGAGAAGGAGATGGTCCTCGGGTCGATGGCCATCTCGGTTCCTCTGTTCGCGATCGCCGCCGTCTTCACCGGCCTGGCGGGCGTCGTGGCCGTCCTCGTCGCCCTTGTAGTAATCGCGGTGGTCTCAGCACGCCAGCGCTGACGCGCGCCATCACCGCCGGCCGCTCCTCCGCGGTCGCGGTACCCGCCAGCCCAGCGAAGCATGTTGCCGCGCACCTGAACCACGACGTCGTCCGCCTCGCAGTCGAGGGCCTCAACATCAGTCCCACCGACCGAGCGCGTAACGGGTTCTCCCGCCGGGCCGAGCCCGAGACCGAGCGTCCCGGCGGCCACGTGCAACGCGAGCAGACCGTCGCGGGCGCGGTCCCCCTAGCTCGGGCCGGCGCTCTTGACCTCGTAGTGGCGCATCTCCTCGATTCTGTCTACGTAGGGCCGTACCGCGGCGAAGAAGCCGGCGAACTGCGGACTGCTGCGGAACCCCTGCAGGTGTCCATCGGCCGAGTCCCACTCGATGCGGACGGTGTAGGCGGTCGCGTCTTCGGAGCAGCGCGCGACCTCATAGCGCTCGCAGTGCGGCGATGCGTCGAGCGACGGAGCGGCGGCGCGGTAGGCGTCTTCGAAGGAGCGTGCCTCGTCCTCGGGGATCCGGTAGCGGATGTACTCGACGATCATGCGGCTGCGGCCTCCTGGGAGAGCTCGGCGGCCACCGCCGAGGCGCCGGCGCCGACGAGCCAGCTGAGCGGAGCGCTAGGCAGGTATCGCTCCATCAGGCTCACGACGCGATTCGCCTCGTCCTCGCTCAACTCCGCGCGGCCGTCCGCGACGCGGGCGATCGCCTCGCGGGCCATCAGCAGGTAGCGGCGCTGATCGGCAAGGACGGCGGGCGGGCTGGGCGTCCCGTGGCCGACGTAGAGCGTTCGTACGCGGGCAAGGACTTCCTCAGCCCGGTCGATCGCGTTGAGCCACGCGTGCGTATGGCCGTCCGCCAGGTACGCGTGCGTACGGTCGAAGGCCAGGTCACCGACGAACGCGGTGTCGCCGTCGCCCAGTAGCCAGACGGTTTCGCTCTCGCTTTCGCAGGGTCCGAAGTCCCAGGCGGTAAACCGCAGGTCGCCGAGTTCGACCGATTCTTCGTCCGCCACCGTCCGGTTCGGGAACGTGGCGCTGGCCGGCCACTCGTCCCCGAACATCGGCCCCCACTGGGCGCGCTTGGCGTCGTCCTTGGCGCGGATCTCGCGGTCGACGTCGCCGTGCGCGATCACCGGCACGTCCCCACCGGCGAGCAGCTGGCCGATCGTGTTGTAGTGATCGGGGTGCGGGTGGGTCACCAGCACGCCCAGGAGCGGCTTCCGGAGCGCCTCATAGCGCGCGCGAAAGGCGCGGCCGTCCGACAGCAACAGCGGCGCGTCGATCGCGACCACCCCCTCGGCGCCCTCCACCAGGTAGGAGTTGACGAACAGCCCGGTCTCGCCGGAGCGGTACGTGTGCACGGTCGGAGCCATGCGGCCCAAGCTACGAAACGCGTTGCGCGGAGGCCAACACGAATTCCGTCTAAGCCCAGACGGAGTGCGTATGGGAGGTTTACGCTGCTCCTGGCATGGTCGAGCTGCGTCACCTGCGCTACTTCATCGCCGTAGCGGAGGAGCTGAACTTCAGCCGCGCCGCACAGCGGATGCACATGGCCCAGCCTCCGCTCAGCGCCGCGATCCAACAGCTCGAACGCGACCTCGGGGTCGATCTGTTCGTCCGCACCACCCGCGAGGTCAAGCTCACCGACGCCGGACGCGCGTTCCTGCGAGGAGCGCGGCGGACGCTGGCCGATGCCGAACGGGCGGCCGAGGACGCTAAGCGCGCGGCGGCCGGCGAGCTCGGACAGCTACGGATCGCCTATTCGTGGAGCACCCGCTTCGAGACGCTCCCGGCGCTCGGCAGGGCATTCCGGGCAAGCCACCCGGACGTCGAGCTGCTAGCGCAGGAGATGTGGAACGCCCGGATGCCTCCGGCATTCGCCAGCGGCAGCATCGACATCGCCCTCTCCCTCTGCCCGGAGATCGCCGCCGAGCTCGAGCTCGCCCCGGTCCGCAAGGAGCGGCTCGTTGCGCTGCTGCCCGAGACACACCCGCTCACGGGCCAGGATGCGATCCCGCTCTCCGCGCTGGCCGACGAGCAGTTCATCCTGTTCCCGCGGGAGATCGCGCCGCGGCTGCACGACGCCTTCATGGCGATCTACCGCCGCGCCGGCTTCGAGCCGCGAGTGCGGAACGAGTCGTTCCACACGGGATGGGACCTCGGGGTCCTCGCCGAGATACCGGCCGCCGCCATGGCGCCGCAAACGGTCGCGGGTGGACTTCCGGACGGGATCGTCGCGGTCGCACTCAGCGAACCAACCGACTCGCTCGAGACCTGTCTGGTGTGGCGCGGCGACGACAGCTCGGCCGCCGTCGCGGCATTCGTGGCGGTCGCGCAGTCGGCGTTCGGCGCCGTGCACGGCCCGTCCCCCGTAGTCGGCTCTACCGGCTCGGTCTAGACCCATACGCGGTTCGTGTTGCTCCAGGGCATCAAGGGCCCTAGCGTCGTGGAGCACGATGCTCGCGAACCACCCGATCGACGTGATGATCCTGGCGACGGACCTCGGAGTCGCGAAGGAGTTCTACGGCGACAGGATCGGACTCGAGGTCCTCCTCGAGAGCGACGACTTCCTGACCTTCAAGTGTGGCGGTGATAGCCGGCTCGTCGTCACCCGGAGCTCCACCGGCACGAGCGAGCCGCAGACCAAGGCCTCGTGGCGCGTGGACGACCTCGCCGGGGAGGTGGCGGAGCTGCGCTCGCGCGGCGTCCAGGTCGAGGAGTACGACGAGCCCGGGCTGAAGACGGTCGACGGCATCGCCGATGTCGGCTTCGCGCTCTCGGCCTGGCTCGTCGACCCACACGGAAACTCGATCGGACTGCTGCAGTTCAAGGACGCGGTGCCGAGCTGACCAGCGACGATCCAGGGAGCGGCTCGGCGTCGACACCGCCGGAGCCAGGCAGCGGGCCGATCACGACGACCGTGACCAGGCGTGTCAAACCCGGTCACGAAGCCTTCTACGAGCAGTTTCTCGAGGGCATCATCGCCGCGGCGAGCGCGTTCCCCGGCCACATCGGCGTCGAGGTGTTCCGGCCGCAGAGCCCAGCCGGCGAGTACCGGACCGTCTACCGGTTCGACAGCGCCGAGCACCTGCGCGCGTGGCTCGACTCCGACGAGCACGCAGCCTGGCTCGAGCGCGCCGAACCACACGTCATCGGCCCCATGGGCACCAGCTTCGTGACCGGCCTCGAGACCTGGTTCACCCTGCCGGTCGAGCCCGGGGCGCCCCCGCCTCCGCCCTACAAGATGGCGCTGGTCACCTGGATCACCATCTTTCCGCTCATCACCGCCATCGTCGCCGTGACGGGCCCGCTGCTCGCGTCCCTGCCGCTGGCCGTGAGACTCGGGATCACGACCGCACTGACAGTCCCCCTGATGACGTGGGTCGTAATGCCCCGCGTGACCCGACTTCTGCGCGGATGGCTGTACCCGCATCACCGCCCTCCTGGACCGCACCCAGGAGGTCGCCAGTTCGAGTCCGGCTAGCCCGCCTACCGCAGCGTCCGCGGCAGTCCGAAGTGCGGGAAGACGCTGGTGTCGCCGAACCAGGTGATGGCGGATATCCGGTCGCCCTTTAGCGTGAGGACGAACAACGCGTATGCCCGTGCGATTTCCGTTTGTGCATCCGGCAGGTAGCAACCGAAGGCGGGCTGGCCGTTCGCACGCGTTGGCACCAGCCGCAGCAGCGCGCCGCGCCGGACCTCGCGGTCGCGTAGGAACTCGCCGATCGCGGTGGGGCCCTGGTACTCCCATGGCTCGGGCGGCATGGTCACCCAGGCGTCGTCGGTGAGCAGGGCGACCATGGCGTCGATGTCGCCCGCCTCGACCGCGTCGGCGAATCTGCCGACGACGTCGCGCTCGAGCTTGGAGTTCGGGAGCGGCGCGCGTTCGCGTCCGGTGGCGGGCAGGCGGGACTCGAACGCCGCACGCGCGCGGCGCAGCAGGCTGTTGACCGATGGCTCGGTGGTCTCGAGCATCTCGGCGACCTCCCCGGCGCGGTAGCCGAGCACGTCGCGCAGCACGAGCACCGCGCGCTGCTGCGGCGGCAGGTGCTGAAGGCCGACGATGAACGCCAGCGCGATCGCCTCTTTGGTCTCGTAGCGCGCCTCGGGTCCGGGGGCGTCGTCGGGGATGCCCTCGATCAGGACGTCTGGGTAGGGCTCAAGCCAGATCGGCTCGGCCCGGCGCGTCGGCTCGGGCATCTCGATCATCCGCTGCAGGTCTTGCGGGCGGCGCCGGCTCGCACGGAGGGCATCCAGCGAGCGATTGGTGGCGATCCGGTACAGCCAGGTGCGGACCGACGCGCGTTCCTCGAACCGCTCAAGGCCGCGCCACGCGGCGAGCAGCGTCTCTTGGAGCAGGTCCTCGGCGTCCTGTGCCGAGCCGACGATCCGGTAGATGTGCAGCTGGAGCTCACGCCGGTAGGGGTCGGTCAGCTCGCGGAACGCGGCCTCGTCGCCGGCGCGTGCGCGGGCGAGGGTCTGCTCGGTCACGCTCGCATCCTCCCACTGCCTCTTCCTTTCGCCGGCATCACAAGTACTGACGTCGCGGCCGCTCGAAATTGACCGCTCAGATTGCGCCCGGGCGAGCGCCTCAATGGGCATGGAAGCGAACTCGACACGAAACGTTCCCGATCCCCGCCGCTGGTGGGCGCTCGCGCTCCTCTGCGGCGCCTTCTTCATGGTGATCCTCGACGGCACCATCGTGCTGGTGGCGCTGCCCTCGATCGGAGCCGACCTGGGCTTCTCGGAGCAGGGCCTGCAGTGGGTGCTGAGCGCCTACGCGCTCACCTTCGGCGGCCTGCTGCTGCTCGGAGGACGGGCGGCCGACCTGCTCGGACGGCGCCGCCTGTTCATGACCGGTGTCCTGTTCTTTACAGCCGCGTCGCTCATATGCGGGCTCGCGTGGTCGCCGGCGGCGCTCCTTACGGCGCGCGTGGTCCAGGGAGTCGGTGCCGCGATCATGACCCCGACCGCCCTCTCGATCATCTCCACGACCTTCCCCGAGGGCTCCGAGCGCAACAAGGCGCTCGGGATCTGGGGCGCGCTCGGCGGCATCGGCGCCACCG
>JBKPDQ010000139.1:0-10282 GCA_046728015.1 Actinomycetota bacterium
CCCGTCCCCTCCGCGGAGCGTCTCGGCCCCGGCACCAGCGGCGATCGTGTCGTCGCCGTCGCCGCCGTTAATCCTCGTCGGGATACCGCCATTGAAGGCGCCGTTGCTCTCGTCGATGCGCACCTGGTCGTCGCCGTCCCCTGCATTGACGACGATCTGCTCGATACTCGAGCGGTCGAAGCTGAACTCGGCCGAGCCGTCGTCGCCGACGTCGATCTGGAGGAAGCCGGGCTGGCCGGCCTGGAGCCGAAGCGTAATCTTGTCGCTCGCCTTCGTGCCGTTGACCCTCAGCACGCCGTGAGTGACCTTCGCATGCACAGGCTGCGCTGCATTCGCCTGGGCTGCGCCGACGATGCCGACGGCAAGGGCTAGGGCGGCGGCCGCCGAAGCCGCGAGTCGCATCGGCCGCGCGGCGCGCGACTTGTTGCGCTTGGAGAAGGCCTTCACGGCCCTTCCCACACCAAAGACCTTGAGCTGATCCCAGATGATCCCGATCATTGGTTTCTCCTCTCTAGATGCGAGTCGTTCGAAGAGGTGGCGACTTCCTGAGGGTCGCCATCCGGATGCGGGTCGGCCGGGGGGGACGCCCGGTCGGCCCAAGCGGGCCACAGCCGCCGCGCGGTGGCCGCGTGGACCCGACCATCGACGTGCATCGAGCGGGCCACACCCCGGTAGCCGGGCAGCACCCCGGCGGCGACCAAGACGTGGCCGGCGATCACGGGGGAGATCGCGATCGTCGTCCAGCGGTGGACCCGACTCATCCACGCGAACACGGGGCCGCCGTGGAGCAGCGTCATGGCCGTGCCGGTGACGACGAGCACGAGCAGCCCGCCCACCAGTAGGTCGTTCGCGATCCGCTGCCCGGGGTCGAACAGTCCCTCGTGTCGGGCGAATCGGCCCGTGAGCGCGGCAGCCGGCCACCGTCGCCACCACCGAGCGTCGCCGCGGTCGCGCCGCACGGTCTCGCGAAGGAAGGTTGCGATCCCGCGGCGGCCGACCGCGGCGACGGCCACCGTGAGGAGACCGAGCGCCCAGCCCAGCCAGACGTGGAGCCTCGTGTCGCCGACGCCGGTCGCCCGAGCCAGCGGGCTCGGGCGGCCCTCGCCGCCGAGGAGGATCCACCACCCCGTGAGGAGCAGGCCGAGCGTGACCACCCACACGGCGCCGTGGAACCGCCGGACCCGTCGGGGGTGCCGCTCGATCCGCTCAGTAGCCGTAGCCACCGGTCGTTCCCTCGTTCGGGCTCGGAGACGAGCCGTCGTCGTTCCCGGCGCCCGCCCAGACCGTGACGGCGATCGTGTCGGTCACCCCGGCGTCGGAGTGATCGGCGTTGCGAAGCGAGGCCTCGATCGTGTGCTCGCCCGGCGGCAGGTCGTCGACCTCGAACGTGTTGCCGTACACGAGCGAGTACTCCTGGTCGCAGTCCGCGCCGTCGAAGCAGAGGTGGACGTGGTGCTCACGGGTGCTCGGCTCGCCTAGCGAGACGTTCGACGAGACCTCCACCGTGAACGGCGAGCCGACCTCCGCGCGGTCCGCCGGCGTCGTGATGTCGAGCGTCGCCGAGCCTCCGCCGGCCGACGCCGCGTCGCCGCACGCCGCGGCGAGCAGCGCGAACGCGACCGCGGCGATGAGCCAGACCCCTCGTAGCTGCATAGCGCTCTCCTTTCGCTGGGTTTTCGTCGTCTGCGGGGGACTACCGACGTGGGACCGGTCGACCGTCGTCTGCGGGTTACGGATGAATGCTGCGTTCGGCCCAACATTCCGAGGAGGCCAGCCGACTGGCGTGCGCCGGCAATAGGGTTTGCGTTCAGGGTGCTGAGCCCGGGGCGCTCGACCGTCTTCCCCCGATCGAGTCTTCTGCCCATCCACGAGGGACCGGCGGGAATCCCTTTTCTGCTCTGCTTTGCGTCGAATTTCTCCGCGAGAGCCTCCGCGAACTCGTTCGTGACTGAGGGAGTGAATACGGTCTAGGTCGTCGGAGTCGTAGGCCCCAGGCTCAAGCTCCACCGCCCTCTGTGCCTGGTACCTGGCCTCCATGTATGCCGCCCTACCAAATTCCCGCAGGTATTCGTCCCAATATTCCGCTTCACAGGTTTCCTCGTCCTGGACCCTCACTGTTCACCTCCGCAATCACGACCTACCTGTCCCGCTTTGGCGCGCGAACGGGACTCGCGCCTGACCGCCGGTCGCCGGAGCGATCGATGGCCTTGGCTCGAATCACTTCCGGGTCATGCGGATCGAGGGGGAGCACCTCGAGCCAGGAACGGTCCCGCCGGACCTTCGGCCTCTCGACGCGGACGCTCCTCACGATTCCCGCCTCCCCTTCACCGAATCGCTCCGGCCTGCTTGCGTATGCCGTTCGGCGGCCCTCCCGAGATTCCCTCGGCGAGGGTCCCGCGGAGGGTCGCGATCCCCGCTCGGATGCGGCTCTTCACCGTGCCAGGAGGGATCCCCTGCAACTCAGCCACCTCTGCGGATGACCGTTGTCCGAGGTACGCGAGGGCCACCGTGGAACGCTGCCGCGGCGGAAGCTTGTCCATGGCGTTTCCCACGCGCTGGATCAGGTCGCGCTGCTCCGCGAGCCACTCCGGGCCAGGCTCTTCTGAAACGTTCGAGACGCTCGGCTGGGCACTCAGCTTCCTGGTTTCAAGAGTTCGACGACGCAGGAGGTCGATCGCGAGACTGCGAGCGGTCAGCAGGACCCAAACGTCCAGGGACCCTCTCTGTGGATCGAACGCTGAGCCTGTACGCCAGACCTTGAGGAAGGTGTCCTGGACCAGATCTTCGGCATCGGCCCTGTTCTTGAGGAGGACAAGACCGAGGCCATAGATCCGGGGCGCGTATCGAGCGTAGAGCTCGTCGGCGGCGATGGGTTCCTTCCGCAAGAGCGACGCCATGAGACTGGCGTCCCCTTCCCTCCGCGTCGCATCGCGAGGGTTGCGCTCCATCGCAAGAGACGAACTCAGTGCCTTTCGATCCTTGACCACGATCGAGGTGCTCATGCACGCAGGATGGGACCCGGCGCACCGCGCCACATCGAGGAAGGCCCTAAGCGGCGACCCCAAACATCGAGCTCGCCACCCCCTAGGCTTCCCCCTCGAACGCGCTCAGGCGGAGACCTAGGATTGGCGAGTGCGGGCACGCGGCGGTCGGACAAGGCCCGGGGCGAGCGGACGCCTGCTCGAGCGCGAGCGGGAGCTCGATGCCCTCGCGGCCTCGGTCGGGGCGGCGGCAGACGGGACTCCGGGCCTCGTCCTCGTGGAGGGGCCGGCGGGGATCGGCAAGTCCCGGCTCGTGGCCGCCGCGAAGACGCTCGCCGAGGAGGGCGGTCTGCGCGTGCTCGCCGCGCGCGGCGGCGAGCTGGAGAGGGAGTTCCCCTTCGGGATCGTGCGCCAGCTGTTCGAATCACTGCTCAGCGACGAGAGCGCCCGCTCGGACCTGTTGTCGGGGGCGGCCGGGGCGGCGGCTCCCGTCTTTGAGCCGCCACGCGAGCGTCGCGCGAGCGAGGCTTCCGGCGAAGGCTCGTTCGCGGTGCTGCACGGTCTCTACTGGCTGACCGCCAACCTGTGCTTGGAGCGATCACTCGTGCTCGCGGTCGACGACCTCCACTGGTGCGACCGGGCCTCGCTGCGTTTCCTCGCGTACCTCGCTCGACGACTCGACGACCTTCCGGTATTGCTGGTGGCCGGCTATCGGCGCTCGGAGCCGGGGGGCGACCAGGCGTTGCTCGCCGAGCTGACGACCGACCCCCAGGCACAGCTGCTCATGCCCAGACTCCTCACCGCGACAGCGGTAGCTGAGGTCGTGCGCGATCGGTTGGGGGAAGGCGTCGAGCCCTCTTTTGCTGAGGCCTGTCACGCCTCCACAACCGGCAACCCTCTCCTGCTCGAGGAGCTCCTCAAGACGCTCGCTGCCGATCGGGTCCCACCCGACGCCGCCCACATCGATGCCATCACCGAGCTGGGGCCGAGAGCCGTCTCCGGAGCCGTGCTGCTGCGCCTCGCGAGGCTCTCGGCGGATGCCGCCCAGGTCGCGCGTTCGATCGCGGTCCTCGGCGACGGTGCAGAGCTCCCGGTCGTGGCCGAGCTCGCCGGCCTCGACCCGCCCGCGGCCGCAGGCGCGACGAGCGAGCTCGTGCACGCAGAGATCCTCCAGCCCGAGCCGCCGCTCGGCTTCGTGCACCCGCTCGTTCAGGCCGCGATCTACCACGACCTCGCACCCGGCGAGCGCGAGATGCACCACGAGCGCGCCGCCCGGCTCCTTGCTGCGCGTGGCGCCCGCAAGGAGGAGGTCGCGGCGCACCTGCTCGTCATCCCGGCGCGCGGCCAGGACTGGGTGGTCGACGTCCTGCGCGCCGCTACGGACGCCGCAGTCGCAAGGGGTGACCCCGACTCCGCGATCTCGTTCTTGCGCCGTGCGCTGGACGAGCCTCCGCGACCTGAGGCGCGCCAGGAGGTCTTGCTCGAGCTCGGGCGGTTCGAGGGGAGGACCTTCCTGCCTGATTCGGTCGGACACCTGCAGAGCGCGTACGAACTCGCGCTCGAGCCTTCCGCGCGCGGCCACGCAGCCCTCAACCTCGCCCGCTCGCTGCTGTTCCTCGGTGCCCCCGACGAGGCAGCCGAGATCGCCGGCCGTGTCGCACGGGAGCTCCCCGCTGAGCTAGCTGATCTCGCCCAAAACCTCGAGGCGGTCGAGGTCTTCGCCCCCGTCTTCGGAGCCGAGTCGCACGCCGATCGGCTCGAGCGACTCCTGGCCTACCGGGAGATCGACGGCTCTGCCGGCATCGGTGCCAAGGCACTCGCCGCAGTCGCCTCGTGGAACTGGGCCGTATCCGCGGGGCCGGCGGACCGCGTGTGTGCGCTCGCGCGCACGGCGCTCGAAGGCGGCGAGTTGCTCGCGGCGGACGGAGTGATGTCGATGGTCGCCACGGGCCCGCTCGCACTCGCCGATCTCGAAGAGGCCGTCGTGATGTTGGAGGCCTATCGCACGGAAGCTCATCGCCAGGGGGCGGTGTTCAGGATCGCGGGGGTCCAGCTCTGGAATGGCTACACCCAGTACCTCCGCGGCGAGCTCGGAGAGGCCGAGTCCGAGCTGCGCGCCTCGCTCGAGACGCTGGCGCTTTGGGGCTTGCCGACGCACTCGAGCGCGCGCACGCCGTCATCCTTCCTCGCCGAGGTCCTCGTCGAGCGCGGCGCCGTGGGAGAAGCCCGTGCGCTGCTCGACACCGCCACCTCGCCCCCGCCCGGCTCGGAGCGGATGATCCTCCTCGACCGCGCTCGGATGCGGCTGCTGCTGGCCGAGGGTCGGCTCGAGGAGGCGCTCGCCCACGCTGATGTCTACGAGCTCCACGCAGGGTGGAAGCGACACCCGCGCTACGTTCCGTGGCGGTCGCTCAAGGCGCAGGCGCTCGACCGGCTCGGCCGGCACGACGAGGCGGTCGCGCTGGCCAGTGAGGAGCTGGAGATCGCGCGGGGCTGGGGATCCCCGGGCACCGTGGGACGCTCGTTGCGCGTGCTCGGGACGATCCTGCGGGCCGACGGGATCGACCAACTCGAGGAGGCCTGCGCCCTGCTCGAAGGAGTGCCGGCACGGCTCGAGCATGCGAAGGCGCTCGCCGCGCTCGGCGCCGTGTTGCGGCGGGCGAGCAAGTCGACCGAGGCTCGGGAGCCGCTGCGGCGGGCGCTCGAGCTCGCGGACATCTCCGGCGCGCAGCCGCTCGCGGACGGTGTTCGCACCGAGATCTACGCAACGGGTGCCCGTCCGCGGACGACTGCCCTCCGGGGGGTCCTTGCCCTGACGGCGAGCGAGCGCCGCGTCGCCGATCTCGCCGCAGCCGGGCAGACGAACCGCGACATCGCGCAGACCCTCTACGTGACGCCGAAGACGGTCGAGGTGCATCTCAGCAGCGTGTACCGCAAGCTGGGGATCGGGTCGCGGCGCGAGCTCGCGCGGGCGCTCGCCGACACGACCTAGCCAGCCAGCTGGCTGCGAGCGTTTGAGCCGTTGGCGGCGCTCAGCCGAATACCCGCACACGACAGGTCGACAAGACATCGACTATTCCCCTCGCCATCGACTCGACAGGAAGGACCGAACGATGAAGACGTTTCCACCTCTCACCCATGTTGCGCTGACGGTCCGCAATCTCTCGGTCAGCGTCCCTTGGTACGGAGCGCTCTTCGATGCCGAGCCCGTGATCGATGAGGACACAGACGGCGACTTCCACCACACCGCGTACCTGGTCGGCAACGGCACGCTCATCAGCTTGCGTCAGCACGCTAGGCCGGCGCCCGACGAGAGGTTCGGCGAGTTCAGGGTCGGCCTCCATCATGTCGCCTTCGGCTGCGAGGACCGATCAGAGCTCGAGGGGTGGATGCATCGCCTCGACGAACTCGGCATCGAGCACAGTGAGATCCAGGATGCGCACTATGGTTCGGGCGTGAGCTTCCGGGACCCTGACGGCATCGCTTTCGAGTTCTTCGCCGCACCCGCTTCAGCCAGGGGCGCAGCGCAGCGCCGAGAGCACTCCTCATAGATCGGAGCCTCGCCATACCCGACACCGAGATGCTCGACCGCCTTCCGGACGATCCGGCCTGGGGACACGCTCGGGTCGCCGGGTCCGGCGGCGTCATGCTCCACTACGTCCGCCTCGGCCGAGGTCAGCCCGTCCTGCTTCTGCACGGATGGCCGGGGTTCTGGTACGACTGGCGCCGCGTCCTCGTGCCGCTCTCCGGGATCGCCGACGTGATCGCCCCGGACTTTCGGGGGTTCGGCGACTCGGATAAGCCCGACTTGCCGCCGGCCGAGGGATACACACCGGAGGTCCTGGCGGAGGACCTGCTTGCCCTCCTCGACGGGCTGGGGATCTCCCGGGCGGTGGTAGCCGCCTACGACATCGGCGCCACCGTCGCCCAGACCCTCGCGCTTCGCCGGCCGGAGCGCATCCGGGCGCTCGCCCTGTTCAACCCGGCCTACCCGGGGATCGGTAAGCGGCGGTTCGATCCCTCTGTGCAGCGCGAGTTCTGGTACCAGCACTTCCACGCCCTGGCCTGGTCCGATCGGCTCATCGCCCACGACCGGGAGACCGTGCGCCTGTACCTGGAACAGTTCTACGACCATTGGTGCGGCAGGAAGGGGTCGATCCGCGAGCGGGAGTTCGAAGCGATCGTTGATGCCTACGCGCGGCCCGGAGCGGTCAGGGCGAGCATCGCCTACTACCGGGCACGCGCGGCGGCGAGACAGGCTCAAGCTGCCGAGGCTCCCCAGGCATCTCAGATCCCGCAGCCCGCGGTGATCGCCTGGGGGGAGCTCGATCCGGTCATCCTCGCCGCTTGGGCCGACCGCCTCCAGGACACGTTTCCCGACCACGAGCTCTCGCTCCTCCCGGGGATCGGACACTTCGTTCCGATCGAGGCACCCGAGGAGACGATCGCGACGATCCGTCGTGCCCTTCGCAAGGCCGAAGGTTCGGAGTCGGTGCGCGAGACGGAGAGGACGTGAGCTCGCTGAGCGGAGGGAGGCTGCCCGTGACCATGGTCCAGGACCTCGCCTCGTTCGTCGCTGGCGCCCGACCGATCGACCGGGTCCGTCAATGATGTCCGTGGGATGTTCAGCTACCCCGAGCCGCGGACGAAGCTCAGCACTCGGCGCCAGTCGTCGTACGCGTCGCGGTGCTCCTCGAACGACCGATCGAAGAACGAATGCGGCGCGCCGTCGTACACGACGATCTCGTTCGGCACGCCGGCCCCGTTCAGCGTCTCGCGGAATCGGTCGAGCGCCTCGATCGGGATGCCATCGTCGGCTCCGCCGAACAGACCGAGCACCGGACACCGATACCCGGGCGCGAGTGTGATCGGCGCCCGAGCGTCGTCGGGCCCGCCCGTTTGGGGTGTTCCGTAGAACCCGATCACACCGTCAAGGTCGTCCCGGTCCGCAGCCTGGTTGAATGAGATTCGTCCGCCCATACAGAAGCCGACGGTGAAGACACGTTGGGCGCCGCCCCCGGCCTGTGAGCGGACGTGGGTGATCACGGCGGCAATGTCGGCCGCGGTCCCCTCTCTGGTCATCCGCTCCCGATGCGGCTTGAAGTCGAAGGTCTCGTCGCGGTCGTCGATCCCGGCCGTCCGCCCGAAGTAGTCCATCGCCGTAGCATGAACGCCCGCCTCGGCGAACCGCACCGCGATCTGGTCGTAGAAGGGGTGTAGCCCGCGGACGTCCGGGAGCACCACGACGCCCGGCGCCTCGGGGTCGATCGCGGTGGCGCTGAACGCGCGGACGCGGTTCCCGTCGGCTGCGTCGAGGATCACTCGCCGACTGCTCGCGGCGCCAGCGCCTCCTCCGATCGGCGGGAGAGGCGGACGAGCAGCGGTCTCGTGGCACATGGGCGCCTCCTTGCTCGGGGCTGCGCGACTCTACCCTCGGTGCGAGGATGTCGAGTCATGATTCGTGGAGATCCTCGGGAGCGATCTCGCCAATGACGGCACTCCGAGCGGCTTGACCATCACGGCACGAGCTGCTTCCAGAACTCCCGTCCTCGCTCAGCAAGAGCCTGGATTTCCAGCGCTTCACCAGAACCCGCTTCGCCTCGCCGCCTCCACTCTTAGATGCCCCCGCGAGCAGAAGAGGAGCGCGTTCGGACAGAACTCCGCCATCGCGTTTGTGCAGGATTCGTCTGCAGCTCAGCGAGATTGGCTGGCGGCCGCTGTCTTGTGAACCCGTACAGGCGCAAGTCCGGGAGTATAGGGACAGCTCGTCGGCGTCGGTCTCCGTAATTGGGCAAGAGCAGCAGATGAGCGGGTTCCCACCGCGAGATCGTCGCCGGTTCCACGCGCAACGATAAGTCGTCCGTAGACCAGATCCCCGAAGCCGATCAGGCACCCGTTCCCACCCCTGCCCGGCGCGCAGACCCAGACCGAGTAGCGGCCGTCCGGAACTCGTGCCACGTCGAGGGCAACGGTCACGCGGTAGGTATCCTCAACTTCGGTCTCGTCCGGTACCTGGTGGCCGATCCGTAGCTTCCCGACAGGGACCGCATCCGCCGGCAGGTGCCCGAACCACAACGGGCCTCCATGGTGGAGATACACGGTGTATGGAGCGTCCTCCGAGCAATGAACGGGCGCAATTCGGGCGCATGGCGACTGTCGCTCTCGTCACGAATCGACGCTGTTACTCGGACGATCGTGGTAGCTGACCTCTTGGCTGAAGACCCGTTCGTCGAGCATCCTCAACCACGATCGAGTCCGTCGACGTCCACGCGTCCGGGTCCGGAGCCGAAGTAGAAGCCGACCGTCGCGAGCTCTCCCTCGCCGTACCGCTCTCGATGAACGGTCTCGGCTTCGATCTAGACGAGGTCGCCCGCCGCGGCCTGGATGGTCCCGTTCCCGGAGGCACTCCCGTCGACGTGGACCGTGCCCGCCAGGACGTAGGCGACAACGTGATGGTCTCCGTGGTGATGCCAGGCTCCCCAGCCAACGGGCGGCTGGCCTCGTTGCACCGCGACGGCGAATCCTTCACGCTCGATGGCCGAGCGGTCGTTGGGGATCTCCGACTTCGATACGTGCATGACGCCCACGGTCGGCTCCTCTCGCCCTTGTGCGCCCAGGCTTCGAGCGCGGGCCTGGGCATCTCGGAGAACGTACGTCTCACCAAGTCGTCTTGTCGGAAGCAGGTAGCTGGTGTCGCTCCGGTGGAAGGCGACAGTCACGCGTACGTGACTACGATTGGCCACCGGGCGGCCCCCTCACCTCTGAAGGTTGATGCGCGTGATGGCACCCGGGGCGGTGATCCAGACCGAACCGGCTCCCACCACCATGCCCGGCCCAACGCCCTCGAGCGGACGCCGAAGCCCCAGCCGGAGGAACCGCGCAGCTGACGCAAGGACGAGTATCCGTTCTGAGCCGACGACGGACACACGACGTCGAGCGAGATCGCCGGGCGGCGTAAACGGGACGACCGTCGTTCGGATGGCCGAACTCCGGGCCGATCGGCCGCGTGAAGACGTCGCACGAGACCTTTGTCCGAAGACCGACGCATAGGATGGTTGCAGCCGCTGCTGCCGTTTGATCCCGTATCTATCCCGCATGACGTCGAAAACCGAGGGGTAGCGACGGGAATCCACTAGGATCGGAATTCGCACGTCAGCGGGCCTTTTCCCCTTCGCCGCAGGTCACGAACCCGGCCCGGCTCAACCTCTCAAGGTGGAGACACGGGGTCGAACCCCGTTGGGACTACGACCGCACACTCCTAGATCAGAATGCTGATCCTGGGCGAACGGCTTGTTGAATTA
>JBKPDQ010000140.1:0-3931 GCA_046728015.1 Actinomycetota bacterium
TCCCTCCCTTCGTCTCGGGCTCGGGCCTGATGTCTGTCGATGGTGATCGGAACGATGCTCCCACCGCCCGACGAGAGGGCGGTCGGGGCCATGTATATTCGATGAATCTGCGAGCCGGTTGTGAAGCCGAATTCGCTCGGCGGTTTCGAGGTCCTGACGGTGCGCGGCGCTCCGGTGCCCATGAGTCCGCAGTCAGGCCACGGCGGAGGCGCTTCCAGGAGTCGCGAGACGCCGACGGCATCCGCGATCCTCCTGACTATTCTGACCGCGGCGTGCGCGACGGGCGGGGCCGCCCATGTGACCGTCGGCACGACCTTGACGCCTGCGCAGAAGGCCGAGCTGGCCGACGTGAAAGCCTTCGTGGAGACTGCGGCACGAGCCTACCAGGTGCAGCCGCCTGCGATCATGGTTGCCGACCATGCCTGGGAGGCCACGGCCGGCGCCGTGTATAGACGCGGCGTGATCGTCTTCACCAGCCGCATGCTGACGAGCCCCTCACGCGACAAGGCCACCGCCCACGAACTGGGCCACTATTTTCTCCGGCACGACCAGCCGTCATCCCGCCCCTCGGAGGAAATCGAGCATCAGGCCAACATCGAGGCCGTCCGCATCCTGCAGACGGCCAAGGGGTTGTCCGAGGAGGCGGCCCTGCGGGTGGTGGTGGAGGCCCTCGACCGCACGCACGGCGCGGTCAAGGCGGGAGCGGGGCTCACCCGAGGACACGCCCATCCCTGCGAGGAGATCCGGGCCGTCGTGGCCGCCTATCCGGCTCAGCGCGCGTGGACCGCGACCCTCGAGTGCGTGCCGACACAGTGGGGACAGCGCTGACGCGGCCGACAAGTAATCGTTGAGCTGGATGTCCTGGTATGTCGCCCCGCGCGTCGCCGCGGCTTAGAAGAACTTGCCGCCGCTCGCCGTGAGCGGAACCTCGAAGATGGTGACCGTCCCCATGACGGTGCCGGACTGAAAGCGCAGATCGAACTGTCCGACCTCGGTCGAGTCGCCGTAGAAGAGTAGGCCGGTCATGCGCTGCTGGGCGTCTAACGCTCCGAATCCGTAGTACCAGTCGGGGATGTCGGGGTCGAGCAGGGCAAATCCGATCTGGGTATCGTTCTGGATGGCGACGAGGAACATGGTGAATGACTGCGTTTCGAAGGTCAAGGTGACGGAATAGACAGCGTCAAGAGGGCCGGCGGCCCCGACCGGACCGGACATCGCGACGAGCACGAGCAGGATCAGCATGGCCCAGAGACGTGATGACTTCATGTGGAGTCCTCCGTGTCGATTGTTCGACTACGCGCCGCTATCGTACTCTACCGCGCGGGGACCAAGCGCGTCTCGCTCGCTGCGCAGCGACCGGCACTGCCACGATGGACGTGGGTCGCTCGGCGGCCCTGCTCACCCGCCCGCGTTGACCCCCACCGACGCCCATGGTAGCGTGATGGGCCTTGGCGCTAGCTGGCGCCGTCGGCTGTGCACGCGGGCTCGTGGTGCAGCCTGGTTAGCACACTGGACTGTCAATCCAGAGGTCGCGGGTTCAAGTCCCGTCGAGCCCGCCATCAAATCAATCACTTGCAGACGGTAGCTTCGTGTCACCGTCTGAAAATGTGCGTGATTTGTGCGGGTCTCTCTCATGAGCGGGCCTCTCTTTTCGATCCCCGATCGACGCCACGTTGTCGGCCCGTGCGCTTCTCACCGAGGCCTGCATCTTCGCGAGAGCCTCTCGTCGGTCGTCTTCGTTCGTGATCCGGTACCGCTGATAGACCGAGATCGTCCTGTGCCCGGTTATCTGCATGGCAACGGTCTGGCTTATGCCACTTCGCTCCAGATTCCGCACACACGAGCGCCGCAAATCGTGGAAGAGCACGCAGGGCACGCCGGGCCGCCGCGCACGCCTCCGCCCAAGGCTTCCGGAACTCCACCACGCGCTGGCCATGCCGGTGGAAGACATAGCGCGAGAGAGTGATTCCTCCGTCCCTGATCGTGTACTCGCGCGCCCGCCAGCGTCGGTCGATGATCTCCACAAGTTCGTCGATCAGCGGCAGCACCCTGGGCTCCCCCGTCTTCGAGCGCTCTCGCCTGAGCGTCACGCGCTGGCCTTCCCGATCGACATCGCCCCACTCCAGGGTTGTGATTTCACTCTTCCTCCACCCGCTGAGGTAGGCGAACCAGGCGATGTCGTTGAGCGGCTCCAGGAGGCGGGTAGCAATCCGCGTGAAGAGGGGAGGTTCGACGAAACCCTGGCGAACGTTGTTCTCGGCTAGGAGTTTGATCGCAGGCATCGCAGCGAGCCCTCATCCTCGCGTTCGACAGCTCATTCCCCTTCTCGGTGGGTGACCGGCAACTCAGCCGACGCGCGGAGCCCTTTTCGCTCCTCACCTTCGACTTCTCGCGGGTCCCGAGCATCATGGAGGAACGGGCCAGCACGTACCAGGCGTTATTCTTCCGTAGCCTGCAGATCGAAGGCGTGTTCCCGGACGCTAACACCATCCGCGTGATCCCGCTTCGCCACCTCGATGCGCAGTGGAAGGACGATCTGAGCGATCTGCCCCCGGCGTGCCGCGACAACGAGGGGCTGCGCTCGCCGGCAGCGGTGATGGAACGTATCGCCGAGATTCCCACGCGGCTGGTGCTGAAGTCGGAGTGTGACCGCCAGCTGCTGGCCACGGCGGCCGCCAAGGTCGTCAGCGAGCACCGCCAGGAGATCCTCGACTTCCTGGAGAGCCGCGCCCGGTAGCGCCGAGGACGCTTTGATCGTCCAGCGCTGTAGCATCTCCTGGTCGTTGAGGGATGTGGGCGGTGTCCGCGGACGCGAACCGGGGCAAGGTCGATATGATCTTCGGCCCAGTTTCGCGAGGCACTGTTAGAGGCAATGGTTCCCATTACCTACGTGGCGTCACCGATGGGTCATGCGAAACCGACCACGACGCTGGCCTGGTACGCGGAGTGGATTCGACATGGGTCGTCATGGGCCGATCGTACCGTGCCTCAACTTGGCCCGTGTACCGAATGAGTCGCGGCCGAGTATCCGGACCTACCGGCCCCGCCAAGGCCTTCGCCTCTATTGGCGCTGGAGTCCCGACTCCGCTCGCCCCGAGAACACCCCACCTGGGGCCGGTGCCGAGCTCCGCTTGCTCGGCTATGAAGTCGCCGCCCTCACCGTCGCCACGTACATCCGTCGCGCCTCAGACGACCCCTTGACGGCGCAGCGCTTTCAGGGTCGAAAATCCCGGCGCTACGCGGGAACAACCGTCGACTGGGCGCTGGCCAGTTCGACCCGATAGCCGAAGCTTCGGAGTGCGCGGATCATTCTGGCCGTCCGGTGTCGCTTGGACTTTTGGCTCAGGGTTGGGCCTCGTTCCTCGTACCGGACGCCCTGATGCAGGATCTTCCAGATCAGGCGGCACAGGCCGGTGGGCAATCACGCCGATCGTTTGGGGGTGCCCGAGCCGCGGGACATAGCGGCTCTTGCTGGGCTTGAAGGGCACCATGAGCGAAGCCGAGCTGCATGTGCTGCGGGCGCGGTTGCGGGGTGGGATTCTCAACAAAGCGCGGCGGGGAGAACTGGAGACCCCGCTGCCGATCGGGTTCGTCTATGACGGAGCTAAGCGGGTCGTCTTGGATCCGGACCAGCAGGTGCAGAGTACGGTCCGGACCTTCTTCGAGACCTTTCGCCGGACTAGTTCGGCGACGGCGACCGTGAAGGTCTTCCGGCAGGAGCAGCTGGGTTTCCCGCGCCGGCCGCGGTACGGGGCCCGGGCCGGGAAGCTCCTGTGGGCGCCCCTCGACCACTGCGGGGCGCTGCGATTGCTACACAATCCCCGTTATGCTGGCATCTTCTTCTTCGGCCGGACGCGCACGCGCACGCATGCGGAGCTGGGGCAGGTCTTCGAACGCTTGCCCCGAACGGAGTGGACAGCGCTCATTCCCG
>JBKPDQ010000141.1:0-14001 GCA_046728015.1 Actinomycetota bacterium
GCACTGTCCGACCGTCACGACCGAGGAGCTCCGCAACTCGAGCCAGGCGGCGGTCGACTGGTTCGTTCGCAATCAGGAGGCCGACGGAACGTGGCTCTACGAGTACGACGCCGAAGACGATCTGGTTCCGCCCTCCTACAACGAGGTGCGCCACGCCGGGGTGACGATGGGGCTCTACCAGGCTGCCGCGGCGGGGCTGCCGGGAGCGCTGCGGTCCGCCGATCGGGGCACCGAATGGGCGCTCGACCAGCTTGTGGAGGGCGACCGCTGGGCCGCGTTCGGCCATCAGGGCCGCGTCACCACCGGCGCGAGCGCGCTACTGGCTGCCGGGCTGGCGATCCGCAGGGAGGCGACGGGCTCCGCGCGCTACGACGACGTCATGGCGCGACTCGGCCGCTTTCTCGTCGCTCAGACCGAGCCGTCGGGCGCGGTGCTCGCCGAGTACGACGCGGTAGACCGCGTGCCGGTGCCCGGCCTTTACTCCAAGTACTTCACGGGCGAGGCCTATTGGGCGCTGGCGCTGCTGCACGCAGCGTTCCCGGGCGAGGGGTGGGGCGAAGTCGCGGACCGCATCGGCGCCTACCTGGCGACGTCGCGCGACGAGGTCGAAGACCACTGGCCGCCGATTCCCGACCACTGGGCGGCCTACGGGGCTGCGGAGACGGCACAGTTCGCGGAGCGCGGCGACCCTCCGCTCACCGAGCACGAGGTGAGCTACGCGCGGCGGCAGGCGGAGCTGTTCGGCAGCGCGACCCGGTGGGTCAGCCAGCAGTTCGGGCCGTGGGGCGCGGTCGTGCGGGGCGGCGACAAGCCTCGGGGCGGCGGCTACGGCGTGATCAGCGAGGCGCTCACCGGCTGGTGGCTGACCGCCCAGGCCGAACCGCGCCTGGCCGACCTCGCCGATCCGATCGCCGACCGGGCGACGTGCATCGCCGGGATCGCCGTCGGCGAGCAGGCTGACGGCGAGGACGCCGCGGACGCCGCCGAGCCGCAGCGCGTTGAGGGCGCGTGGTTCGTCGATGGCGAGACCCGGATGGACGACCAACAGCACGCGCTGGCCGGGCTGCTGCGGACAATCCCGATCATCGAGGCGCAGGCGGGTTCGGACGTCGGCGACCTGCCGGACCCCGACGACGATGCGCCGTCGGGATGGGTGTGGGCCGCTGCGCTGGTCCTGGCCCTGAACCCGGCCAGGGCCGCGTTCGGTGTCCCTCGCAACGGGCGGTCCCCGCGAGAGGCAATTACCCTCGCCGCTTTGGGCGGGGCGATCGGCGGGGTGGGGGTGTGCGTCGTCGCGGCCCTGGCGGACCCGCTGTTCGACGCCATCGATGTCAGCGATCCGTCGTTTCGAGTGGCAGCGGGAATCGTGGCCGGGATCGCGGGCATCGCCGACCTCTTCCGGCGGCCACCGCCGCCCGAGCCCTCGCTCCCCGGGTGGCGCGCGGCGCTCGTACCCGTCGCGGTCCCCATCGTCGCCCGTCCGGCGCTGGTGGTGCTGGCGCTGGGCGCGGGCGCCGATCAGGGCGTCCTGGTGAGCGCCGCCGCGATTGCAGTCGGCGTGGCGCTGTTGGTCTGGCTGGTGGCCAGGGTCCCGACCGACGGCGCCGCGGGCCGCGCCCTGCGCTGGGGGGGCCGCGCGCTGGCGGCGGGGCTCGTCGCCTGCGGGGTGATCCTGACCGTTGACGGGGTCCTGGACGTCTAGGTCCTGGGGACCCTGAAGCGCAGCGCGGTCAGCTGGCCGTTCTCGTGCACCGCGGTCCGCTCGAGCCAGATCTGCTTGCCCCCCGGATGGTCGAAGAGGCGAACGCCGTCGCCGAGCAGGACGGGGGTGAGGTGCACGAGCACCTCGTCGACCAGATCCGCCTCCATGGCCTGCCTGGCCACGTTGGCGCCGAGGATGACGACGTTGCGGCCGTCGGCCGCCCGTTTGGCAATTTCCACCGCCTCCTGTATGGGGACGTTCAGGACGGTGCCGGTGACGCCCTTTACCACCGGCGGCTCGGGCGGCGAATCGTGTCGCAGGACGAAGAACGGGCCGCGATAGGCGCCGCCGTAAAAGCCGGGCTGCTCGCGGTCTTCGACGTCCTGGGTCCGGCGACCCACCAGCAGCGCCCCTATGGACGCGACCACCTCGTCGATCGTCTCGTCCGGCCCGGCCTCGGCCTCGAACGCCCACCGCATCTCGTCGTTTGGCCCCGCGATGTAGCCGTCGAGGCTCATCTGCGTGTGCCAGAGCACTGTGCTCATGTTCAGCCTCCGATCGCTGCCGCTGCTCTTAGTGACCGGCCCTCCGATCAGAACTAATCGCTTCGTGGGCGAGCGCTCAGCCTCGCCCTCCAGACCTCCTAGTACCCTGAATCGCTGTCATGGAGGCCTCCGCCCCAGCCACCCGGCTCGACCGAGCCGAGGCACAGAACGGCGCCCGCGCCCAGGCGGGCCCGCTGCCGAACCTGGTCGTGATCGGGGCCCAGAAGTGCGGCACCAGCGGTCTGCACTACTACCTCTCCCTGCACCCCGAGATCTCGATGTCGAAGCCGAAGGAGCTCAACTTCTTCATCGAGGAACGCGCTTGGCCACGAGGGATGGACTGGTATCGGGCGCACTTTGACCCCGCGGCGCGCGTGCGCGGCGAGGCCTCTCCCAACTACACGTCCTACCCCTACCGCAAGGGCGTCGCCGAGCGCATGCACGCGGTGGTGCCCGACGCGAAGCTGATCTACCTCGTGCGCGATCCGCTGGCGCGTATCGCGGCGCACTGGGTCCACAACTACGCCAAGCGCCGCGAGAAGGGCACGCTGGCCGAGACGCTGGCGCACCCGACCACGTCCTACGTGGCGCGCAGCATGTACGCGATGCAGCTCGAGCAGTTCCTGCGCTTCTACCACTCCGAGCAGATCCTCGTCTTCCAGCAGTCGGACCTGCGCAACGACCGCGAGCACACGCTCCGCACCACGTTCGAGTTCCTCGGCGTCGATCCGGACTTCGCGCACCCGCGCTTCGAGCAGGAGCGCCACCAGACCTCGCGCAAGACGCGCGCCACCAGGCTCGCGATGCGCCTCGAGCAGCTGGGCCGCAGCCGTCGCGGGCGCCTGCTGCCGGCCAACTTCTGGCTCGTGCTCGACGACCGGCTGCCGCTGAAGCGCACGATCAAGCGTCCTGACGTGCGCGCCGCGATCCCGGACGAGACCCTGAAGGCACTGCGCCAGGACGCCGAGCGCCTGCGCGAGCTGACTGGGCGGTCGTTCGAGAACTGGACGATCTGGGGCTGATCTTCAAGCTGGCCTCGATGGTGATCTGGCTGGAGCGGCGCCCGAGCGCGTTTCTGATCGCCGACTCGGCCGCCCGGCCATCAGCCTCGCCGCGCTGACCGCCTTCCTCGCCGCCGGCGAGGGCCTCGCGGGCGCTCAGTCGGAGCGCCTGATCACGATCTGGTCGGGCTCGACGGTTACCTCGACGCGCCGCTTGCCCTCCCAGTTCTCCTTGTAGGTGGGGTCGTCGGCGATCGACGGGTCGAGCCACAGTCCGTAGCCCTCGTCGCCGTGGTCGAACGTCCCCTGCAAGGTGGTGGCGGCTCGACCTCGCCCGCCGCGGCCGCGGCGGCGCCGGCGGCGCCGGCGGCGGCCACTCTCGGCGTCCTCGTCGGTTGCTCCCTCCTCTTCCTCTGCCCCTTCCTCTTCCTCTGCCCGTTCCTCCTCCTCGAGGTCGGAGAGCTTCTCGCGCTCGCGTGTGGCCGCCTCGATCTCGGCCTCGATCTCATCGCGCAGATCGGTGTCGTCCCCCTCCTCGCCGTTGGTCTCGAGCGAGTGGCGGCGGCGGAACTCGCGCAGCTCGGCGGTGGAGACCTCGAGCTGGTGAGCGATCCAGGCGTCGGTGCGCCCCTGGCGGACCCAGGCACGGATCTGGTTGAGCTGTGAGCGAAGGGGTTTGGCCACCCGGTGTCCTCGTCGCAGCGGGCGATACTAACGAACGGTTAGGTCCGCCCGATCGGGGTTGCCATGCGGCGCTCGAGCGCGTTTGGGTGGCGCGCCAGCACGCGCGACCGGCTACCCTCACCGAGACATATGTTGGGGGGCGCTCCGTTAGGGGGGGCGCAATCAAGCCGCAGCTCGAATGGAGGCGAGATGCTGGTCCTGACGCGTAAGACGAACCAGAGCATCATGATCGGAGACGACATCGAAGTCTCCGTGCTGGCTGTATCGCGGGACAAGATCCGACTGGGGATCACGGCGCCGCGCGACGTGCCCGTGTTCCGCAAGGAGGTCTTCGTTTCGATCAAGGGCGATGACGGGGGCTCGAAGGACGATCCGGAGGCGGTCGCCGACGCGCTCGACGGACTCGCCAAGGGTGACTAGCACTGTCTGTTACTAGCGTTAGCGCCTGCTAATGTTGCCGCCGGCCCGGAACAGCCCTCCGCGGCCGGCTCGTCTAGGGGCCGGCTCGTCTAGGAAATAGGAGCACCTGACCAATGCGCATGCGACAGAGCCTCTCCCAGTTCGAGGTCGCTTTCGAGCAGGAGACGGCGCTCGAGCGCCGCCGGCGCCAGCAGCTTCGCCACCGCGCCGTCGCGCGCTCGCGCGCTCGCCGCATCCAGCGCACCGAGCAGCGCGGCAACATCGGCTTCGGCGCCTTGCTCCTCGCCCTCACCGTCACGGTCGTCGTCGTCACCGTGGTGATGTTCGAGACGCTCGCCTGGCTGATGGGCTAGGCCCTCAGCAGGCGCCCCACAGACCGCGGCCGGCGTTGGCCGCCTCTTGGGCGAGGCGGGCGAACCTCGCCGCGAACGAGTCGTTGGGCGCGATCGTCAGCGTCCGCGCCGCCCCGCGGCGCAGCAGCTCCGCGTTGACGAAGGTGTCGCCTGCGTAGACGTAGGCGAGGAGGCGCCCGTAGCGGTCGCGGCGCTCGGCGTCGAAGACGAGGCGCACGCGCTTGCCGTCCACCAGCTCGGCGTTGAGCTCGCTCGCATCGCTGCCGAAGCACTCGACGCCGACGTTGGGATCGACCTCAGGTGTGTCGACGCCGATGTAGCGCACGTCCTCGACCCCGGAGGGCAGCTCCACCTCGATCGTGTCTCCGTCGGTGACCTCGACGACCTCCCCCGTGGCCTCTCGGCCCGTGGGGATGTCCCCGTTTGGGTTCCCTTCGTCGCCCCTGTCATCGCACCCACGCAGCAGGGCGGCGACCACGATGGCAAGCAGCACAACCGCACCCAGACTCGGCCCTCGGGCTCCGAATCGCATCCGCCCAGTCTCCAAGCCCGGACGGCGGCGCAGCGTCCCCTCAAAGAGAAACGCCGGCCGTCGGCCGGCGTTTCTCTTCGATAACCGGGCGTACCCGGAAAGGGCTCTATGGCGTCACGCGCTCGCTCGTCGACGGTCGCCGACGCCCTTCGTAGACCCGGTCGTCGCGATCCACGTCTCCGTCGCGGTCGCGGTCGCGGACAACATCGGGGTCGTGATAGCCGGCGGCATCGACTCGCCGGTGATAGCGCTCGCCCGCCCTGCCGCCGGCCATCGCGGCCAGCAGCGTGCCGACGAGAACCACCACGAGCAAGATGACGCCTCCGGTGGCCAGGTCGCCCTCGTCCACGGGAATCCGCGGCAGGTTGAGATCCGCGAAGAGGTTGTACTCGGAGCCTGCGATGGCTCCGAGGATCGCGAGCACGATCACTGCGATGATGCTCCACGCCCAGACCCCGACGCCTTGCCGCGGGCCGTCAAACCGGGACATGCGACCGGCGACGTAGCCCCCGGCGAAGTAGGCGATCAGGGCGATCGCGAACAGCGCGAGCACGCCGACGATCCCGACTGTGTCGGCGTTGGCGACAGCCTCCGTCGCGCTCTCGATCTCCGAGATGGCAACCGCCGCGCCCGCCGCGCTCACGAACGCCGTGAGCAGGGCGCCAATGCCGACCGCCACGAGCCAACCGAAGAACGCTGCTCCCCAGTTGATCCCGCCGTACTCGTCTCGTTGTCTGCGCACGTCGACAGGCCGACGTGTCTCCACGTGTTCCGCCATTTGGTCTCCTCACCCAGAAGTTGAGTCCGTTCGCGACCCGACTACCCGCGGCGACGGGGTGCCATGCGGCGGAACTTCAAATCAGCCTGGCCCCGCGGCCAGGCTGTGCCTACGGGATCCGACGGACGCTGGAGAGCATGATCTCCTTGATCTGCTCGATGATCTCCTGCGCCTGGCCCCACTCGCGCTGCCAGACGTTGCGGCCGTAGATGACGCCCGAGCCGCCGGCCTCCATGATGAAGCGGGTCTGCTCGAGCAGCTTGTCGTCGTCGACCTTCGAGCCGCCGGACAGCACCACCAGCGAGCGGCCGGCGGACTCGACGACGTGGCGGATCGCCTCCTCCTGGGAGACGTCCATCTCGTTGTAGGGGGCGGGGGAGTCCTTGTCCTTGTCCGGGTTGAGCTTCGGCATGTTGAGCTTGACCACGTCGGCGCCCATCTCCATCGCCATCCGGGCGGCGTAGTCGATCGCGTAGAAGCTGTCGCGCCCGCCCTTCTCCTGGATCGCCGCGCCGCGCGGGTAGGCCCACACCACCAGCGGCATCCCGTAGCGGTCACAGTCCTGGCGGACGGCCTTGAGCTGCCTCAGGTCGTCGTCCTGGCGCGGCGAGCCGACGTAGAGCGTGTAGCCGACCGCGTCGGCCCCCAGGCGGACCGCGTCCTCGACCGAAGCGTTGGTGGGCGAGAACGCCTCGTCGTCGGGCGGCACGTCCGTCTTGCCGTTGACCTTCATGAGCAGCGGCACCTGGCCCGCGTAGTCGGGGTAGTACTTGGTCGCCAGGCCGATCTGGCAGGCGATCGCCGAGTAGCCCGCTTCGGCGGCGAGCCGGAACTGGTACTCGGGGTCCTTGGAGTCCGGGTTTGCGAAGAAGTCGCGCGGACCGTGCTCGATGCCCTGGTCGATCGGCAGCAGGAGCAGTGTCCCGTTCCCGGGGCCGAACTCGAACAGCAGGCGGCGCAGGCGCGTGCGCTTGCCCGGCGAGATCGTGGCCAGTAGGGACTTCTGCTCGGCTGCGCTGCTGACTTCCAATTTCTTCTCCGATTGTTGGGAATCGCTCCAGCGGCTAAAGCGGCGTGCCAGTGGGGGTTTCCGGCCTTCTTCCTGCGGCGATGCCAGTATAGGCGCGTGCTCGAGCACAATTTCGCCGGTCCGGCGTTCACGATCGGCATCGAGGAGGAGCTGATGCTCCTCGAAGAGAGCGGGCTCGGCCTCGCGCAGGGAATCGAGACGGTCCTGGAGTCGGTCCCGCCCGAGCTGGAGGGACAGGTCAAGCCCGAGCTGATGCAGTCGGTGCTCGAGATCGCGACCACGCCCTGCCCGGACGTGCGCACCGCCGGCGAGGAGCTCCGCGTCCTGCGCCACGCGGTCACCGAGATCACCGAGAGCCACGGAATGCGGTTGGGCGCGGCCGGGACGCACCCGTTCGGCCTCTTCGAGGACCAGGAGATCGTCGACCGCCCGCGCTACCGGCAGCTGATCTCAGAGCTCCAGTACGTCGCGCGCCAGGAGCTGATCTTCGGAACCCACATCCACGTCGGGATCGAGGGCGCGGACCGCGCGATCTACGTGGCCGACGGGATCCGGCGCTACCTCCCGCTCATGCTCGCCCTGTCGGCGAACTCGCCGTTCTGGCGCGGAAAGAGCACCGGGATGATGTCCACCCGCACGGCGATCTTCCGCGCCTTCCCCCGCTCGGGCATCCCGCCCCACTACGGCACCTGGGAGATCTTCTCCAACCGCGTCGAGCTGATGATGCGCGCCGGAGCGATCGAGGACTACACCTACCTCTGGTTCGACGTGCGCCCGCACCCCAACCTGGGCACGGTGGAAACGCGGGTGTTCGACCAGATGACGCGCGTCGAGCACACGATCTCGATGGCGGCGCTAGTGGCCTCGGTCGCTCACCGCATGTGCGCGCTGTTCGACGCCGAGGAGCCACTGGTGGAATACCCGACCGAGCTCGTCGACGACAACAAGGTGCGTGCGGCCCTGCGGGGCGTCGACGGCAAGCTGATCGATTTCAGGCGCGGGGAGCGGGCGACGGCGCCGGAGATGGCCCACAAGCTGATCGAGCTGGTCGCCGACCACGCCGACGAGCTCAACTGCCGGGCCGAGCTCGAGGGGATCGCCGACCTGCTGCAGACCGGCACCGGCGCCCACCGCCAGCTCGAGCTGTACGAGGCCACGGGCGACATGCACGCGCTGGTGGCGGAGATCGCGGAGAAGAGCCGGGTCTAGCGCGAGGCACCGACGCGGTAGGCGCGGGCGCGCCGCTGCGCGATACTTGAGGGGGAATGGAGTCCTCGTCCCCAGAGTTGAGCGTCGTCTGCAAGAACTGCGGCGCCGAGGTGAGCCCGTACGTCACGGAGTGCCCCTACTGCGGCACCCGCCTGCGAAAGCGAGCGCCGAAGCTCGAGCGGGTGGGCGACGAGGTCCGCGTGCGGGAGGGCCGGCGCGAGAAGCGACGCCGCCGGGCGGCAGCGCGCCGCGAGCGGCGGGGCGAGCGGATGGCGGTGCTGGCCGAGCGCCCGGTGGCCACGATCGCGGCGATCCTGGCGCCCGCGCTGCTGCTGATCGTCGAGCGGGCGTCGAATCTTTCCGTCTTCGACCTCGGCGCGATCGTCGGCCCGGTGGACTCCGAGTGGTGGCGGTACTTCGCCGCCCCGTTCGTCTACGACGACATCGGCTACCTGTTCGCCTGCGGCCTCGCGATCGCGATCTTCGTGCCGGGCCTGGAGGCGCGACTGGGCGCGATCCCCGCGATCCTGCTGATCGTCGGCGCGGGCGCCCTCGGGATGCTCGCCGCCGACGGACTCGAGACCGCCTTCGGCGACGGGGTCCTCGTCGCCGCGGGCGGCAACGGGATCGCGCTCGGCTGCCTCGCCGCGTGGGTGGTGCTGCGCGACGCCGAGCGCCGAGCCGATCCCACAGAGGAGTACGACCGCATCGCGGTGGCCGTGGCGGCCGCCGTCCTGCTCCTGCTGCCGCTGGTCGAGGACTTCGCCGACCCGTGGGCCGGCCTCGCGGGCGGCCTGGTGGGCGCGGCATGCGGCCTCGCTGCCGCGCTGGGCGGCCGCACCGGCCGGCGCGCGTGAGCAAGTTCACCGCGCTCACGGACGAGCTGCACGACTACCTGGTCGAGCACGGAGCGCGCGAGGACGAGGCGCTGCGGCGTGTGCGCGAGGAGACCGCGGCGATGGGCGACGTGGCGGTGATGCAGATCGCGCCCGACCAGGGAGCGTTCATGACCCTGCTCTGCAAGATGCTCGGCGCCCGCGAGACGCTCGAGCTCGGCACCTTCACCGGCTACTCGGCGATCTGCATCGCCCGGGGCCTGGCCCCGGGAGGACGGCTGATCGCCTGCGAGCTCTCCGAGGAGTACGCCGAGATCGCAGCTCGCAACTTCGAGTCCGCCGCGGTCGCCGACCGGATCGAGATCCGCATCGGTCCCGCGATCGACAGCGTACGCGCGCTGCCCGAGCGCGAGGTGTTCGACTTCGCCTTCATCGACGCCGACAAGCCCGGTTACCCCGACTACTACGAGGAGTGCCTCGCCCGCCTGCGACCCGGCGGGCTGATCGTGCTCGACAACGTGCTCACCGGCGGCGCCGTGCTGCCGGGCGCCGACCGAGACCACTACTCGGAGGAGTCCGTGGCAACGATGCGGGCCCTCAACGAGCGGATTCGCGACGACGAACGAGTCGACATCGCGATGATCGGCGTCGCCGACGGGCTGACCCTGGCGCGGAAGCGATGAACGCCATCGACCGCGACACTGTCCACGCGATCCAGCAGCGCGCGTTCCGGGACTTCTTCGAGGCGATGGCCGACAGCTCGGCCGACGGCCGGGTGGTGGAGATCGGCGATGTCGCGGCCCTGACCACGCCGGCGGTCCCGAACCGCTCGATTCCGAACTCGGTTGTCTACCGCGACGGCGACGAGCTGGTGGCGGCGCTCGACGAGCTTGCCGCCTCCTACGGCGACGCCGGTGTCGCCGCGTGGACGGTGTGGGTGCCGGACTACGACGGGAAAGTGATCCAGGCGTTGGAGGAGGCGGGACACGTCTACGACGGACAGCCTGCGGCGATGGTGCTCGATCTCGACGAGCTCGCGGAGCGCGACGTTGGCGACTTGGAATACGGGCCCCTCGAGTCGATGTCGCTCCTGGGCGAGATCAACGATCGCGCCTACGGCCACACCACCGACGGCTACGCACCCGCATTCATGCACTTGCCAAGGGGATTGCCGCTGCGCCTGTACGCGGCGCGGGTGGACGGGGAGCCCGCGAGCGTGCTGGCGACGATCGACCACGAGCCGGTGGACGGAGCGGCCGGCCCCGACTGTGGCATCTACTGGGTCGCGACCCCCGAGGCGTACCGCGGCCGGGGCCTGTCGAGCCGGCTGCTCTACGCGGCGCTGGCCGAGGCGCGCGAGCGCGGCTGTGCGACCTCGTCGCTGCAGGCGTCGGGGATGGGCGAGCCGATCTACAAGCGACTCGGCTACGTGCCCTACTTCCGCTTCCACCTCTATGAGCGGCGACGCCAACCCGGCCCGAGCTAGCGGCCGGCCCTCGGCAGGGCGCGGCCGGGAGCCCTCGGGCGTACTCTGCCTGGGGAGGCCTGCTAGCACCAAAAGGAGGCGCACGATGCCGAAGGTCCTAGTTCTCACCGGTGACGCCGCCGAATCGCTCGAGTTCATGTACCCGTACCAGCGCCTGCTGGAGGAGGGGTATGAGGTCGATGTCGCCGCGCCCTCGAAGAAGAAGCTTCGCTTCGTTGTCCACGACTTCGAGGACGGATTCGACACCTACACCGAGAAGCCGGGCTACACGTGGGACGCCGACGTTGCCTTCGCCGACGTCGATCCCGCAGACTACGTCGCGCTCGTGATCCCGGGCGGGCGCGCGCCCGAGTACATCCGCAACAACCCCGACGCGGAGCGGATCATCCGCCACTTCTTTGACGACGACAAGCCGGTCGCGCAGCTCTGCCACGCGCCGCTGGCTCTCGCGGCCGCCGGCGTGCTCGAGGGCCGGCGCACCGCTGCCTACCCGGAGCTCGCCCCCGACGTCGCCGCGGCAGGCGGCAGCTTCGAGGATGCAGCCGGAGTCGTGGACGGACAGATGGTCTCGGCCCGCGCCTGGCCCGACCATCCCCAGTGGATGGCGGCGTTCATGCCGCTACTGCGGGAGGCGGCGCCAGTCGAGCGCCGTGCCGAGACTGTCGCCGGTTAGCCCGCGGCCCGTTCGTCGAAGGTGGCAACTTCGAGGGCGGGGAGCGCCCTGGCGGGCGAGCTATCGGCTCTGATCGGGGAAGACGCCGTCCTCAGCGAGAGGATGGCACCAGGCTATTCCTCCGACGAGAGCGAGGGGAGCGGCATCCGCGGGACGCCCGACGCGATCGTCCTGCCGGGCACGGCAGAGCAGGTCGCCGAGGTTGTCGCCTGGTGCTACGAGCGCGAGCTTGCGATCGTGCCGCGGGGCGGGGGCTCTGGCTTTGCCGGGGGTGCGGTGCCCGTGGACGGAGGGGTCGTCGTGTCCATGGAGCGACTCGACGAGGTGCTCTCCTTTGAGCCCGAGCTGTGGCGCATACACGTTCAGGCCGGCGTCGCGACCGCGACCGTGCGCCGCCTCGCTCGCGAGAACGGGCTGCTGTTTCCGCCCGATCCTGGTGCCGCGGAGCAGTCGCAGATCGGGGGCAACATCGCCACCAACGCCGGCGGCCCGCACGCGTTCAAGTACGGCGTGACCGGCCGGTGGGTCACCGGGCTGGAGGCGGTCGTGCCTCCTGGCGAGCTGATCGAGGTGGGCGGCCCGATCCGCAAGGACGTGGCGGGCTATGACCTGCGTGGCCTGCTGGTGGGCTCGGAGGGGACGCTCGGCCTGATCACCTCGGCGTGGCTGCAGCTGACCCCGGCGCCGGAGGCGAGCCTGCCGGTGCTGGCGCTCTATCGCGACGCGGCCGCCGGGTGCGCGGCGATCCTGCGAATCCTGGAGAGCGGGCTGCGCCCGGCGACGATCGAGTACCTCGACGCGGGCGCGCTGGCGGCCGCCGGCGGGTCGCTCCCTGGCGGGGTGCCGGATGAGGCGGGCTTCGTCGTCCTGTCGGAGGCTGACGGGACGCGCGCCGAGGCGGAGGCCCTTCAGACCGAGCTCGCCGAGGCGCTCGAGCCCGAGGCGCTCGAGCTGCGGCGCTTCGACTCGCGGGGCGAGGTGGACGAGCTGTGGCGCTGGCGCGACGGCGTCTCCTTCGCCGTCTCGGCGCGGCGCGGCGGCAAGCTCAGCGAGGACATCGTCGTCCCGCTCGACCGGCTCGCCGAGGCGATCTCAGAGACCGTCGAGATCGGCCGGCGCCACGGGCTCGACGCCTGCAGCTGGGGTCACGCCGGCGACGGCAACCTGCACTCGACCTTTCTCGTCGACTCGTCTGATCCCGACCAGCTCGCGCGCGCATCCGAGGCGGCCTCAGACCTGTTCGCGCTCGCGGCGCGGCTCGGCGGCTCGGTGTCCGGCGAGCACGGCCTCGGCTATCTCAAGCGCGGCCAGCTCGCGCGGCAGTGGGGCGAGGGCGCGCTTCGCCTGCACGAGGAGGTCAAGCGCGCCTTCGACCCGAAGGGGCTGCTCAACCCCGGCAAGAAGGTGGCGCGGCTCGATCCGCCGCCCGCAGACCGCTAGGCGACCGGGCTTTCCTTCTTGTCCTCCGCGGCGATCGTCTCCGGCTCGAGCCCGGGCTCGGAGTGCGCGGCCCGGTCCTCGTAGCTCGCGCGCGCCGCGCGGTCGGGGTCGGCGAGGACCTTGTCGACCTTGAGGAGCTGGGCGAGGGCCTCGCGAGCGCCGCGGGGCAGCAGCTGGAGCACCTTGTGGATCGCGACCGTGTTGCGCGGCACCCAGACGTCGAACTTCGGGAACTGGAGCGCTCGGACGATCTCGTTGGCGACCTCCTCGGGCTCGAGCTTCTTGGCGGCCCGGTTCTCGGGCAGCCCGGAGCCCAGCTCGGTGTTGACCACCGCAGGCATCACGACCGAGATCTCGACGCCGGTGTCGCGAAGCTCGCCGCGAACGGCCTCGCTCAGGCCGATCACCGCGTGCTTCGTGCCGCTGTACGTGGCGCCGCCGGGAAAGCCGGCCTTGCCCGCCTGCGACGCGATGTTGACGATGTGCCCGCTCCCGCGCGAGACCATGGCCGGGATCGCCAGCTTCATTCCGTACATCAGCCCGTGGACGTTGATGTCGAACATCCGCCTCGCGGTGGCGTCGTCCTCCTCGACGAACGGGCTGAGCGGCATGATCCCCGCGTTGTTGATCAGCACGTCGAGCGAGCCGAGGCGCTCGGTGACCTGGTCGAGGAAGTTGGCGAACGACTCGCGCTCGGTGACGTCGAGCTCGAGCCCGATCGCCTCGGGGCCGAGCTCGGAGGCGGTCCTCTCCGCGAGCTCGCGGTCGAGGTCGCCGATCGCGACCTTGGCGCCCTCTCGCGCGAGCGCCTTCGCGGTTGCCTTGCCGATCCCCCGGGCTCCGCCCGTGATCGCGACCACCTTGCCGTGCAGGGAACGCGGTTCCTTCGCCATCAACTCTCCTCCGGGTCGTTCGCCGTCCTGACGGGATCGTATGGGACGTCCGTACCGGGCGGCTCGCCGCGCCGGTCGAGGCGGCCCGCCGCGGCGGCTAGTTGGACTGGGCCTTGGCGACGACGCCGTTCTTCTCAGCGCCCGCCGGGTCGCCCCAGGCCTTGATCGTCACCACGTAGTGGCCGTTGCCCGTAGAGCCAACCGGGAGGCTCGCGGAGCCACCGCTGACGCCGAAGGTCTGGACGCCGCCGCCCGGGCGGGTGACCTCAGCGGTGTAGGAGCGCGCGCCGGAGATCGAGGAGAAGGAGACGTAGATGTCGCAGACGATCGTGCCGGCAGCGGGCGAGCCGTGGCAGCCCGTGACGTCGGCCGAGACGCTGAGGCTGGCCGGCTCCGTCTGGGCGGACGCCGCTCCCGGC
>JBKPDQ010000142.1:0-38391 GCA_046728015.1 Actinomycetota bacterium
GCCCGTCACAGGGTTTGCGTAGAAGAAGAGACACCCCACGGCCACCTAGCTTTAGGGCCTAGCTGTTGCCCGCAGCTGCGCGACTCCCCTCAGCCACCGCTCATTGCGTCATACCTCGCAGGTCGGGCGGCCCAGGGCCTCGTAGGCGTCGGACAGCGTAGTTAGGCCGGATCCTGCCCGGAATGTCCTGCCGAATGGATCACGGGCAGCGGGTGCACGCAGAGAAGCGGCACGTCCGCTCGTCGCGCGAAGCGTCAGCGCGAGTCATCACCCGACCCGCGTCCTTGACCTCGCCGTGGGTCACGCTGATTACCGATTGCGATCCCCCGCGTCGGACTCGACGCGCCGCTTCAGGTTCGCGAACTGCCGGGTCTGCATGATCCAGTGCGCGGGCTCCCAGAAGATGAAGTTCTGGATCGCCTGAACCAGGCGCGGCCGCGCCGCCTGGTAGCCACTGACCACGAGCCGCGTTCGGCCCTCCGGAAGCTCCTCCAGCAGGAATGCCCAGAGGGAGTCGCTGTACAGATTCGGTCGGACGCCTGAGGTGTCGAAAGGGTGGCCGCGCAGGTCGAGTGGTGCGCGCAGGCCCAGTAAGCGCTGCGGTTCGAGAGCCGCGACCTCAAACCACGCGCTGCCGCTCTGGGTTGAGGCGAGGCGATCCCCCACCGAGACGTCCTGCCACTCCGGGTGAACGTCCTCCGCGCTCGGCACTCCCCCGTTGTCGAGGCCGTCCCAGCTGTACCAACCCGCGCGGTCGCATCCCATCTGCACCAGCCATGGCCACAGTCGCGAGGGCGGCGCGTCGATGGTGACGGCCATGGTTGCTCCTCGCTTTCCGCCGGGCACGAGATCGGCGCCCGGAAACGTCCGCTGCACCTCCTCGTCCGTGGCACCCCACCGAAGCAGGCGCGGCCGGACCGCGTGCGCGTAGCCCCCGACAACAGCGAGAACAGCGGCGAGTCTGCGAGCCGTCGCCATGCCCGCTCAAGGGTAGGTTCCGTCGCAAGGGGCCGCAGGGCGGACCGAGCCAGGCGGTCGCTCTGAGGTCGTCTCCGTGCTTCCCACGGACGACGTCCCGTACTGAGCGCGAATGGACGTAACCACCAAAGGGGCGAGACTGCTTTCGTCTACCGCTCGAGCCACCGGAGGCAACGATGGCCAAACTCAGCGCCGCCGAACCGAGCCTCGGCTCTCGCAACCGGCCGCGCCGGGCCTTTAACCGAAGCGGGATCTCATGACGCACCACTGCGGCTGGGTCGCTCGGGGCTTGGAGGAAGTGCGTGCCGAGTTCGACCGTAACTTCGCCGAGCGCGGCGAGATCGGCGCTGCCGTCGCTGCGTATTGGCGTGGCGAGAAGGTGGTCGACCTGTGGGGAGGCCGTCGGACGCCTATCGGAGACGCGCAATGGAACGAGGACACGATGGTCGTCGTCCATTCGACGACCAAGGGCCTGGCGGCGATGACGGTCGCGGTCGCCAACTCGCGCGGCTGGATCGACTACGAAGCGCCGGTCGCCGAGTACTGGCCCGAGTTCGCCCAAAACGGCAAGGGGACGATCACCGTCCGCCAACTCCTAAGCCATGAGGCAGGGTTGGTTTGGATCGACGAGCCGCTGCACATCGCGGACTTGCACGACCTCGACCATGTCTCGCGCGTGCTTGCGCGGCAGAAGCCGGCGTGGAAGCCAGGCACGCGACACGGCTACCACGCGATGACGATCGGGCTCTACGCGCAGGAGCTGATTCGCCATGCCGACCCGGCGCAGCGCACGCTAGGCCGGTTCTTCCACGAGGAGATTGCGAAGCCCCTGCAGATCGACTTCTGGATCGGACTGCCGCCGGAAATTCCCGACGAGCGCCTCGCGCAGCTTGTGCCCTTCTCGCCCCTGCGCGCTATCCGTGCGCTGCCTTCGACTCGCCCTGGGTTCGTTATGCGGGTTCTGTGGCCGTGGTCCCTGCTGCGAAAGTCGATGCTCTTCGCGGACCTCGACCCGAACGATCGCCGCTATCTCGAGGTCGAGGTCCCGGCGGGCAACGGCGTCGGGACGGCGCGTGCAATCGCGCGGGCGTACTCGGCGTTCGCCGAGGGAGGGGCGGAGCTCGGGATCACCTCCGAGACGTTCGCGAAGCTCACCGCGGTCCACGACGTCGAGCGGCCCAGGGACAAGGTGATGGGCGTGCCGGCCTGGTTTTCGCTCGGCTCCTAAAGCCGGGACCGGAGCTCGGCTTCGGCTCGAGCCAGCGCGCCTTCGGTACGCCGGGCGCCGGGGGCTCGTTCGGTTTCGCGGATCCCGACGCACGGCTCGGCTTCGCCTACGTGATGAACAACATGGGCTTCCACATGGTCGACGATCCGCGCGAGAAAGCCCTGCGCGATGCCGTGCAGCGCTCCATCGGGCGGCTCTCCGGCTGAAGCGCTGGGACGCCACGGAGCGTGAATGCGCGCTGCTCCCTTCGCGTGGAAGCGAGAATCCTCGGCAATCGACGGAATCAGGACGCCGGACTTGAAAATCCGGAAGCTAAGGCAAATCGCGCAAGCCTCAAAAGGTGGCGATTTGCAGGAGCTCTAGCCCCGCTACCGGGATTCGAACCCGGGCTTCCGGACTGAGAATTCGACGAAGACCGTTCGGGCGCTGACTGCATTGCTCGCCGCTAGCGGTTTGGGATTGCGAGCGGGGTTGGCAGCGGTTGGGCAACGGTCGGGCGCCGGCGCATCGTTCGGCTCGATTGGCGCCTTCCAAGCCGCGTTCGTCGGGTGGTACGGTCGCTTGGTGGCCAGGCGGTTCCTGGCATTAGTGACGGCCGCGGTCGCTACCGCCGTTCTCACCGTTTCTCCAGCTCCCGCTGCGGCGAGCACGGCTCTCGAGCACCGCGCGCCCTACGCGGTCGGGCTGCGGTCGTACATCTTCGTCGACACGAGCCGCTCAACGCCGCCGAACGGCACCTACCCGGGCGCGCCGAGCCGGACGCTGCCGACACTCCTCATCTATCCGGCCGAGGGAGACCCGGCCGCCCCCGCCGTCGAAAACGCGCCGCCGACCGAGCACGGGAAGAACTTTCCCCTGCTCGTCTTCTGGCACGGCTTCGGCGGCGATTCCATGTCCCGATTCACCGACCTGACCGAGCGGCTGGTTCGCGAAGGCTTCGTCGTCGCCGCCCCGACCTTCCCACTCACGAGCGCCAGCGCCCCGGGCGGCCCGACGCTGGTCGACCTCGCGAACCAGCCCGGCGACGTCAGCTTCGTCATCACCCAGGTCCTCGCCCTGGCTCGCGACGACCGGGCGCTCGGCAAGACGATCGACAAACACAAGCTCGGGGTGATCGGCAATTCGGCCGGGGCGGTCACCACCCTCGGCGTCGCGGCCAACAGCTGCTGCGTCGACCCACGCATCGACGCCGCCGTGTCGCTATGGGGGGCCGAGTTTCCGTTCCCCGGTGGCAGCTTCTTCTCCGAGCCGACCCCGCCGCTCCTGCTCGCCCACGGCGATGCCGACGACAGGACGCCGTACGTGTTTAGCGTCCTTGCCTACGACCACGCGCCGTCGCCGAAGGCATTCTTGACCCTCGAGGGCGCGCCGCACAACCCCTTCTTCCCCCCGTGGCACGATCCGCTGATCCGCGCGGTCGTCGACTTCGTCGATGGTTTCCTAGACCACGATCCGCATGCAATCCGACGACTGGTCCGCGACGGCGACGTCGCCGGCGTCGCGTCGCTTCAGGCGGACCTGTCGAGCTGCCACTGGTGCGGCTGAGCGGTGACAGCGATCCGACAGCCGTTATAGGTCGTTGGGCTGCAATTTGGCTGCAGTCGCCTAAGCCGCCGGCGGCAGCGCGTCGCCGTAGAAGTCGCGACCGCGGCAGCTCCGGACCGGGTCCCGAACAGGAGCTCTCCCCAAGCCTCAGATCATTTGGGACAATCGCGGTCAAGCCTTCTCGTTCGGTGGGTGCTCCAGCGCACGAGACGACTCTGCGATTACGCTCGGATCTCGCTCACAACGTACGGATCTCCGTCGGGCCATGGCGGCCATGGCTCTGGCGGTTCTCGTCGTCGTTACCGCTGTGGCTCCGCGTGCGGAGGCAGTGGCGCCATCTGATCGCCTCTACGTCGCACTCGGCGACTCGTTTGCTTTTGGGATAGGCGCCTCGGACCCGGCCACCAAGGGCTACCCGGGCCAGCTCGTCGGCCTGCTTCGGTCGCCCAGCACGTGGCAGGTTGGCGAGCTGCGAAACGTCGCGGTGCCATTGTTCGAGAACAGCCGGCGCATTCTCGGCGGCCAGCTGACGGCGGCGCTCGAGAGCATCGACGACCCGGTGACCGATACGCGGCTGGTGACGCTCGGGATCGGCGGCAACGACCTTGGGTTCGGCGGCCCCTGTGATGAGGCACCTGCCGGTGCGGCCTGCGGGTTCGTCGCCAACTATACGGCGCTGCTCGAGAGCCTCTCGGCCGCGCTCGCTCGCGATCGGGGACGTGAGGCGCTCGTGGTGGTCACCTACTACAACCCCTTCCAGGGAACGCCGAGCGAGGTGAGGTGGGACGACCTCCTCGTTGGCAGCGATGGTCGCGTGGACTGCTCGGGCACCGGCGAACAGATCGGGCTCAACGACCTTATCGCCTGCATCGGCAGGCGCTACGAGGCTCGCGTGGCCGATGTCTACCCGGCGCTCGAGGGCAGGATTCCGGAGCTCTCAGCGGCCGGCACTCACCTCAATGACGCCGGCTACGCGCTGGTCGCGGCGGTCGTGAGCGACGCGCTGCGGCACGGGTCGAACGGCTTCTGACGACCGCCACGCGGCGCTAAGCAGCCGCCCGTCCGACGGCCGAGCGAGGCACCGCCTGTGTGACCTCGCCCATGACCTCGTCGTTGTTCGGCACCGCCCAGCCTCCGTGCTCGAACCCGCCGCGCGTTCCTCGTCGGGCCGGCCCGGAGCCGGCATGACCCCGTCGAGGGTCACGTGGTTGATGACGACGATCTTGCTCATGACCGGTGCTCAGACGCCCGCCGCGTTCGAGTAGCGCAGCGAGCCGGGCGTGTCCAGCAACTCGCCCGTCTCCAGCAGCGTCTTCAGGCCGGAGAGGATCATTGGCCAGCCGCCGTAGAGCTCTGCGTTTGCGCCCGCGGGGAGCCGGTCGTGGACCACGGTCAAGCGGCACGAGGTGCCGACCGGCTCGATCTCCCAGCTGACGCGCGTCGTCCCTTCGGCCTTGACCTCGTCGCTCCATAGCGCGGTGAAGGTCTGGACGAGGCGCCGTGGCGGATCGACTTCGACGTTCTCGCCGGCGGCGATGTCGACCACTCCGGGGACCGACGCCTCGTAGCTCGAGCCCGGCGTCCAGTCGGAGTGCGTCTGGACTCCGAAGCTGTACTTGGCGCGCAGCTCCGGGTCCGTGATCGCCTCCCACAGGCGCTCCGGGGTGGTCTTGATGTAGATCTCGAACACGGCGGTGCCACTCACCGGAGCCGTGCCGTTCTGGAATGAGACCGGACCGACGTCTTGCATCGTTTCCTCCTCTAGTTTTCGCTTGAGGCCGCTCAGCGCCGCGGCCATGGGCGCGGAGTACTTGCTCACCCAGCGGTCGTGGACGAGCCGGATCGGGACGGGGTTGAGGAAGTGGAGCTTCTCGCGGCCTCGCCTTCGCGTGACCACGAGACCCGCTTCCTCGAGCACCCGCAGGTGCTTGGCGACGCCAAAGCGCGTCATCGGCAGGCGTTCCTCCAGCGCGGTCAAGGTCTGTCCGTCGCGCTCAAACAGCTCGTCGAGCAGGCCCCTGCGCGTGGGGTCGGCCAGCGCCTTGAACACCTTGTCCATGGCGTCGGAGTATAGGTGACTATTTAGTCACATGTCAAGGGAACGGGCGCCCGCGCGGCGGGCGCCCCGTCGACCTCGGAAGTGCTAGGCGGCCTCGGAGTAGGCCGGCTCGCCGGCGAGCTCCTCTTCCGCCTCCGCGATCTTCTGGGCCTCGACCGCCTCCGAGCGCAGCACTGTCAGGGCGAACCCGATCGCGGCGACCACGAGTCCCGCGCCCACGAGGAAGGCCAGCTGGTAGCCGTCGGTGAGCGCGGACGCGGTGGACTCGCCGCTGGCCAGCAGGTTGTCGGTGCGGGTCGTCGCCAAGGTGGCCAGGGTGGCCAATCCTAGGGCGCCGCCGACCTGCAGACTCGTGTTGACCAGCCCGGAGGCGAGGCCGGAGTCGCTACGAGTGGCCCCGGACATCGCGAGCGTCATCATCGACGGGAACGCGAGCCCGGCACCGATTCCCAGCAGGATCATCGACGGGAGCATGTCGGTGACGTAGCTGGCGTCCACGGGCACCTGGGCGAACAGGACGAGCCCCACCGCGACCAGGAACAGTCCCGGTAACAGCGTTGCCTTCGCGCCGTAGCGCATGTTGAGATTGGCCGAGAACCCGAGCGACAGCGCGCCGATCAGCAACGCCACGGGCAGGAACGCGAGGCCGACCTCGAGCGCCCCGTATCCGAGCACGCGCTGCATGTAGAGGGCGCCGAGGAAGAACATCCCGTACATCCCCGCCACCATCAGCACCTGGACCACGTTCGCTCCTGAGACGTTGCGCGAGCGGAAGATCCGCAGCGGAATCAAGGGCGTGGTCGCGCGCGACTCGCGCAGGACGAATGCCGCGAGGAGCACGAGCGACGCGGCCCCGAGCCCCAGCGTGTGCGCCGAGCTCCAGCCGTAGTCACTGACCTCGAGGATCGTGTAGACGAGCAACATCACTCCGCTCGTGATCAGCAGGGCGCCGAGGACGTCGGCTCCCTCCCGGATTCCGAGCCCCTGGTCCCGCTCGACCAGGCGGAGCGCCAGCAGCGCCGTCGCGATGCCGATCGGAAGGTTGACGAAGAAGATCCAGTGCCAGTTGATCGCCTCTGTCAGCACGCCGCCGAGGAGCAACCCGATCGAGGCGCCAGCCGAGGCGACGAAGCTGTAGACGCCGATCGCCTTCGCCTGCTCCCGCGGCTCCGGGAACATCGTCACGATCATGCCGAGGATCACGGCGGACGTCAGCGCACCTCCGATGCCCTGGAGGAGGCGGGCGCCGATCAGCACGCCCTGGCTCTGCGCTATGCCGCACAGAAGCGACGCGAGCGTGAACACTGCGAGGCCGATGAGGAAGATTCGCCGGCGGCCGATCAGGTCACCGAGTCGGCCGGCGAGCAGGAGCAGGCCGCCGAAGGCGATGAGGTAGGCGTTGACAACCCAGGCGAGATTGGACTGCGTGAACCCGAGGTCGCTTTGGATCGACGGCAGCGCCGTGTTGACGATCGTTGCGTCGAGGATGATCATCAGCATTCCGATGCAGAGCACGTAAAGCGCGATCCACCGGGTGCGCTCGTCGACGGCGGGCTGCAATGGACTTACCTGGCCTGCGGTTGCGGCGGCGTCGGTCATGACGTGGGCGCCTCGGCGATGGCGGCCTTGGCGACGTGCTCATCGCCACGAACCCGCCCGTCGCTCCCGCCCGCCGGCAGTCGGCGGCCCGAGAGCTCCTGGAGGTACTGGGCGACGACCGCGTTGGTCCGACGCTGTGCCCGCAGAGCGCTCGCTGCATCTCGGCGCTGTCGTGCTTGGTGGGCGTCGTTCATGTGTGTCTCCTGGCTGACGAACCTTGTACGATGGTTTTCGTAACTTAGCAAAGTACGACGAGCGTCGTACAATGACCCCATATGGCTGCGATGAGCACGTCCACCACAACGGCCGAGAAGACGGCAGACAAGATCCCCCATCCGGAAGGCGACGAAATCGAGCTCAGCGAGGTCCTGCACGCGCTGAGCGATCCGGTGCGCCTGAAGATGGTTGCCTACCTCGCCGGCGCCGATCGCGAGGTCACCTGCGGAAGCTTCGACGTACCGGTGACGAAGTCGACGTGCACCCACCACTTCAAGGTGCTGCGCGAAGCCGGGATCATCCGGCAGCGACAGCAGGGGACCGCCCGACTGAACACCCTGCGTCGCGACGACCTCGAGGTCCGCTTCCCGGGCCTGCTGGCGACGATCCTCGTCAACGCCCGCGTCTTCGATGGCGTCGAGGAGTACCTCGCCGCGGAGCCCGCGGCGGCCGAAGTCGAAGACTGACGGGCCGCCCCCGAGCGCCGCACCGCCCGGCGCTCGCCAGCACATCCCTAACGGCACCCCGCCGCTTTCGCCGCTAAAGCGGCTCACCAACAAACTCTGGCGCGCGGTGGTGTAATCGCGCTCGCCGATGGAGGATCCCCAGCAGCCTGCCGAGCGCGCCCACGAGGAGGCGGCGGAGGAGCAGCCGGCACAGGCCACGGGCAAACAGCGCCTGATGGCGGCGCTCAGGGTCGCGCGCGAGCTGCTGCCGGGCGACAGCCGCTACGGCGACCGGCTCTCGACCTCTGGCCGCGAGCCGCGGCACGTGCTCGCGCGCCAGCTCTCTGAGGCGGCCAGCAAGCGGCCCGGCCTCTTGAGCGAGGTCGGCATGGGCGCCCTGCAGGTCTGGGAAGCCGTCGCCGAGGGCGGCGCCCATGAGCACGGCGACCGGCCGCTGGCGATCGTGTTCACCGACCTCGTCGGTTTCTCCAACTGGGCGCTCGAGGCGGGTGACGAGGCCGCTCTGACGCTGCTGCGGGACGTCGGCGAGGCGATCGAGCCTCCGGTCCTACAGCGCAGCGGCGACGTCGTCAAGCGCCTCGGCGACGGAATGATGGCGGTGTTGTCGAGCGCCCAGGACGGAGTGGACGCGGTCTTCGAAGCGCGCGAGCGCCTTGGCGGGATCGAGGCGCCCCGCTACACGCCCAAGATCCGCGCCGGCATGCACCTCGGATCGCCCAAGCGGCTGGGCGACGACTACCTGGGGGTCGACGTCAACGTCGCGGCACGGGTTGCGGACGAGGCCTCGGGCGGCGACCTGCTGGTCTCAGGTCAGGCACTGGAGGCGCTCGATGTCGATCGCCTGAAGGTCAAGAAGAAGCTCCTCTTCCGGGCCAAGGGGGTGCCGGACGACATCACCGTCTACTCGATCCGGCCGCGGTGATGAGGCTCCCGCGCGGCGTCGCCTGCGCCTCGGCGGCGGTGGCCGTGGCGATCGCCGGATGCGACGACGACTCCGGCGATGCCGAGACCCCCACCACCCCCGCTCCGCGACCGGAGGAGACCTTCCAGAACGTGCCCGACCTCCCGCCCGGCTGGAAGGTCCACGTCAACCAGTCCGGCGGCTTCGCGCTCGGACTGCCTCCGGGTTGGAAGGCAAACAATCGCGGCACCGCGACCGGTGTGCGCTCCTTCGATCACCTCGTCGCCGTTTCGGTCACTCCCGACCGCACGGCTGAGGGGCTTGCGATTCCGATCGAGGACTTCGCGAAGCGGACGCTCGCGGCGCTGCGCGGCTTCGAGGACGAGCTCGACCCAGGCCCGAGTCGCCGCTTCAAGCACTTCTACAAGGCCTCTGAGGTGAGGGCCGCCGGGACGGCCGAGACGGGCGTACGCGAGCAAGTGCGTCTCGTCGTCCTGCGCCGCGACGAAATCGTGACGTTCACGGCGGTGATGGCGGTGAACCTCAAGCCCTCGGCGCGCCCGAGTGAGCGGCTGGCCGAGCGCATGCTTCGGACGCTTCGCAGCCGGCCGGTCGTCGGTGCCGGCGCCCAGGAACCCCCGGAAGAGGCGTCACGCTCGGGCGATCGAGCGGAGCGCACTAACGGTCAGGGCGCTCCGGGTACAGGTCGTCGATAGTTGTCAGCGCCTCGAACGGGGCCCCGGCGGCGTCCTCGATCGCGCTCGCGCCGCCGGCCAGCCTGTCGACGACGCACAGGCCGCCGACTACCTGCAGCTCCTCCTCTCGCATGTGCTCGATCGCGGCCACGGTGGAGCCGCCGGTGGTGACCGTGTCCTCGACGACGAGGCACGGCGTGCCAGGCTCGACCGGGCCCTCGATCCAGCGCTGAAGCCCATGCTGCTTTCGCTCCTTGCGAACGAAGAAGCCACGGAGCTCCGCCCCCGTCGGCACGGCGATGGCCGCGCAGGCAAGCGGGATCGCCGCCATCACCGGGCCGCCCACGGCCTCCGCGCCGAGCCGGCGCGCGGCTGCGGCGATCAGCTCGCCGACCGCGCGAAACCCGACTGGGCGCAGGAGCGCCCGCCGCGCGTCGACGTAGTAGGAGGCGGTCTGGCCGCTCGAGAGCGTCACCTCGCCGAGCACCAGCGCGTGCTGGCGCAACTCGGAGAGCAGGGTCTCGCGCGCTTCGTCGAGGTCGGCGGGGGCCAAGCGGCCGTTAGTTATAGACCCAGATGTGGTTCCCGAGATCGATCCAGTTGTAGATGAAGATCGAGTTCGGGATCGGGTTGCGAAGGCAGCCGTGGCTGGCCGGATAGGTGGGCACGGAGTGATAGCCGTGGGTCGCCTCGCCTCGGTTGTAGTAGACCGAGTAGTACATCCCGAGCGAGTTGAAGCCCGGGTCCTTTCGGTAGAACTGGAAGTGGCCGCGGTCGGATGGGGTCGCCGGGGCGCCGCTTGAGATGTGGAACGTGTACTTCGGCTTGCCGCCCTTGGCGAGCACCATGACCTGCCGGGAGATGTCGACCTCGACGTGCTTGCCGGCGCCTGGGTACTTGAGCTTGTAGTCGCCCTTGCCGGCGGCGAGCTTCGCGAAGTCGCCTGCGGTGGCGTTCTGGGTCCGCGCCTGACCGTTGACCTTGTGGAAGGCGAGCACCGCGCGGCCCGTGCCGGAGCCGTACCGCTTGCCGCCCGGTGCGTAGTAGCCCCGCTTCTTCAGCAGCCCGTTGAAGACCTTGACCGCACCGCTCGAGTCGCCGGGGTTGAGGTCCGGGAAGCGGAGGGTGAACTCATCGCTCGTGACCCGGCCTCCGACCTGGTTGTCGGTGCGCTTCTTGTCGACGCGGACGCGATAGGTCCCGGCCTTCAGCAGCTTGCCGCTGCGCAGCTTGAAGCGCCCGTGGTTCTTGCCCCGCACCTCCTGCACGTAGGTGCGCTTGGTCAGCTTGACCTTGCCCTTGCGGAGCAGGCTGACGGTCACCCGCTGGCCGGGGACGAACGGCTTGACGATCCCGATGGCGGTCACGCGATCGCCAACGTCGACCTTGCCGTTCTTGACGCGCTTGAGCTCGATCTTGACGTCGAACGGTGCGGGGTCTCCGGGAGCGAGGCGCTCGACCGGATCCTCGGTCTGCGAGGCAGCCGGAAGCACGCCGTCCTGTGCGCCGGCGGCGGTCGGAAACGCGGCCGCGGCAACGATCAGCCCCCCTGCTATGGCGACGCCCCTCGGCTTCACTGCGGGGCATTCTGGCATGCGGCCCACGCGGACTGGGGGCGACCTCAGGACATCAGGATCGCGAAGGCGACAGCGTTGTTGAACCCGTGCACTGCGATCGTCGGATACAGAGAGCCAGTGCGCTCGTACAGCCAGGCCAGCGCGACCCCGAACACCGTCAGCTGCAGCACCACGCCCCAGGTCTCCGGACCGGTGTAGTGAAAGACCCCCCAGATGCCGGCCGAGACCAACGCGGCGACAACGAAGGACGTGCCCCGTCGCAGGCCGTTGAACATGAACCCGCGAAAGAAGATCTCCTCGCTCACCGGCGCCACGCAGACGATCAAGACACCGGCGACGATTGATCCGAGCACTCCCTCGTCGGCCCCGAGCTCGCGGGTGACGTCCTCCTGCTCGGGCTCGAGGACGGCGGCAATCACTATCGCGCAACCGAGGTAGGCGAAGTACGCGATCACGGAGGCCTTGATCGCCGGGTGCAGGGGGCGACGGAGGCCGAGCTCCGCGGGCAGGGCCCAACCTGAGCCCGGGCGAGCGACAGCGAACGCGACGGCCACCATCGTCGCCGCCAGCGAGGCCTGGAGGGTCAGGGAGGCGGCCAAGCCAAGGGAGTCGCTGTCCCCGCCGTCGATCGCCGACACGACAACCGCCTCGACCAACACCAGCGCCAGGAGCGCAGCGAGCCCGCCAATCACGCGCTTTGCCCCCCAGCCCGGAGCCGGCGCGGCAGGCGGCGGGGGCTCGACGTCGGCGCCGCGAGGCCCAAGTGAGGTCTCGGGCGCGGCCGGGGCCGGGCCCTCCCCGGGCGCCGGCGAGGGCGTTGAGGGCTCGTCCATCACGACGATCGTATGGGCAGCCCGATCGCCAAGCCGCTGCCGTCGGTCCGAGAGCGGGATCAACAGCGGGGCGAGCACCAGGTCGGGAAGGCGCAGTAGGTTGCGAACCAGGCTGCGGTTCCAGCTCACCCTCCGGCCGTCCTCGCCGACCACCCTGAGGTCCAGAACGAGCTTTCCAAACGTCCTGCCCCAGCGAGACTCGCTGAGGACGAGGTAGTTGAACCACACCGTCAGGAAGGCGAGCACGATCAGTCCGCCCGTTTCCTCTTCCTCGGAGGTCCAGGTGTCCGGGTCCGCCGGCATGAGGACGAGGACGACGATCGCCAGCGCCATCCACGCCACGACCACCTCCACGAGGCCGGCGACGAACCGCCTCCAGGCGGGCGCGGGCACGGGGGGCGCGACCGCTGTGGCGGCGGGCTCGGGGACCAGCTCGGTCATCCGTCGAGGTGGTCGGTGATCTCCGTCAGCGAGGCGATGTCGCCACCGCCCTCGCGATCGAGCAGCAGGACGCGAAGTCCAGCGGCGCGGGCCCCGGCAACGTCCTCCTCCGGGGTGTCGCCCACGTGCAGGGCTTCCGTGGTCTGGACGCCGGCGACCTCGAGCGCGACGTCGAAGATCGCCGGGTCGGGCTTTCTCGCTCCCGCGGCGGCCGAGGAAACGACGCCCTCGATCCCTGCCAGGAGCCCGCACCGCTCCAGCACGTCAGGCAGCGAGATGTCCCAGTTGGAGACGCAAACGAGACGGAGCCCGCGCGAACGCAGCTCCTGAAGGGCCGGGCCCGCGTCCGGATAGGCCCGGAAGCGGATCGCGGCCATCATCTGCTCGACGGACACCTCGCGGCCGAGCTCGCTCGAGAGCACCGCGGCGCACCGGGCGCGCAGGTCGGCCAGCGAAGCCGTGTCGGCACCCTCGTGGGCATGGTGCTTGTAGTAGTCCATCTCCGTCCTGACGGCATCGACGAGGCGCCGATCGATCTCGATCTCGAGCTCTGACGCCAGATGCACCCAGGGGGGCTCGAGCTCCACCAGAGTGCCCAGCGCATCGACGAGCACGGCCTTCGTCTCCATCGGGCGGCGAAGGTTGTCAGGATCGTGGCCGTGGAAGAGACGTTGCGGGTCTTGGCCGCGGAAGAGACGTTCTGGGAAGCGAACGGCGAGTGGGTGTCCGCCGGGCTCACGCTGCTGATCACCGTCGTGCTCGCGTTCGTGGTCGATCGGCTGGTGATCGGACGCACGACGCGCGTGGCCACGCGGGTCACCGACACGCCGATCTCGCGCGCGGCTCAGACCCGGCTGCGGATGATCCGCAGGCTGGTCTTCGCGACGATCATCGTCATCGGCGTCGGGATCGCGCTGAGCCAGTTCGACAACCTCAACAAGCTCGCCAACGCCGTCCTCGCGTCCGGGGCCGTGTTGGGCCTGGTGCTCGGCTTCGCCGCCCAGAAGGTGCTCGCCAACCCTCTGGCGGGGATCCTGCTCGCGATCACCCAGCCAATCCGCATCGGCGACAAGGTCACGATCGCCGACGAGACCGGGCGCGTCGACGACCTCACCCTCTCGCACACCTTCGTCGATACCGGGGACGGCCGCCTCGTCATCGTGCCCAACGAGACCGTGGTCACAAGCGTGGTCGTGAACAACTCGACGGGCGACCTCAGCGCGCCGACGATGGCCTCGGTCTGGGTGCCGCCGCACGCCGACCTCGACGCCGCGAGGAAGGCGCTCGAGCCACTTGAGCCCTCGCAGATCGACGTCGCCGAGATGACGCCCGAGGGCGTCCGCCTTGAGGTCCACGGGCCGCGCCGAGCGGGCGGCACGCGTGCGGGGGGCGAGGAGGCGGCCCTGCGCGAGCGCGCGCATCGAGCCCTTCGCGAGGCGGGCCTCCTGAACACTCAGTAGGGATCTTGCAACGCCTCTCGCACGTATGTGGAGGGGAATGAGCCCCGCGTCAGTACCCTTTTCGACGTAGCGATGACTCAGAGCGCACGCAGACGCTTCCGGCGTTCGCGCGGCTCGGTCGGCAAGAAGATCCTCCTCGGGTTCGGCGTTCTGTTCGCCTTAATCGGCATCGGCATCGCCGGCGTGGGGCTGTGGGTGCTTGACGTCCGCGCCTCGGCCCCGGACATCGACACCCTCCAACCGATCGACCGCGGAGCCTCCTCCGAGGTCTACGCCTCTGACGGCTCGCTGCTCGGCTACATCCGCTCGGACGCGATCCGCGAGCCCGTCGACCTCAAGGAGATCCCGAAGACGCTTCAGGAAGCGACGATCGCGATCGAGGACGAGAACTTCTACGAGCACGACGGCGTCGACTACGGCGCCGTGGCGCGCGCCGCCTGGGAGAACCTGACGGCGGGGGAGATCAAACAGGGCGGCTCGACGATCACCCAGCAGCTCGTTCGCAACCTCTACATCCCCGATCCCGAGCAGACGATCGAGCGCAAGATCATCGAGGCGAAGCTGGCCGAGGACCTCGAGAAGGAGCGCTCCAAGGAATGGATTCTCGAGGAGTACCTCAACACCGCGTCCTACGGCACGACGGACGGGCGCACCTCGGTTGGCGTCGAGGCCGCTTCGCAGGTGTATTTCAACAAGCCCGTCTCGGAGCTGGACCTCAACGAGGCGGCGCTTCTCGCTGGCCTTCCCCAGGCCCCCTCGCGCTACAACCCGCTGCTCAATCCCGAGGCGGCCAAGGCCCGGCGCAATTCAGTCCTTGAGGCGATGTACGAGCAGGGCTACATCGACGAGCTCACCTATGAGCAAACGCTCGGCGAGGGGCTTGGCCTCGAGCGCGGCTACAAGTACGAGACGATCAAGGAGAGGTTCTTCTTCGATTACGTCGAGCAGCAGCTGATCGAGGAGTACGGCGTCAACACCGTGCGCCAGGGCGGCCTCGAGGTGCACACGACCATCGACCCGGTGCTCCAGAGAGCCGCGACAGAGGCGATCGCCGCGAACCCGACTCCGGAGGCCGCCAACGCCCTCGTCTCTACGGACACCCAGACCGGAGAGATCCTCGCGATGGCGTCCTCGGCGAGCTACGACTCGAGCCAGTTCAACCTCGCCGCTCAGGGTGTGCGGCAGCCGGGCTCCGCGTTCAAGCCGTTCGTGCTGACGACGGCGGTCGACCAAGGGGTGGACCCAGACTCGACGTACTACAACGGCCCGTCGACGATCACGCTTGAGATCTGCGACGACTCTGGGCTCTACTGCGAGCCCTGGTCCGTGAGCGGCGGCGGGGGGACGATGAGCCTGCGCCAGGCGACGGCGAACTCGATCAACACCATCTTCGCGCAGCTCGCCCTCGACGTAGGGCCCGAGAACTTCGCGTCGATGGCGCGCCGGATGGGGATCACGTCCGAACTCCAGGGGTACGCGGCGGAGTCGATCGGAGGCACCGCGTACTGCTGCTCCGTGCTCGAGATGTCGAACGCCTACGCCACGATCGCCAATGGCGGCGTCCACCACGACCCGACGGCGATCCGCCGGGTCGAGTTCCCGAACGGGGACGTGGACGAGCCCGAGGACACCGACGGACGCCGGGTGATCAGCGACGGCGTCGCCTACGAGGTGGTCGACGTGATGAAGGGCACGCTGGAGTACGGCACCGCCGCCGGACATGGAATCGATTGTCCGGCCGCGGGCAAGACCGGGACGACCGAGGAGCAGTCCGACGCCTGGTTCGTCGGTTTCACACCGCACGTCTCGACGGCCGTGTGGACCGGGCACCCCGACGCTCGCGTGCCGCTGCCCGGATACGGCGCCGATCTGTCGGCGCCGATCTGGCACGACTACATGATGGTCGCGGCCGACCAGCCGTGCGACGACTTCCCCGAGCCCGAGCATCCCGCACAGCTGTCGAGCTACTACAGCGAGCACACGGTCGACCCCAACTACCAGCCCTATGACCCGACCGATCCCACCGACGACAAGCCGCGCGACGACGTGAAGAGCCCGGACGATGGGACCACGGGCGATACGAACGGATACGACCCGGACCTGTACGCGCCGGGGGCCGGCCAGGACGCCGCCCCGTCGCCGAGCCCCGGCGGTGGCGGCAACGGTGGCGGTAACGGACCCGCCTCGGGCGGAACCGGCGGCTAGCTCGGACTCGGGTTCAATAGCCCTGTGAAGGGCGAGTTCGAGCTCATCGCCGCCCTGCGAGAGCGGCTTGGGTCAGCCGCAGTCGCCCCAGCCGGTTCGCCGCTCGTGGTGGGCAGCGGAGACGACGCCGCCGTGGCCGAGGTCTCCGGGGCGGTCGTGACCACGGTCGACGCGGCGATCGACGGGGTGCACTTCGAGCGCGCGACCGCTCCCCTCCGAGCGGTCGGCCACAAGGCGCTGGCGGCGGCGCTTTCCGATCTCGCCGCCATGGGCGCCCAGCCGGGCGAGGCGTACGTCCAGCTCGGCCTTCCGGCGGACGCCACCGAGGAGGACTGTCTGGCGCTCGCCGACGGGCTCGCCGACGCCGCCGGCCCACACGGTGTGACCGTCGCGGGTGGCGATGTCACCCGGGCTCCGGTGCTCCTGCTGGCGGTGACGGCCGTCGGCTATGCGGCCTCGGCCGAGGAGCTCGTGCTGCGTTCGGGCGCTCGGCCCGGTGACGTGCTCGCTGTCACGGGCGAGCTCGGCGGCGCGGGCGCAGGTTTGATCCTGCTGCGGGACGAGGAGCTCGCCTCCGGGATCCCGCCCGGGGTCGCCTCCCGGCTTCGCGACCGCCAGCTGCGGCCGGAGCCGCGGATCGCCGCCGGTCGCGCACTGGCGGCAGCGGGCGCCACGGCGATGATCGACGTCAGCGACGGCCTCGGCGGCGATGCCGGCCATCTGGCCGAGGCGAGCGGCGTCGCCGCCCGGATCGAGCTGTCGGAGCTGCCGGTCGCGGACGGCGTCGAGGCGGTCGCCGGCTCCTCGGGACGCGATGCCCTCGAGCTCGCCAGCGCCGGGGGCGAGGACTACGAGCTTCTCGTCTCCTTGCCGCCCGATCAGGTCGACGACGCGCGCCGGGCGCTCGCATCAGTCGGCGTGCGGTTGACGACGATCGGCGAGGTAGCGCTGGGCGAGGGCGTCGAGCTCATCGAGCCGGATGGGACCTCCCGTCCGCCCCGCGGCTTCGATCACCTCGCTGAGCGGCAATCACCGCCCGGCCCCGGCGAACCAGGCGCAGCTTGAGCAGGATCGCGTCGGCGACGGCCGCCGAGTCGACCCCATAGCGGCCCAGCGCAATCTCCCGCCTCAAGGTCGCCAGCCTCTTCGTGTCGTAGGTGACCCGCTCCGTGATACCCGTCCCATTGCCCCCAAGGGTCCTCTTCACTGGATAGATCGTCCCGCGGCATCGACGGCAGGATCGGACTTGCGTCCAGAGCCCGAACGGAGCACCGCGCCCACGAGCGATCCCACCAGGAAGCAGACCCCGAGCATGGACCAGAAGCCGATCTGGCCGTCGGCGACCATGATCGCCAGCGTCCACGGCGCTCCGGCGCCGAGGTCGAGCGCGGAGGCCACGTGGCCCAGCGCCGCCGCGGCCGGCAGCAACGAGGCGGCGGCGGCGGCCGTCGTCGCGACGTGGGTGAGCCGCATGGCACCGGTGGCGAGCAGCCAGACGTGGGCCGTCGGCGCGAGGAGAAATGCCAGGTAGGGGTTGGCGAGCCAGACCACCAAGCCGGCCCCTGCCGCGATCACCCCCACGCCGGCGACAGCCGCGTCGCCGGCGGGTCCAGCGCGGCTCCTGCCGCGCAGCAGGAATGCGCTGCCGATGACCGCGGCGCAGACGAGCACTGCCGTGGCGACGGCGGCCACCCCGATCTCGAACATCGCGGGGTCATAGGGAAAGCGCGGTCGGGGGACGACTCCGAGAAACGAGAGCAGGTAGAGGAGCCCCAGGCCGCCAACCAGCGGCAGCGCCATCGCCGCCGCCCACGCGAGGCCGTCGGCGAGCGGCTCGGTTCGGCGCAGCGCTCGGGCCGCTGCGTCGACCGACGCCACCACTGCCGGCAGCAGCAGCCCGAGGGCGAGCAGCGACAGCGTCCAGCCCGGAACGAGGTTTCCGCCCACCTCGAGATACGTGGACGGACCGTGGTCGAGGGAGGGCGTCGAGTCGAGGGCCTGGACCAGCGATTGCGCTACCCGACCGAAGTCGGACACCGTTTCCGCGGAGAGGTCCTCCTCCTGGTCGCGACCGGGTGGGAGGGGACGCTCGCCGGCCGACGAGATCGCGATGGCGTCGACGTCCATCTCGATCAGGGGCGCCTGCTCGCCGAGGCCGGACGGGATCGCAAGCCGAGCCAGCTGGCCGAACGCGCCTGCGGCGTGGGGGGGCACCCCGGCCTGGGTCTCGACAGCGCGCTCGGCCGTCTGTCGCAACTGTGCCGAGCCGCTCTCGGTGCCCGTGGCGGTGGTGATGACGAACGGCTGCGCCAGCTCCGCGGCCCCAGGCTGCGAGAGCACCACCACGGCGTCCACCTGGCCCGCACCTGCGAGGCCGTCGAGCAGCTCGCGAGCCCCGGTAGCCCCCTCGCTGGCGCCGGAGGTCGAGGCCAGCACGTAGGTCTTCGAGTGGCCCGCCACGCCGAGCGCCTCGGCCAGCTCGACCAGGGCCCCGGTTGCTGCGGCGCTAGAGGCGGCGCCGGCGTCCTCGACCGAGTCGCGCGCGGCGAGCACCACGATCGTGTCGTCGGTCTCTCCTGACAGCGTCAGCAGGACGTTGCGCAAGCTGACGTCGTCCCCGTCGAAGGTCGCGTCGAACTGCTGCTCGGAGGAGGTCCCGGCCTCGATCGCCGCGAACCGATCGGCCACCAGGTCGGCCACCCGGTTGTCGCCATCGGAGCCGGGTGGCCGATCGGGAGCGCTGGTAGCGATCTGCCGCGTCATCGCCATCGCCGGACCGGCCTCGAAGCCACTCGTCGGCACGGCCGGCTCCACTGCCGGCGGAACTCCCTGGAGCGAGAACATCAGCGTCACCGCCGCAAGCAGGGCAGGGATGAACGCGGCCCGGTAGAGGCGAAAGTCGACGATCAAGGGGCCTGCATACTGCCGACCGAAGCCGGCGATGCGCCCGGACTACCCTTTCCCGCATGGGTGCTGGGGTCGACGGATCGGCTCGCATCCTGCTCGTCGACGACGAGCAGGCGGTGCAGACGCTGCTCGCGTATCCGCTTCGCAAGGACGGCTACGAGGTGGTGTCGGCGCAGGACGGCCGTGAAGCTCTGGACCGCTTCGCCGAGCAGCGGTTCGACCTCGTGGTGCTCGACCTCATGCTTCCCAAGGTCGACGGGATCGAGGTCTGCCGGCGGCTGCGCACGCGCAGCCAGGTGCCGATCATCATGCTCACGGCCAAGGACGACGAGATCGACAAGGTGCTCGGGCTCGAGATGGGAGCGGACGACTACATCACCAAGCCCTTCTCGGTGCGCGAGTTCCGGAGCCGGGTGCGCGCTGCGCTTCGCCGCGCGGACATGCTTCGCGGCCATCCGGTGACCGAGGAGCCGATCGTCGCCGGCGAGTTGAAGCTCGACTTCGAACGACGGACGGTGACCGTCCGCGGTGAGCCGGTCAAGATCACCTACGTCGAGTTCGAGATCCTCGCGGCGCTCGCCCGATCGCCCGGGCGGGTCTTGACCCGGGAGATGCTGCTCGAGCAGGTGTGGGGGGACTCGGCGTACCGCGACCCGCGAACGGTCGATGTCCACATCCGGCATCTCAGGGAGAAGCTCGAGCGCGATCCACGCCAGCCCGAGTATCTGTTCACCGTGCGGGGGGTGGGGTACCGCTTCCGCGACCAGGAATGAACAGCGTTCGGAACCGGCTGGCGCTGCTGTTCTTCATCATCACGGCGGCTGCGGTCGGGTTCATCTACCTGTACGTGGTGCCGCAGCTTCGCTCCAGCCTGACTGCCGAGAAGCTGCGCAACCTCGAGTCGGTCGCGACCGAGCAGAGCGCGCGGCTCGCGTCGGCGATGCGAGAAGGGATCTCGCAATCCGACCTCCGGCGGCTCATTCGCGACATCGACCAGCGCACGGGGGCGCGGGTGACCGTGCTCGGCGTCCGGCCCCAGACCGAAGGCCCCGAGCCGACCTTCGTCGTGGGCGACTCCGCGGTCGAGCAAACCGCCTTGGTCCCCGCCTACCCCGCTGCTGCCGCTGCGGCGGCCTCCGGTCCCGTGGCGACGGCGGTCGAGCGGGTTGACGGCGTGCGCATCGGGGAGACGGCGGTCGCCCTCTACGACGACGGCGAGCCGCGGTGGGTCGCCGTGCTTTCGGACTCGCTCGACGAGGTCGACGACAACGTGGCTCTGATTCGCCGCCAGATCCTGATCGCCGGCGCAATCGCTCTGCTGGCCGCGCTGGCGGCGGGCTGGTTCGTCGCCGGTGCCCACGCCAGGCGTCTGCGCCGCCTGAAGCAGGCGGCCGAGAAGGTCGCCGACGGCGATTTTTCGACGGCGATCCCGATCGGGTCGCACGACGAGGTCGGCCAGCTGGCGGTGAGCTTCAACGAGATGCAGAAGCGCCTCGCCCGGCTCGACAGCGCCCGCAAGGAGTTCATCGCCAACGCCTCCCACGAGCTGCGCACGCCAATCTTCTCGCTGAGCGGATTCGTGGAGCTGCTTGAAAACGAGGACCCGGATCCGGCGGCCCGAGAGGAGTTCGTGCGCACGATGCGCGAGCAGCTGGCGCGCCTGACCAAGCTCACCGCCGACCTGCTGGACCTGTCCAAGCTCGACGCCGACGCGATCGAGATCCAGCTCCAGCCCGTCGATCTCGGCGAGCTCACGAGGCGGGTCGTGGTCGAGTTCGGCCCCGCTGCCGACGGCCACGGGTCGCGCATCGACGTCGCGGGCCAGCGGGGCGCGCGGGCGTTCGCCGATCCGGATAGGACGGCACAGATCATCCGTATCCTGATCGACAACGCCCTGACCCACACGCCGGAGGGAACCGCGATCTCACTCACGACACAGCTCCAAGACGGGGCCGCGAGCCTGATCGTCAGGGACCGTGGTCCCGGCATCGACCCGCAGGCGCGCGAGCGAGTCTTCGAGCGCTTCTACACGGGCGATGAGGTCGGCGGCTCGGGGCTGGGGCTGGCAATCGCGCGCGAGCTGGCGCTCCGCATGGACGGCGCGCTGGAGTTGCGCTCCCGTCACGGGCGCACCGAGTTCGAGCTCCGCCTGCCCACGGCGGTGCGGGCGGCCGCAACATGACGGCATCGTCGTCGCCGAGCCAGCGGGTCATCCTGACGAGGCTCGCGCTGGGCTTTCTGCTCGTGGCGCTGGCGGCCTTGGTCTTCGCCGCCTGCGGTGACGACGACTCCGACTCCGCCGGCGACGAGCCGGCGGCGTCGCAGGAGGGCGACACCAAGCGCGTCGTAGTCGAGGCCCAGGACGGCGCCTTCGACTCACAGACGATCTACGAGGCGGCGGCGCCAGGCGTGGTGACGGTGCGCTCGATGTTCGGCGGTTCCTCTCCCACCCTGCTCGATCCCAGCGGCGGCGGCGGTCAGGGCCAGGGGTCCGGTTTCGTGATCTCGGAGGACGGCGAGATCATCACCAACGCCCACGTCGTCACCGAAGGCGGCACGGCCGGCGGCGGAGGCGAGCTTCGCCCGGCACGGGAGGTCTTCGTGGAGTTCAGCGATCGCAACCAGGTGCCGGCAGAGATCGTCGGCTCCGACCCCTTTGCCGATGTGGCGCTGCTCAAAGTGGATCCGGAGGGACTCGACCTTCGCCCCTTGACGCTGGGCTCGGAGAACGACGTGGAGGTGGGCGAACCGGTGGCCGCCATCGGCAGTCCCTTCGGACAGCAGCAGTCGCTCTCGATCGGTGTCGTCTCGGCGAGCGACCGGACGATCGACTCGCTGACCCGGTTTGCGATCGACGGAGCGATCCAGACGGATGCGTCGATCAACCCGGGCAACTCCGGTGGGCCGCTGCTAGACGCGGCCGGTGAAGTAGTTGGGATCAACCAGCAGATCAACACGACTTCGGGCGGCAACGAGGGCGTCGGCTTCGCCGTCCCGATCGACCTGGCCGAGCGTGCGATCAACCAGCTTCGCGAGGACGGGGAGGTGTCCTACGCCTACATCGGCGTCGAGACCACGCCGCTCTATCCGCAGCTTGCCGAGCGCCTCGGCCTCGACGTCGACACGGGGGCGCTGGTCTCGCGCGTTGTGAGCGGGGGACCGGCGGACGACGCTGGGCTTGAGGCGGGGGATGAGCCGATCCGCTTCCAGGGGCGTGACATCGACGCGGGCGGAGATGTGATCTTCTCGGTCAACGGCGACGAGATCGTTGGCGCGAGCGACCTGCCCCGGCTGATCTCGCTCCTCGATCCCGGCGACGAGGTCACGCTCGGGATCATCCGCGACGGCGAGCGCCAGGAGGTCGAGGTCACCCTCGAGGAGCGCCCGAGCGACCTCGCGTAGGCGTGGCGCAGAAGGGAGAAGAGGCGCGTGAGCTGACGCGCGCGCTGGCGCTGGCGCTGCGCGAGCAGGTGCTGCCGCACCTCGGCAGCCACGACGGGCGCACGCACGCGGGCGAGGGAGAGGGCGGTGACGTCACCTTTGCGATCGACGAGCGAGCCGAGTCGTTCCTCGAGGACTACCTCGGCTCCCACGCGCCGGACGTCGCCTTCTACTCCGAGGACCGGGGCCTGGTGGCGCCCACCGGCGACCCGCGTTGGGTGCTGGTCGTGGACCCGATCGACGGCACCCGCCCGGCGATGGCGGGATTCGAGTCCGCGTGCGTCTCGGTGGCCACGGCGGCGCTCGACGACGCCCAGCCGACCCTGAGCGACGTCGAGGTGGGCTGCATCGTGGAGATCAAGTCCGGGCGCGTCTTCTTGGCCCAGCGCGGCGGCGGGGTCGATCCGGCCCCCGCGCTCTCGGCCAACGAGAGCATCGGCCGCATGTTCTGGACCTACGGCTTCCGCGGACGGCCCGCGAGGGCCGTCGTCGAGGTGATCGGCGATCTGCTCGACGCCTCGTCGGTCGGCGGCGGGACCTTCGATCTCGGGTCGGCCACCTACGACATGACCCGCATCGTCACCGGTCAGCTCGATGCGTACGTGGAGCCGGGCCCGCGGATCGTCGACGACGTCCCGGGGATGCGGGAGGAGTTCGAGCGGGTCGGCGGTGGGGCCGTGCTCAACAACTCGCCCTACGACGTCGCGGCCGCGGCTCTGTGCCTAACGGAGGCCGGCGCCTGCATCACGGACGCCTACGGGAGGCCGCTCGACGATCGGCCTCTGCTCGGCTCGGGGCCGGAGTTTCAGATCTCCTGCGTAGCGGCGGCAACCCGTGCGCTGCACGTTGAGATCCTGCGCGAGATCGAGGCGGGGATAGGGCGCCTGGCCCGCGAGGTCAGGTAGCCCGACGCTCCCGCGCAGGTATTTTCCGCTGGTGCTTCAGGAAGTCGCCCTCGGCCATCGGTCGCTAGCCGATTACACGCACATCGCAGGCCGCGGCCTGATCGAGCAGATTCGCGAGCTGGCGGAGCCGCTCGAGGGCAAAAAGATCCTGCACGTCAGCGCGACCGCCTTCGGCGGCGGCGTCTCGGAGATCCTCTACACGCTCGTGCCCCTGATGCGCGACGTCGGCCTCGACACGCACTGGCAGGTGATCATCGGGCGCGAGGAGTTTTTCAATGTCACCAAGCTGATGCACAACTCCCTCCAGGGCGCCGACCAGTCGATATCCGACGAGCAGTGGGAGGTCTTCGAGGCCTACAACACGATGAACGCCCAGAGCCTGGAAGGGGATTGGGACGCAATCATCATCCACGACCCCCAACCCGCTGCGATGAAGCGCAACGCCGCCGAGAAGGCGCGTCGCTGGATCTGGCGCTGCCACATCGACCTCTCGACGCCGAACAAGGACACGCTCGGGCGGATGCTGCCGCTGATCCACGACTACGACGCCAGCGTCTGGCACTTGGAGCAGTACGTGCCCGCCGACCTGGACGGCGGGATTCGCCGCATCTGCCCGCCGGCGATCGACCCGCTCTCGCCCAAGAACATGGCGCTGTCGCCCGACGATGCCGCTTACGTCTGCGACCAGTTCGGCATCGACACCGACCGGCCACTGCTGTGCCAGGTGTCACGGTTCGACCCCTGGAAGGATCCGATCGGCGTCATCGACGCGTATCGAATCGTCACCAAGGAGGTTCCGGAGGCGCAGCTGGCGCTGGTCGGCTCGATGGCGACGGACGATCCCGAGGGCTGGGAGTTCTTTCACGAGACGTTCCGGCACGCTGACGGCGACCCTGACATCAAGATCCTCAACAACCTCAACAACGTCGGCGCGATCGAGGTGAACGCCTTTCAATCCCAAGCGGACGTGGTGATCCAGAAGTCGATCCGCGAGGGCTTCGGCCTCACCGTCACCGAAGCGCTCTGGAAGGGCCGGCCCACGGTCGCCGGCAACGTCGGTGGGATCCCGCTTCAGATCACCGACGGAGTCAGCGGGTTCCTGGTTTCGTCGCCGGAGCAAACGGCGCAGCGCTCGATCGAGGCGCTGCGGGATCCCGAGCTGGCAAAGCGAATCGGGCGGGCCGGCAAGGAGCACGCCCGCGCGCACTTCCTCACCCCTCGGCTGCTGCGCGATTGGCTGAGCCTCTTCGAGGAGCTCGAGGTTTAGTGGGCATGGCTTCGACCGCCGACCGGCTCGTGATCGTCTCCAACAGGGGGCCGGCCCAATTCGAGCGGGGGGCGGAAGGCGAGCGCACGGTGCGCCGCGGTGGCGGCGGGCTGGTCACCGCGCTCACGGGCCTGGTTGCGCACAGGGGGGCGCTGTGGATCGCCTCGGCGATGACGGACCAGGACCTCGCCGTCGCTCGTGAGTCGGGTGGCGACCCGGTGACCGTCGAGCTCGACGACGTGGCGTACGAGGTGCTGCTGGTGGAGAGCGACAGCGTCGCGTACGACCGCTTCTACAACGTGATCGCGAACCCGATCCTCTGGTTCATCCAGCACTACCTGTGGGACCTGTCCAACGCGCCCGACATCCGGCGCGAGGAGGCCGAGGCGTGGGATCAGGGCTATCGCGTCGTCAACGCGGACCTCGCCGAGGGGGTGCTGGGGGCGATCGAGGGCCAGCCCGAGCCGCTGGTGATGTTCCACGACTACCACCTCTATACGTGCCCGGCGCTGGTCCGGGCGGCGCGCCCCGACGCGACGCTCCAGCACTTCGTCCACATCCCCTGGTCGCAGCCCGACAGCTGGCGCATCCTCCCCGCGCGAATGCGTGAGGAGATCTACCGCGGGCTGCTAGCCAACGACATCATCGGCTTTCACACCACGGCGTACTGCCGCAACTTCCTGCACTGCTGCCGCGAGCTGATGGAGGTCGACGTGGACTACCAGCGCGGCGCCATCCTGCACGGCGGCCGCGAGACCTGGGTGCGCGCATATCCGCTGGGAATCGACTACAAGCGACTCGAGCGCGCGGCCTCCTCGGAGGAGGTGCTCGTCTACGAGCAGGAGGTGCTGGCGCGCCGTCGCGACCACATGATCCTGCGCGTGGACCGCGCCGATCTCTCCAAGAACGTCTTGCGCGGCTTCACCGCCTTCGACGTCTTCCTCCAGCAGCACCCGGAGTTTCGCGAGCGCGTCACGTTCATCGCCCACCTTCAGCCCTCGCGCCAGGACGTGCCCGAGTACGCCGAGTACCTGGAGCGGATCGAGGCGCTGGTGGCGGTGGTCAACCATCGCCACGGCACCACCGACTGGATGCCGATCGACCTGCGCATCTACGAGAACTTTCCGGAGGCCGTCGCGCGCTACAAGCAGTGCGACCTGCTGATCGTCAACTCCCTCTTCGACGGCATGAACCTCGTCGCCAAGGAGGCGCCGGCCGTGAACACCCGCGACGGCGTCGTGATGCTGTCGGAGAACACGGGCGCGCACGAGGAGCTCGGCGAGTGCACGATCACGGTCAACCCGTTCGACATCCAGGAGCAGGCCGACACGATTTACCGGGCGCTGACGATGGACCCGGAGGAGCGCCGGCTACGCGCGTCGCGGCTACGCGAGATCGTGCGCCAGCGCGACCCAGGTGTCTGGATCAACGAGCAGCTCGCCGACATCCACGCCAAGCGCGAGGGCGCCCCGGTCGGCTAGCGTCACCGACGTCGATTCGCCCGGGCCAGAGCGCGGGTGAACGACGCTCGTCCTCCGTGCCCGAGATGAGACTGCAACGCGGGCGGCAGATCATCGCCCGCGTCGGCCCGTCACGCTTGCGCGCCTCGCTTTGGAGCGGCCGCGCTCGTACGGGTACCCGGCCTGCGGTGGCACCAGGGCGCGGAACCGGTACTCGGTGGCCTGGCTGGTCGTCCGCAGGCGGTAGTGCGCGAGATAACGGCAGCGCGCGTCCGTGCGATCCGTTCGAAACACCTGCCAGCGAGCGTCCACCTTCGCTTGGACCTTGACGACCCGCTGCGAGCAGCCCGGGCCCGGGAGCCGGCCGGAGAAGGTCAGCCGGTCGCCGTTGGCCAGCCTCCGCTCGGGATCGACAGCGAACGTCGGCCGCACCCGCGAGCGCAGGGTCAAGCCGTGGCGCGAGACGACGGTCGATCCGTGGATGTGGTGCACGAACACGCGCCGACTCGCTCCCCTGGGAAGCGCCAGGCGGTAGCGCCCTTCGTCATCCGTTGACGCAGTTCGCGCGACCAGAACTGGCGAGTCGTAGAGAGCCACGCGGGTGAGCGCGCAGATCGTCGCACTCGACACCGGCTGCCCGCCCTCGTCGAGCACACGCCCCTCGATGCTGGCAGGGCGATCGGAGCGGATCGTGGCTCGATCCCCTCCACGCCTGAAGCGCGCGGTCAGTTGCGCGCCGGCCACGGTCGACGCGGGACAGACGTTGTCCACCCAGACCCGCCGTCTGTCGCAGTCGCGATGGGGAGAGCCGTCGAGCGCCAGGTCGCTGGCACACGCGGCGATCCGGTTGGGGCCCGTGTCGAAGGCGGCCGCGGCGGTGTTGACTGACCAGCCGCCCGCGACGGTCGCCGGACACGGCGACAGCGCGGTCGCGAAGCCGTCCGCGAGCTCGCAGTTCCGCACATCACTTGCCACCTCTGTGTCATTGACCGCAAGCGACACCCGACGCACTCCGCCGCCCCGATCGGACCCACGGTAGGCCAGGCTGCGGGTACCGCGCGCCACCGCGCCATCGAGCAGCGATCCACCGTCGGCCTTCATCTCCGGTGACGACCGGTCGTCGACTCGCAGGAACAAGCCCTTGGCGTAGGCGTGGGCCTCCTCGTCGGGGGCCCTGCCGCACCCGTCGCCCGAAACGCAGCGGAGCATGGACTCGAGGCGGGAGAACGTGCCGTTGGCGTGGTGGACACGAAAGTCGCGATGCTCGTTGGCGAACTCGAGGCGGGAGCCGCTGGTTCGCGTGGCCCAGAGCTCGCCGTGATGTCCCGCGCGGCTGAGCAGGCTGACGTTGGCCTGCAGCGAAGTGAAGACCGTGCCCGCGGGCGCCCGCCAGACCCAGGCTCCGTAGCGGCCGTGGGCGGTCGACCCGGCGTCCTGGTAGACCTGCAACCCGTCGCCGGCCGCACAACGGCGGCGCTCGCGATAGTCGTTGGAGGTTCGCTCCCAGGCCGCGCCAGACCCCTGATCGGCGGGACTGCACTGTGTGGTCACGTAGCTGCCAGCACCGACGGGTCTGGCCGCGATCAGCGCGGCGAGGGCCGTAGCGGCCGCGACAAGCGCGATCATCACTACCCGGCGCCGACGGACGGCGTGGTCTCGGCTGCGTGATTCTCCGATCGGCCGGGTCATGGGCTCCTCTCAGCGTTCGAATCCGAACTCGGACGGGTGGCTGGACGCGGGCTGTGGGGGTGGCAATGGCGGTGCGGCGGGAGGCGGCGCCGGCGCAACGACGGCGACCGCGGGCGCCGGCGCGGGCGGCGAGTTCGACGCGGCGGGCGGCGTGGCGGGGGAGGAAGTCGGTCTACGAACTTGCGGCCGATCCGGCTCGGGTTGCTTCGGCTCGTGCGGCCGCTCTCCCATGCCGCGTGGCTTCCGGGCCTGGCGTTCCCGAGGCTGTGCCGGAGACGGCTCCGCGTCAGCGAGAGTCAGCGCGGGATCGTCGACGGTTGCCGCGGCACCCGAGGGTCCGCTTGCCAGGCCAACGTCTGGCGGGAGGGGTGGGGGCTCGGGCGGATCGAGCAGGCTTGGCCCGACCACCAGCAGGCCGCCCGCAGCGACGGCTCCCGCTGCGAGCCGGCCGACGTTGCGCCAGCGGATGCGGCTTCGATCCATGCCCCGGCTACAAGCCCGGGCGTGCGCGCGGCGCCCCCCGTCCCGCTATCCGGCGGCCGCTATAGTCACCCGCCGTTTTGGCGACAGCAACGAAGACAGCCGAATACGAGCTCGTGCTGATGCTCGATCCCGAGGTTTCGGACGAGCGTCGCGACCAGATCGCCGAAGAGGCCCGCCAGCGCATCACGTCCGGCGGCGAGCCGAAGCACGATCAGCCCTGGGGCATGCGCAAGATGGCGTATGAGATCCGCCAGCGCACCGAGGCCGACTACCGCTTCTTTCGCTTCGAGGCCCAGGGCCCGTTGCTCGACGAGCTCGATCACAGCCTGAAGATCACCGACGGCGTGTTGCGCTTCCGGATCTTCAAGGTCGATCCGCGCTCGCCCGTGATCGAGCCGCCGCCGCCGGTTTCGCTGGCCAGCTCCGCCCGCTCGGCGCCGGCCCGCCGCGGCGGGCCGGGAGGCAGGCCTCCCCGTGACGCGGTCGAGGCCGAAGCACCCGACTCGCCGCCGGCCGAAGCACCCGCCGAGCCGACACCCGCACAGCAGCCGACGGAGGCTCCCCCGGCGCCCGATTCGCCTCCGGTCGAAGAGCCGGCCGAGCCCCCACCGGAGGCGCCGGATACACCGCCCGCCGAGCCCGAAGGAAGCGCGCCGGCGGACGCCCCCGAGGGCGAAGAGCCCAGCTAGCCCAGGTCCGCGCCGCGGCCGCCTCTTCAGCCGCCGTCGAGCCTGGCGTAGTCCTCATCGGACAGCTCGAGATCGAGCGCGGCCAGATTGCTCTTCAAGTGCTCGAGCGAGAGCGTCCCGGGAATCGGGACCACCTTCGGTGAGCGCTTCAGCAGCCACGCAAGCGCGATCTGCTGCGGGGTCGCGTCGTAGCGTGCGGCGATCGCGTCGAGCGCTGACGGCGCCTCCCCGCGCAAGGGGTAGTACGGAGCGAACAGGATCTCGTCCCGCTCGCAGAAGTCCACCACGTCGTCGTACTTGCGCTCGGAGAGGTTGTACGGGTTCTGGACCGCCGCGATCGGGACCACGGCCTGTGCGCGCTTGATCTGCTCCACGTCCACGAGGGAGAGGCCGACGTGGCGAATGCGCCGGTCGTCGCGGTACTCCTTGATTACGCCAAGGCTCTCCTCGAGCGGCGCGTCCGGGTGGACGCGGTGGAGGTAGTAGAGGGTGATCGTGTCGGTCCGGAGCCGCTCGAAGCTCTCCTCCAGCTCGGCCCGCAGCTGCTCCGGGCGGCCAGTGCCCGGCTCGTATCCGCCCTTCGTGGCGACCACCAGGTCGTCTGCGAATGGGGCGAGAGCGCCGCCGATCGTCCGCTCGCTCTCACCGCCCGTGTAGACATGAGCGGTGTCGATGAAGTTCACGCCGGCGTCGAGGGCTGCCTCCAGGAATGCCCGGTTCTCAGGCTTCTCGGTGAGCCGATTCGTGCCGAGCCCGATCCGGGTGAGCCGGTAGTCGCCGAGCGACGCTGTCCGGGAGATCGACAACGCTCACCCATTCTGACGACCCGCTGAACGGCCGAGCGTGTCGACTGCAAGAGGCCTTTGGGTGCTATAGGCCGGAAAACCCTTCACTCACTTGAAATCTGCACGCGGACGGCACCGGTGCGCCTTCCAGGCGAAGCGGTACTTCCTGCGCCCCCGGACTGGTGGGCGGGATAACGCTCGCACCAGCTAAAGCCGCACGCTCCGACTTTCGCGCCCCGCAGGGGGAGAGAAGCCGTCCGTCCCAGACTTAGACTGGATAACGATCAAGCAAGCACGGAAGGACTGATTCGAGTGGCAGCTACGAACATCAACGTGGTCGTGGTCACGGGCAACCTGACCAAGGATCCCGAACTGCGGAGCCTGCCGAGCGGGAACTCGGTCTGCAAGCTGCGGATTGCGGTCAACAGCCGCCGCAAGGAAGGCAGCGAGTGGGTCGACAAGCCGAACTACTTCGACGTCACCGTCTGGGGCGCCCAGGGCGAGAACTGCGCGACCTACCTGTCCAAGGGCCGTCCGGTCGCGGTCCAAGGCCGGCTGGAGTGGCGCGAGTGGGAGGCTCAGGACGGATCCAAGCGGCAGTCGGTGGAGATAATCGCCGACTCCGTCCAATTCCTCGGCAGCCGCGACGGCTCCGGCGGCAACGGCAACGCGGCTGCGAGCACCCCGCAGTCGGACATCCCCGCCGACACCTCGGACTTCTCGAGCTCCGAGCCCGCCGGCGTCGGCGCCGACGACGACATTCCCTTCTAGTCAGAACGTCCCCTCATCCCCCCTTCCGGGGCCGTCGCACTCGCGGCGGCCCCGGTCGCGTGAGGGGTCGTTGCCGTGAGCCATGGCTATCATGCGGACCTCGCGCCGCCTTCCGGCGGCGCCTTTGCGAGATGACATCGAGGCTCGAAATCGTTGAGGTAGTGGCCTGATGGCCCGCCGCCAGCGCACCCAGACCCAGGTCCCGGGCGCTCGCCGCCGTGGCCGCTTTGCCGACCGCTACCGGCCACGCAAGTACACGCGCATCAACGTCGAGAACATCGACTACAAGGACCTCAACACGATGCGCCGGTTCATCTCCGACCGGGGCAAGGTCCGCTCGCGCCGGGTCACCGGCCTGTCGCGCCGCCACCAGCAGCAGCTCGCGCTGGCCGTCAAGCGAGCCCGCGAGATCGCGCTGCTCCCGTACGTGGGCGAGCGTTAGCTTCCGTGGCGCAGGCGATCCTCCTCAAGGACGTGGAGAACCTCGGCAGCGCCGGCGAGGCAGTCGACGTCTCCCCGGGGTACCTGCGGAACTACCTGCTGCCCAGAAAGCTGGCTCAGCCGGCCACCAAGGGCGCTCTCGAGGAGGCGCAGCGGCGCCAGGAGGCCGCCGAGAGGGCTGCTCGAGTGGCCGCCGAGCGCGCCGGTGAGACGGCGGCGCTGCTGTCCAAGACCGTCTTGACGATCCAGCATCGCGCGGGCGAGGACGGCAGGCTGTTCGGCTCCGTCACCAACGCCGAGATCGCCGATGCGATCGGCGAGGCGCGCGGGATCCGGATCGACCGCAAGAAGATCCGCCTGCCGGAGCCGATCCGCGAGACCGGCACCTACATGGTCGAGGTCGAGGTCGGGGGCGGCGAGACCGCGTCCGTCAAGACCATCGTCGCCGAGCAGAAGTAACGGCTCACCCCCGCAGGCTCAACTAAGTCGCGCAAAACCGGACTTCACACCTCGCGCGGCCGAGCCGGTCGTGCTTGGATCGGCAGGGGAGCGCGAGAGGGGCGATTCCGCCGCCCTCGCGCCTCTAATTAGGAGCGGAGATGGCGACGACCGAGGCATATGTACCGCCCCAGAACCTGGAGGCCGAGGAGTCGGTGCTCGGGGCGATGATGGTCTCCGAGGGCTCGATCGCGCCGGTGATCCTCGACGTCCGGCTCAACGACGAGGACTTCTACCGCGAGCGCCATCGTCTGGTCTTCAAGGCGATCAAGCGCCTGTACGAGCGCAGCGAGCCGATCGACGCGCTGACCGTCTCGGAGCTGCTCACCCAGCAGGGCGAGCTCGAAGAAGCGGGGGGCCGCGACGGGGTCTCCCAATTCGCCTCGACCGTGCCGGTGCCCGGCAACGCCGGCCACTACGCCCGGATCGTCAAGCAGAACGCCCTGCTGCGCCGGCTGCTCGCAGCGTCGCAGCGAATCCAGAGGTCGGTTCACGAGCGCGAAGGCGAGCCACAGGAGCTCGTGGAGCAGGCCGAGAGCCTGCTGTTTCGCGTTGCCCACGAGGAGCGCGCGAGCGACTTCAACAAGCTGGCCGAGGTGCTGCACGACGAGGTCGTCAAGCTCGAGGCGCTGGCGAAGGGCGACGTCGCGCTCACCGGCGTGCCGTCTGGATTTCGCGACCTCGACGACATGCTCGGCGGGTTCCAGCGCGGCAACCTGATCGTGGTCGCCGCCCGCCCGGCGGTTGGGAAGTCGGCGCTGGTCTGCAACATCGCCGAGAACGTGGCGGCAAAGCAGGAGCTGCCGGTCGCCTTCTTCTCGCTGGAGATGTCCGAGACGGAGCTCGCGCATCGCTTCATCGCCAGCCGCTCGCGGATCTCAAACGACAAGCTGCGGATGGGCAAGGTGTCCGACCGCGACTGGCCGCGCGTCCTGCGCGCGTGCAACGAGCTCGAATCGGCCCCGCTTTGGCTCGACGACTCCTCGGATCTCAGCCTGCTCGAGTTGCGAGCCAAGGCTCGCCGCCTGGCCGCCAGCGAGGGGGGTCTCAGCCTGGTGATCGTCGATTACATGCAGCTGATGCGTCCGGAGGACCCGCGGGTCAACCGCGTCGAGCAGGTGAGCCAGATCTCGCGCGGGTTGAAGATCCTGGCGGGAGAGCTGAACGTCCCGGTGATCGGCCTCTCCCAACTCTCGCGCGCGCCCGAGCAGCGGCCCGACAAGCGCCCGATGCTCTCCGACCTGCGCGAGTCGGGCCAGATCGAGGCCGACTCGGACGTGGTCATGTTCATCTACCGCGACGCGATCTACAACGACGACGCGGATCCGAGCGAGGCGGAGCTCATCGTCGCCAAGCACCGCAACGGACGGATCGGCAAGGTCGACGCGGTCTTCCTCGAGCAGTACCCGCGCTTCGTCGACCGCGCCCGCGGGACCGAGCGGCCGGTTGAGCAGCGCTCGGGCGAGGGGCCGCCGCTGACCGACCTAGGAGACACGGACGGCGGCTTCGCCGAGGCCGACGAGGCGTGAGCCGCGCGCCCAAGCCACTTCGCCTTGCGAGCGCCGGTCCCGCCGACCGGCCGGTGTGTCCGCTCGGCGTGTGCGACGGGTCCGGTTGGGTGCTCGGGCCGGAGGACGTCGCCCGCCCGTGCGAGTGCCGCGAGGGACGGCTGAAGCGCCAGCGCGCTCGCGGCGTCGCCTCGGCCATTCCCTCTCGGTATCGCGGCGTCAGCCTCGACCGCCCGCCGATCTCCGAGATGGCGTCCGACCCCTCCCGCGCGCCCGTGTACGAGGCGGTGCGAGAGTTCGCCGCCGAGGTCTCCGAGCGCCTCGACGCCGGCCGCGGCCTGTGGCTGATGGGCGACGTGGGCACGGGCAAGACCAGCCTGGCAATGCTGGTCTCCAAGGCGGCGCTCGAGGCCGGGCGCACCGTCGCGATCTACTCGCTGCCTCGCCTGCTGGCGCGCATCCGCCGCACCTACGACGCCGACGCGGGGGAGGACTCATATCTCGACTTCTTCGAGCGCCTCACGTCGGTCGACCTGCTGCACATCGACGATCTCGGCGCCGAGAAGCGCAGCGACTGGGTGCTCGAGCAGCTCTATGCGATCGTGGACGAGCGCTACGAGTCCCAGCGCTCGATCGTCGTGACCACGAACCTCGACCAGGCGGCGCTCGAGGAGCAGATCGGCCCGCGAACCGTCTCCCGCCTGCTCGAGATCTGCGGGGATCCCCTGCCTCTGTTCGGGGATGACCTGCGCTACCGCGTCGCGTAGAGCGCCCACTCGGGTGATCGGGCTGCATAGCGTAGGGTCAGTCTCGCGGGTGAGCGTCGAGAACCGACCGTATGGGTCGATAAGTCGACGCTCACTGCCGCCCGCCGCCGGTCCGCATACCGCTCCATAATTCCCTCCCGAAATGCCAGGCATCGTCATAGTCGGCGCCCAGTGGGGCGATGAGGGCAAAGGGAAGATCACGGACTTGCTCGCCGAGCCGGCCGACGTCGTGGTGCGCTTTCAGGGCGGCAACAACGCCGGTCACACCATCGTCCGCGACGGCGAGGAGTTCAAGTTCCACCTGATCCCCTCGGGGATCCTGTATCCCGGCAAGACCTGCGTGATCGGCAACGGCGTCGTGATCGACCCCGGTGTGCTCATCGGCGAGCTCGAGGGCCTGCGCCGGCGAAGCATCGATCCCAGCGGCCTGCGCATCTCGGCGAACGCGCACCTGATCATGCCCTACCACGTGCTGCTGGACACGGCGGGCGAGGCGAAGCTCGGGAAGCTCGAGATCGGCACCACGAAGCGAGGCATCGGCCCCTGCTACGCCGACAAGGCCGCCCGTCTCGGGATTCGGGTTCAGGACCTGCTCGACGCGAAGATTTTGCGCAAGAAGATCATGGCGGCGATGCAGCCCAAGCAGCAGATGCTGCGGCCGTTCGCCAAGGAACCGCGGCTCGACCTGCACGCGATGACCGAGGAGTACCTGCGCTACGGGCACCGGCTGGAGCCGCACATCGCCGACACCGCCCGTCTCTGCTGGGAGGCGCTGGACGCCAAGCGGACCGTGATCTTCGAAGGCGCCCAGGGGACGATGCTCGACCTCGACCACGGGACGTATCCCTTCGTCACCTCGTCGAACCCCGTCGCCGGCAGCGCCGCGGTGGGCGCCGGCGTGGGGCCGGCTGACATCGACGAGGTCTGGGGCGTCGCCAAGGCGTACGCGACGCGCGTCGGCGCCGGTCCTTTCCCCACGGAGCTCGACGACGACCTCGGGGCGCTGATCCGCGAGCGCGGCGGCGAGCGCGGGACGACGACCGGCAGGGACCGGCGCACCGGCTGGCTCGACCTGGTCGCGCTTCGCTACGCAACGCGCCTGAACACGCTTTCGGCGCTGGCCATCACCAAGCTCGACGTTCTCGCCGGGATCGATCCGCTCCGGGTCGCCGTCCGCTACCGCAGCTCAGAAGGGGCCGTGCTCGACGAGTTTCCCTATCACCAGTCGATCCTGCACGGGGCCGAGGCGGAGTACGAGGAGCTGCCGGGCTTCGAGGAGGACATCGGCGCCTGCCGCAGCCTCGCCGACCTGCCGCAGCAGGCGCGCGACTATCTGTCGTTCCTCGAGTCGCACCTCGGCGTCCCGATCCGGCTGATCGGCGTCGGACCCGGTCGCGACCAGGTGATCTGGACCGACGAAGCCAAGGCGACCCTGCGGGCGGCGTAACCCTCGGTAGGCTCCCGCGCCATGTTCGAGAAGGTCCTGGTGGCCAACCGGGGCGAGATCGCGATCCGCGTCATGCGGGCGCTCAAGGAGATGGGAATCGCCTCGGTCGGGGTCTACTCCGAGGCCGACCGGTCGACTCCGCACGTGCGCGAGGCCGACGAGGCGTTCCTCCTGGGGCCACCGGTTCCCGCCGAGAGCTACCTGAACGTGGAGAAGATCCTCGGGGTCGCCAAGCAGTCGGGCGCCGAGGCGATCCACCCCGGCTACGGGTTCCTGGCCGAGAACGCCTCCTTCGCCGAAGCGTGCGAGGAGGCCGGTGTCGTGTTCATCGGGCCGCCCGCGAGCGCGATCGAGGCGATGGGATCCAAGACGCGCGCGCGGGAGATCATGTCCGAGGCTGGGGTGCCGATCGTCCCGGGGACGACCGCGCCCGTCGAGAGCCTCGCCGCCGCCAGGAAGCAGGCGAAGGCGATCGGCTACCCCGTCGCTTGCAAGGCCGCCGGCGGCGGAGGAGGAAAGGGGTTTCGAGTGGCCGCCTCGGAGGATGAGCTGGAGGAGGCGTTCGAGGGCGCGTCGCGGGAGGGCGAGAAGTTCTTCTCCGACCCGACGGTGTACATCGAGCGCTACCTCGAGGACCCCCGTCACGTCGAGGTCCAGGTGCTGGCGGACTCGCACGGGAGCGTGATCCACCTGGGTGAGCGCGACTGCTCGGTCCAGCGCCGGCACCAGAAGCTCATCGAGGAGGCGCCCGCCCCGCACGTCGACGCCGAGATGCGCGAGCGGATCGGCAAGATCGCCACGGACGCCGCGACGGCGGTGGGCTATCGGTCGGCCGGCACGGTGGAGGGTCTGCAGGTCGGCGAGGACTACTTCTTCCTGGAGATGAACACGCGGGTCCAGGTGGAGCACTGCGTGACCGAGATGGTCACCGGCATCGACGTTGTCCGCGAGCAGGTGCGAATCGCAGCTGGTGAGAAGCTGTCGATCGAGCAGGGCGATGTAGAGCTGCGCGGTCACTCGATCGAGTGCCGGATCAACGCCGAGGCCGCGCACAGGAACTTCGCGCCCGCGCCCGGCAGGATCGAGCGGTACATCGAGCCCGCGGGGCCCGGGGTCCGCGTCGACTCGGGGCTGGAGGCGGGGTCGGAGGTGACGGCGCTCTATGACCCGATGGTCGCCAAGCTGATCGTCTGGGACAACGATCGCGAGCAGGCCACAGCGAGGATGCTGCGGGCACTGGGCGAGTACGAGATCGAGCCGCTTCAGACCCTGATCCCGTTCCACGAAGCGATACTCGCCACCGAGCAATGGGCGAACGGCGAGACCTGCCGGGACCTCATCGAGGACAAACGCTGGCTGAAGGAGCTGGGGCCCGAGGCACCCCCTCCGTCGGCGGACGACGAAGAGCCGGAGACCACCGAGCGCAGCTACTCGGTAGAGGTCGACGGTCGGCTGCATCGAGTCAAGGTCATCGGCGCGGCTGTGAGCGCGAATTCCAAGCCGGCGGCAGGGGCGGGTTTGCGGCGGCCGCCGAAGCGCGAGCGTGAGGGCGGCGCCGGCAGCGGGGCCGAAGCGGCCGGCGAAACGCTCATCTCGCCGCTGCAGGGCACGGTGCTGAGGGTCGCAGTCGAGAAGGGCACCGAGGTCGAGGAGGGCGCGGTCGTGTGCGTGATCGAGGCGATGAAGATGGAGAACGAGATCACCGCTCATCGCGCCGGCAAGGTCACCGAGCTCAACGTCAAGGAAGGTGGCTCGGTCGGCAGCGGCGATCTGATCGCGAAGATCGAATGAGCCTCGAGGGCCTGCCGTGGCGGGGCCCCGGCCTCGGGCGGCCCGACCTGCCCCTGCCGCCGGACCGGCTGCCGAGACGACGGAACGGAAGCTGGCGCAAGCGGTGGCGCTACGTCGGGGTGTTCGGCGACGAGGTGCTCGCCTGCGCTGCACGCGTCCAAGTGGGTTATTTCGGCCAGACCTTCTGGCTTGTGTGGGACCGCAAGGGCGAGCGGATGTGGGAGCAGTCACGCCTTCGGCTCCTGTTTGCTCGCGGCGAGATCTGGACCGAGCCCCTCGAGGGTGACGGCTTGATCGACCATGCTCCCGACGAGGGATCGATGGTGCGCATTGAGGCCACTCACCCCGAGGCAGAGGCGGTGCGGGGGTTCCTGCGTTTCGGCGGCGGGCAGTGGGCCGAAGCGGTCTGCGCCGCCGAACCCGACAACTACGTGTGGACTCGCAAACGCGCCGACGTGCCGGTTGAGGCCGACATCCGCCTCGGAGGCGAGCGATTCCGCTTCGAGGCCCGTGGTACGGAGGACGAGTCCGAGGGCTATCACCCCCATCACACGGTCTGGGACTGGTCCGCCGGGGTCGGCCGGACGACCGACGGCCGCTCGATCGGTTGGAACCTGGTCAGTGGCATCAACGACCCCCCTGAGCGCTCCGAACGCACGATCTGGATCGACGGCGAACCGTCGGAGCCCGGACCGGTCGGCTTCGCCGGGCTCGACGCGATCAGCTTCGACGACGGCGCCCGCCTGACGTTCTCAGCCGAATGCGAGCGCCGTAAGGAAGAGCGAAGGCTCTTGGTCCGCTACTCCTACCGCCAGCCCTTCGGAACCTTCTCGGGAACCCTGGCCGGCGGCCTGGAGCTCGAGCAGGGCCTGGGGGTCATGGAGCACCACGAAGCCCACTGGTAGGGCGCGGATCTCTACGGGTAGATGCCTGCAACGCGCCAGCGCCAGGGCGGCTGCTCGGCGCGGGGGAAGTCGTAGTGGTTGCGACCGGCGAGCGTCTCCAACGGAACGAGCACGGGAACCGCGGTGTCGAGCAGCGAGGCGGCGGCGTGCCCGGCGACCGCGGCCGCGTCCCGGCGCCGCGTGACTCGTTCCCAGCCCAGCGTCGGCCGGTAAAGCCAGTAGTTGATCGTGACGCCGCCGCCCGAACGCCCGGCGTCGTCGACCGAGACGAACGCGGTCGTTCGCCGGTTCGATGCGGTGAGCGCGGGCGAGCGTGGCCCGGGGACCGCGCAGCTCGCCCGCCGGCAGTAGCGAAAGTCGACGGGGAGCAGCGAGTCACCGCCAGGACCGGCCACGGCTGCCGGCGCCGGAGCGAGCGCGCGGGCGGCCCCGC
>JBKPDQ010000143.1:0-5733 GCA_046728015.1 Actinomycetota bacterium
AAGGAGGCGTCAATGCCAGAGTCCGCCGCACCGGGAACCGTTCACGCTCAACTTGTCGAGGTCATGAGAGCGCTGGCCGGCTCGCATCCCGGCTTCCGTCCCGCCCACGCCAAAGGCATCGTCTGCTCGGGGATGTTTCGCGCTTCAGCGGATGCTCGCCGCGTGAGCCGGGCGCCGCATCTGCAAGGCCATCCGGTGCCCACCGTCATCCGCTTCTCCAATGCCAGCGGGAATCCGGACGTGCACGATGGCGTACCCGGCCCGCGCGCGCTGTCGGTGAAGTTTCAGCTTGCCGACGGCAAGAGCGCCGACATCCTGGCCAACTCCATCGAGGGGTTCCCCGCGCGGACACCGGAAGACTTTCTCGCGTTTCTCCGGGCTCAGCTCCCGGACCCAGCCACCGGCCGGCCCGTGCCCGACGCGGTGTCCCGCTTTGTGACCAGTCACCCCGGCGCCGGCGCCTTCATCGAGCGCCTGATGAAGAAACCGGTACCGGCCAGCTACGCCCAGGCGAGCTACCATGCCGAGCACGCCTTTCTCTTCACTGCCGCGGATGGCACGAGCCGGTTCGGTCGCTATAGCTGGACGCCCGACGCGGGGGAAGCCTATCTCTCCCCTGACGATGCGGGCCAGCGAGACCCGAACTTCCTGCGCGATGAGCTCGCGAGCCGGCTGAGGAACGGCCCGGTCGTGTTCCGCCTCCTCTTGCAACTGGCGGTGGAGAGCGATCCGACTGACGACGTCACCGCCTTGTGGCCGGCGGACCGACCCCTGGTGGAGCTGGGGCGCCTGGAAGTGACCGGCACCTCTCCCACGGGCGCGGCTGACGAGCGCCGCCTCGTGTTCGATCCCACCAACCGGACGGACGGCATCGATCTCTCGGCCGATCCGATTCTGCTGGCCCGCTCGGCTGCTTACTCCATCTCATACGAGCGCCGCAGCAAGAGTGAGTGAAGGGCGCGCCTACAGGGCGCGGCCGGCGGCGTGGCCTTCGTAGATCGCCTCCAGCGCTGTGCGGGGCGCCACGCAGTCGCCCACCATCCGGAGGTCGGCCACCCGCCCGCGGAGCTCGGTGTAGAGGTGATCGTCCGCCACGCCGCCGGCCGCCGCCACGATGGCGTCGACGTCTTCGACGCGATCGATGTCGCCAGTCGACAGATCCTCGAGGAGGAGCGTTCGCCCCTCTACCGCCCGCGCCGAGCGCAGCGGCAGCACGCGGATCTTCTTCTCCCGGAAAGCGGTGGCGGACGGCGAGCATGCTGTAGATCGTGATGCGGCCGCCGTACCCCACGCCGCCGGTGATCAACGTCACTCGCTTGCCGACGTCGGCAAGGTGTTCGGCCACCGCCACCGACTGCCAGTTGCCATCGGCCTCGATGAACGCCACGTGCGAACCTAGACAGTCGGGCTCCACGAGCGCGTCCCACGTCGAGTACACGCGGGTGGCCCCGGGAATGCTCACGGCCTTGGGCCTGGCTCCGGTGGCGAGGACGACGGCGTCCGGACGGAAGGCGACCACGCGCTCGGCGGTGGCCTCGACCCCGCACTGCAGCGTCACCCCCAGCGCCCGGCAGCGCTCCTCGAAGTAGGTCCGCGCGTACGTGAACTCGCGACGCGTGGGAATCCGCGCCGCGAGGTTCACCTGGCCGCCCACCTCCGCCTCGCGCTCCCAGAGCGTGACCGCGTGCCCGCGCCGCGCCGCCACCCGCGCCGCCTCCAGCCCCGCCGGGCCGGCCCCGACGACGAGCACGCGGCGCGATACGGGTGCGCGAGTCAGCGTGCCTTCGCCCCACTCGGCCTCGCGCCCGGCCGCCGGGTTCATCAGGCACGTCACCGACTGATGCAGCTCGATCATCGCGATGCAGCCCTGGTTGCACGCGATGCACGGCCTGACCTCGTCGAGGCGGTCCTCGCGCGCCTTCGCGACCAAGAACGGATCGGCGATGTGCGCGCGCGCCATCCCCACCAGGTCAGCCTCTCCGGCGGCCAGGACCTCCTCGGCCAGATGCAGACGGTTGAAGCGGCACACCGCAAACACCGGCAGCGCCGGCACCACGGCCTTGATCCCGGCCGGCAGGTTGCGGAAGGCCGCGCGCGGGAAGTGCATGTCGGCCATCTGCGTGGCGAGTGAGTAGCTCGCGTGATAGGCCGAGTGCGAGACGTTGACGAAGTCGATCGGCACCGCCGCCGCGATGACAGGCACGATCCGCTGCATGTCAGTGAGCGATAGGCCTGGGCTCATGAATTCCTCGGCGCTGATCCGGATCCCCACGGGGTAGGCTGGCCCCATCGCCTCGCGCACGGCCTGCAACACCCGGAGGGGAAACCTCAGCCGGTTGGCCTCGCTACCGCCGTAGGCATCTGCTCTCACGTTGGAGGCTGGCGAGAGGAACTGCTGGAGCAGGTGGCCATGACCGAAGTGAACTTCCAAGCCATCGAGCTCCGCCTCGCGAAGGTGGCGCGCCGTCCGGACGTGGCCGGCCACGACCTCGGCCATGTCGTCCTCGTTCATCTCGTGCGGGATCGGACCGCCCGGCGCCCACGGGATCGGGGAGGCGCCCCAGGTGGCGGTGCGGCCGAAGTAGCCCTCTGCGTGCCGGCCCACGTGGACGATCTGCCCGAAGAGCTTGGTGTCGTGCGCGTGCACCGCCTCGGCCACCCGCCGGAAGGCGGGGACACAGCGCGGGTCGTAGCCGATCACGCCCTGCGCACGGCCAATGCTGCTCGGGTGCACGCGAATGGCCTCGAAGATGATGAGCCCGACGCCGCCGCGCGCCTTCTCGGCGTGGTAGTGGACGTGCTGCTCACTCGGCAGATGCTCCACGCCGTAGTTCGTGGTGTGGGCGGGCACGAAGATGCGGTTCTTCAGCTCGACGGTCCCGATGCGAACGGGCGAGAACACGTGCGGAAAGCGCGTCGTCATCCGACTCGCAGTATAGAGGAGCGCCCCGGCTTCGCCGGGGCCACGTGTCCCACCCCGGCGATGGGGAGGTTTGGAGGGGGCCCAGGTCCCCTCCGGCGTCTCACGGGTCGCGACCTGCTGCGCCGAAAGCTGGCGGAGCTCGCGGAGTATGTCAGCCAGGTTTCCGAGTACCGGGATCTCACGGTCGAGCGATATCGCGCGGAGTGGAAGACGCAGCGCATCGTCGAGCGCACTCTTCAGATGGCGGTCGAGATGTGGCTCGACATCGCGAGCCACGTCTTGGCGGACCAGGAGCTGGGCGCTTCGTCGACGTACGCCGAAACGTTCGAAATCCTCGTGGAGGCCGGCCTGATGTCACCGGGCCTTGGTCGCGTGATGGTCGACATGACTGGATTCCGGAACGTTATCGTCCACGAGGACGCGAGGATCGACGCCGATACGGTGATTCGGATTCTGCGCGAGCATCTCGAGGACCTTCGCCGCTTCGAGGCCGAAGCGCTGCGCTGGCTGTAGCGCGAGGCGTCGTGCCGGCTGCCGCTCTCCGGGAGCGTGTGGTAGGTTTTCCGCGCTCACGCCGGGGAACGGGGCGAGGCGGCCCTCGTCGGCGAGCACCGCCTAGGACCCGGCCCGGACGATCTCCTCGAAGGTCGGTTGGGGCATGCCGGGCTTCCAGGTGGGGTCGCGAATCTCGAGCATGTTGCCGGACGGGTCGAGAAAGTACAGCTCGCGGCCGGGGAAGAAACCGCCCTCGCGGTAGATCAGCTCCTGCACGGCCACGCCGTGGGCGTGGAGGAAGCGCGCCCCCTTCTCCCACTCGTCCGGTGACAGGGTGAAGGAGTGGTGCAGCCGGTTGTCCTGCTCCGGGGTGCGGCGCACCTTGTCCCTGCGCTCGCAGAGCAGGATGTCGTGACCGCCCACGCTGACGCAGGCCATGCCGGAGTTCCCGAGCCGTCCGCGATACGTGAGACCCAGGACGTCGCGGTAGAAGCGCTCGCTCTCGGCCAGATCGTTGACCGGGATGGACCAGTGCGTCACGCCGTCGATCTTCAGCATGGGCGCCTCCTGAACCGCGTCGAGAGTGTTGTCCGGGGACACGATCTCATCCAGCGAGCCGGCCGGCGTCGCTTCGAACAAGGGGCGCCGAGCGAGTCGAGCTAGGTGTCCCAGCCGGTGTGGGAGATGTCGATGACGACCTCGTCAGGGCCCGACCACTTCATCTCGAAATTGCGGTGGGCGCCGGGGGCCATGGCGACGTCGAGCCCGCGCTTGCGCGTGAGAGGCGTGGCCTGGGCCGCCTCCATCTTCTGGCACGCCTGATCGAGGTCGTCCACCTCGAAGCCGAAGTGGTGGATGCCGTTGTAGTTGGGGCCGTTGGCGCCCACGTCGGCGTCCTTCTCGGTCTTCCAGTTCAGGATGGCCAGGTTGATGTAGCCGTCGGTCAGGAACACGGCCCCGCTCGGGCTGCGGCGGATCTCCTTGAGCCCCAGGGCGTCCTTGTAGAAGGCCGCCACCTTGTCGGGGTTCTGCGTGGTCAGCGCGATGTGCTTGATCCTGGCCATGGCGTTGTCCTCCCGGGCCCGATTGTATACTTCGGCCGTCAGAGTCTTCCTCGTCGTTGCCCGGCGCCTTCCGGAGATCCTTGACCACCCCGGGCCCGGGCGCTAGCGTTGCCCCACCACCGCCCATGCCCTTACCGCCGCATCGAATCGACTACCTGCCCATGATCGACCGGCCGGTCATCCGGTGGCCTGGGAACGCCCGGGTGGCCTTCTGGGTCGCCCCCAACATCGAGCACTACGAGTATCTGCCCCCGCTGGACGGCGTGCGCAATCCCTGGCCCCGCACGCCCCTTCCCGACGTGCAGCAGTACTCCCTCCACGAGTACGGCAATCGGGTGGGGTTCTGGCGGCTGCTCGAGGTGCTGGACCGGCATCAGATCCGCTGCTCGACCACCCTGAACGTCGGCGTGCTGCAGCATTTCCCGGAGATCGCCGAGGCCATGCTCGAGCGCGCATGGACGTTTGTGAACCACGGCTTCTACAACACCCGCTACGTCACGACCTTCTCCGAGGAGCAAGAGCGCGAGTTCTTCGCGCGCTGTCGCGAGACGTTCCGCCGTCTCACGGGTCGCGAGCTCCGGGGCCAGTCGGGTCCGGCCGGGTCGAACACGGAGCGCACGCCCGACATCCTGGCCGAGGTGGGCTTCGTCTACCAGACCGACTGGAAGATCGACGACCACCCGGTGCCCATCAAGGTGCGGTCGGGGCGGCTGATCTGCATCCCCTACACCTCCGAGCTGAACGACGCCCCGCTCATGCGCCATCACTACGAGGGGGACTACTACGCCAAGATCTGCAAGGCCCAGTTCGATCAGCTCTACCGGGAGGGCGCCGAGAACGGGCGGCTGATGTGCATCGCCTTCCACCCGTACGTGATGGGCCGGCCCCACCGGGTGAAGTACCTGGCCGAGGTCCTCGACTACATCATGGCCCACGCTGGGGTGTGGCAGGCCACCACCGACGAGATCGCCGAGTACTATCTGGCCAACTACTACGACCAGGCCGTGGCCCACGCGGCCCGCGTCAACTCGTAAGGAGTCGGCGCGTGCCCGTCGACCGCGACTACGCCTTTCCCGAGCCCCGCCCGGGGATGGACCACGGGCACTACGGCTGGTCTCCCCTCAATGCCAGCCGGGCGCCGCTGCGCTGGCCCGAGAACGCCCGGGTGGCCCTCTGCGTCATCGTCACCCTCGAGCACCTAGAATGGAGCCGGCCGCCCGGCGCCTTTCAGCTTCCCACTCTCGCCGGCGG
>JBKPDQ010000144.1:0-13027 GCA_046728015.1 Actinomycetota bacterium
CCGCCTGCGCGACATCGCCGCAGCGGTAGGCATCACCGAGCGCGCCGCCCACCAGATCCTGACCCAGCTGGTCGAGGAGGGCTATGTGCTGCGCGAGCGACGGGGCCGACGAAACCACTACCAGGTGGTGGCGGGGCTTCCCATGCGTCATCCCCTCCTCCAGGAACGCGAGGTCGGCGAGTTGCTCGAGGTCCTGATCCGCTCGACGACAGGGGAGCCAGCAGACATGACGCTGCAGGTATGACCCGGCAGCCGGCGAGCGGCTAGAGCCAGGTCCACGTCTCGCAATAAGGAGGACCTGGGTCCAGGGCGGACTTGACTTTCATGCGTCGTCCAAAGGGATACTCCGCGCCATTGCGCTACCCTCGTTATGGGACTGTCTCTGGGGCTCTTAGATTCCCTCCCTCCATCGGCAGCGATTCTTGAGGGGATCGAGATTGGTGTTTTCGGATGACCGACCCCCACCTCCGTCTGCTCGCGGCGGTAGCCCACCACCGAGAGCAGCAGTCCGACGCCCAAGACCGATCCGACTGGGCCTCCGATCAGCGACGGGCGGATATCCGTGCCCGCGCAGTGCGCGCCAGAGCCCAGCCGAGTGCCGCTCGCGCGGGTCGGCGGCTCGCGACTGGTGAGGAGCGTAACTCGTGAACGATGCTCGGCGCCTCGAAGAGCTAGAGGCCAACGCGCGGTATGCCACGGGAGCGCTTGAGCTCTACCGGGCGAGAGTCCATGGGTCGTCGCCGACAGCACCCGGTCGGCTACGAGAGCTGCAACGGGAATCGGAGACCGCGGAGAGGATGGTCGCCCGAGCCCGAGCAGCAAGCTAGGCTCAGCCGCGCGGATCGGTCCCCACAGCCAACTGAGACCAACCACAAAGGAGAAACGATGCAATCAACGGTCACCGAAGAGCAGCTGATCACGGCTGCGCAGCAACTGGACCAGGACGAGTTCACTCGGGCCGACGTCGCCCGGAAGCTCGGGGTCGAGAAACCGGACCTCAAGCAAGCGTTCGTCCACGCCCGCAAGGCCGGTCGTCTCGAGAAGGTTCGCGACGATGAGGACAACACGGGGCACTTTCGTCTCATCTGAGACTTCCTGACCGCGCCGGACTCCGGCGGGCGCTCGCTTTTCCATGCAAAAGCGGGCATCCGTCTGATCCCCGCGCCCCCCGTCGGCCCGCGCGCCCGACCCTCCTCCGGTCCGCTCCAGCACCGAGCGGCCGCCGGTCGCGCGCAACCACCGAGCCCTGGGCAGCCCATCGCCATCGCCAGGCTCGGCGGGCCATGCAGCGACGAGCCGCGAAGGCACCGGCCTCGGGCCGGTCAGGTCTTAGGTCTGGCGGCGCGAGGGCGGGGAGGCGTTGTCACGGCTATTCCCACTCAGAAGGCCCTTATCTCCTCTCCCGTGAACCTCTAGCGCCTCAGTGGCCTAGCAGGGTGCCGAGCAGCCCGGTGCGATATCTAGCGCCTCAGTGGCCTAGCAGGGTGCCGAGCAGCCCGGTGCGCTCCTGCCGCCTCTGCAGGTAGCACTGGTGATACTCCTCGGCGCGCCAGAAGGGCTGCGCGGGCTCGATCGTGGTCACGATCGGATTGCGAAAGCGCTCCTGGGTCCGCTCGATCACGCGGCGAGCCGTCTCGGCCTGCTCGTCGGAGTGGGCGAAGATCACCGAGCGGTACTGGTAGCCCACGTCGGGTCCCTGCCGGTTGAGCTGGGTCGGGTCGTGGATCTCGAAGTACTTCGTGATCAGGTCCTCGTAGCTCACCCGGTCGGGGTCGAACGTGACCTGGCAGACCTCAACGTGGCCCGTCTCACCGGAGCAGACCTGCTCGTAGGTCGGGTTGTCGACGTGCCCGCCCTCGTAGCCGACTGCCGTCTCGAGGACGCCGTCGAGGCAGCGAAACTCCTCCTCGACCTGCCAGAAGCAGCCCGCGCCGAAGGTCGCCTTCTCGGTCCTGGTCGCGGTTACGTCGTTCATCTCCATACAAGTTAGTCGGCCCGCACGCCTGTTTGTTACTCGCGCTCGTGCGGTCTGGCGAGCCGACGGTGGTCGAGGGCCTCCTCGAGGATCGACTCTTCGACCCCGAGCTCTCGAGCCACCTCGCGAAGCGGCCGGCCGGAGGTCGCCGCCTCCTTGACGATCTCGGTCGCCCGGTCGTAGCCGATGTGCGGATTGAGCGCCGTCGCCGTGGCCAGCGTCGCCTCCGCGTGCTGTTCGAGTCGCTCCTCGTTGGGCTCGATTCCGCGCACGCATTTCGTGTCCAGGAGGCTGCAGGCAGCCGTCAGGATCTTGATCGAGTCGAGCAGGTTCCGGGCGACCAGCGGCACCCGCACGTTGAGCTCAAACTGCCCCTGCGAGCCGGCGACGGTGATTGCGGCGTCGTTTCCGATCACCTGGTCGCCCACCTGGATCACTACCTCGCAGATCACCGGGTTGACCTTGCCGGGCATGATCGAGGAGCCCTTCTGGAGCTCGGGCAGGCGAATCTCGGCGAGCCCCGCTCGCGGCCCGGACCCCATCAAGGCGATGTCGTTGGCGATCTTGATCAGCGACACGGCCACGACCTTGAGCGCCCCGGAGAGCTCGACGAGGGAGTCGCGGTTGCCCTGCGCCTCGAAGGGGTCCTCCGGCGGGGCGATCTCGAGACCCATGACCGCGCTCAGCGAAGCTCGGACTCGGGCGGCGAAATCAGGATGCGTGTTGAGACCCGTTCCGGTGGCCGTACCCCCGAGCGGAATCTGGCCGACGCGCCCCAGCGTGGCCCGTACGCGGTCGATCCCAAGCCGAATCTGTGCCGCGTAGCCGCCGAACTCCTGCCCGAGGGTCACCGGCACGGCGTCCATCAGGTGCGTCCGGCCGGCCTTGACATGGTCGGCGAACTCCTCCGCCTTGTCGGCAAGCGCCTCGGCCAGCCCCTCCATGGCCGGAATCAGCTCTTCGGTCACCTCGCCGAGCGCCGCGATGTGCACAGCGGAGGGAAAGACGTCGTTTGACGACTGCCCCATGTTCACGTCGTCGTTCGGGTGAACCCCGTCGCCGGCGAGGCTGGCGATGACCTCGTTGGCGTTCATGTTCGAGGAGGTGCCCGAGCCGGTCTGAAAGACGTCGATCGGGAACTGGTCGTCGTGCTCGCCCGCGGCGACGGCGTCCGCGGCGGCCGCGATGCGCTCCGCACGGTCGGCGCCGAGGAGGCCGAGCTCGCCGTTGACACGCGCGGCGGCCGCCTTGATCTGGCCGAGCGCCCGGATCACCGCGTGCGGAATCGGATTGCCCGAAACCGGAAAGTTCTCGACGGCCTTCACAGTCTCGGGACCCCAGAGCTCAGTGGCCACGCGCTCAGGCTATCGGGAGCGCCCGGAGCGACGGCGCTCGCGATAGGCGCGGGCCTTGGCGCGGTTGCCGCAATCCTCCATCTCGCACCAGGTCCGAGAGTGGTTGCGAGAGCGGTCGTAGAACGCCCAGAGGCAGTCGTCCGCGGGACACACCTTGAGCCGCTCCCACGTCCCGGAGCCCATCGACTCGTGCACGATTGACAGCAGCCGGGCAATCGTCGAGTCGACGCCCTGGCACGTCGTGACCAGTTGCGAGCCATCCGGGTCGAATCGCAGCCCGATCGCAGCCTCGGACGACTGACGGTTCAGCTCCGCGACCGCCGCCCTGGGGGCCGGCTCGCCGGCGTTGTTGGCGAGGAGCATCTCGCGCAGGGCCTCGCGCACCGAGCTCAGGCGCTCGAGGTCGGACTGGTCGAGGTTGCCGGCGCCGGGCAATCCGTTCTCCGATAGCCAATCGTTCGTCGCGGCCAGACCTTCCAAAAGGTCGGTCCCCTGCTCGACGTCGCGGGTGTTGACGAGTCGCCGCACCACTTCGAGCTCGCCCGGTGCCTTCTGCGGTCCGCGTGTCTGGTGACGGCCACTCATCGTCGCCTCGGAAGGATAACCGACATAGTGCGTTCGCTGGTTATGCTATAACTACCGTCATCGGTTGACTGGTTACACAACGGGAGTCCTCATGCATCCGATGCTCAGCGTTCTCATTCTCGATGCTCACCGGGCACAGCTCCAGCGGGTTCGATCCGCGCGCCCGGTGGCCCCATTCGGCGATCTACCCCGCCTACGCGACCGCACGCGCATCCGCGGCTAGTTCTCCTCGCTAGCCGGACTGCTGCCCGGCCGCGTATCCCTGTCCCAACAAGCGCTCGACGGGAGCCGGAAACGGCTTCCCGTCGGGCGTGAAGTTGGCGGCAGCGTCGAGGCGCAGCGTGAGATCCTCGTGAATACCGCCGGTCTTCGACGCGGCCTCCTGCACCGCGCCCAGGAGATAGCCGAGCTGAAGCGTGGCGTCGTCATCGCCGCGGCGGACCTCGGCGTTCAACTTCGTCGCCGCGGCCACCATGGCTTGGCCGACCTGAGCCAGCTGTCCACCCTCCTGCTCGGAGACCAGGCAGTCGCTGATCGGCACAGAGCCTTCGAGCCGGACCTCGGCGGGCGCAGCCCCTAACGCCTCGAGGTAGCCGGCAGCCGGCGCGAGGCAGGCAGCGGGGGTGTCGGGCGAGTCGTCGGAGCCGCAGCCCGCCACGACTGCAAGCGCCGCCAGGACGAAAGTCATCCGGCGCACGAAGTCATCGTAGGCAGGCATCGTCGACGTCGTGCATCAGGGCAAGGGTCAAGCTCAACGAGCCGGAGCGGGGAGTAGGACCTCCTCAGCGGCCGGTGAAACGGGGCGGGCGCCTTTCGGCGAACGCGACGACGCCCTCGACGAAGTCGGCCGTTGCGCCCTGCTCGCGCTGAGCGTCGGCCTCGGCCTCGAGCTGTCCGTCGAGGTCCCTGTACATGCGCCGGTTGAGCAGGCGCTTGGCGTTCGCATAGGCCACGGTGGGCCCGGCCGCGAGCCGGTCGACAAGGGCGCGGGCCTCGGTCGCGAGCTCGTCGTCTGGCACGACCCGATTGACCAGACCCCACTCCAGCGCCTGGGCGGCCGGCACTCGCTCGCCGAGCAGTGCCATCTCCATCGCGCGCGCATGTCCGGCGCGGGCAGGGAGGAACGCGGTCGAGCCGCCGTCCGGGATCAGGCCGATGTTCACGAACGCGAGCAGGAAGTAGGCGGACTCAGCGGCAAGGATCAGGTCGCACGCAAGCGCCAGCGAGCAGCCGATGCCGACGGCCGGCCCGTTGACCGCGGCGACGACGGGCTTGGGGAGCTCGCGGATTCCGGTGAGGATCGGGTGGTAGACATCTCGCAGCCGCGCGCTGAGGTCGGGCAGGCCGTCCTCGTTGGTGTCGCGCTGCTCGCGCAGGTCGGCGCCGCTCGAGAACCCGCGGCCGGCGCCGGTGAATCATCACTGCGCGCACAGCCTCGTCTTCTCCAGCCCGCTCGATCGCCGCGCGCAGGTCCAGCCCGAGCTGGAGATTCCAGGCGTTCAGGTTGTCCGGCCTGTTGAGCTCGATCAGCGCCCCGCCGGCGCCGAGCTCGTAGTTGACGGCCTCGAGGTCGGTCATCGCCGGGAGCGTAGTCGGCAGCAGCGTCGCGGGCCGCGGCGACGCCACTCCTAGAATCTCCCGCCCGTGAGCGGTTTCCGGCCCGTAGATCCCAAGCAGTCCTTCCCGGCGCTGGAGCAGGCGATCCTCGAGCGTTGGCGCTCAGAAGACGTCTTCCATCGCCAGCTCGCGCAGCGCCGCGAGCAGGGCGCTCCGGTGTGGAGCTTCTACGAGGGCCCGCCGACCGCGAACGGAGCCCCCGGCTCGCACCACGTGCTCTCGCGCGTGTTCAAGGACATCTACCCCCGCTACCAGACGATGCGCGGGCACTACGTGCCGCGCAAGGCGGGCTGGGACTGTCACGGCCTGCCGGTCGAGCTCGAGGTCGAGCGGGAGCTGGGGATCACGAGGAAGTCGGAAATCGAGGACATGGGGATAGCCGAGTTCAACAAGCGCTGCCGAGAGTCGGTGTTCCGCTACGTCGAGGAGTGGAACCGGCTCACCGAGCGGGTCGGGTTCTGGATCGACCTCGACGATCCCTACGCCACCCTCGACAACGACTACATCGAGTCGGTGTGGTGGTCGCTGCGCAAGATCTGGGATGACGGCCGTCTATACCGGGCGCACAAGGTCGTGCCCTACTGCCCGCGCGACGGGACCGCCCTCTCGTCGCACGAGGTCGCGCTCGGCTACCACGAGGTCCAGGACCCGTCGGTGTTCGTGCGGCTGCCCGTGCTCGAGATCGCCCCCAGCGACGAGATCCCCGAGTCGGTGCTTCAGGCCGGCGACTCGCTGCTGGTCTGGACGACCACGCCGTGGACCCTGATCTCCAATGCCGCCGTGGCGGTCGGGCCTGAGATCGAGTACGTCAGAGCAAAGCCCGCCGCCTCCTCCGCTTCGCGTCCGGGGGCGGCGGGCTCCGCTCAGAACGATGAGGTCCTGGTGCTCGCCCGCGACCGAGTGGAGGCGGTGCTCGGCGAGGGCGCGGAAGTACTCGCGCACTTCCCGGGCTCGGCGCTTGCCGGGACGCGCTACGAGCCGCCCTTCACGTACATCACCGACTACGGCCCTCGCGGCCACACGGTGCTCGAGGGCGACTTCGTCACCACCGACGAGGGCACGGGCCTCGTCCACACTGCGATCGCGTTCGGCGAGGACGACTTCCGCCTCGGCGAGCAGTACGGGATCACGCTGCAGAACCCGGTCCGGCCCGACGGCACCTTCGACGAGCGGATCACCGACTTTGCGGGACGGTTCGTCAAGGAGGCCGACGGCGACATCATCGAGGCGCTGCGCGCAAGCGGAAGGCTCTTTCGCGACGAGGTCTACGAGCACTCGTATCCGCACTGCTGGCGTTGCGACACGCCGTTGCTGTACTACGCGAAGTCCAGCTGGTACGTGCGGACCACGGACGTCCGCGACCGGATGCTGGCCTTCAACGAGCAGATCGGCTGGCGCCCTGAGCACATCAAGCACGGACGCTTCGGCAAGTGGCTCGAGGGGAACGTCGACTGGGCGCTCTCGCGCGAGCGCTACTGGGGCACTCCGCTGCCGGTCTGGCAGTGCACCACCACCGGTTGTGAGGGCAGGTTCTGCGCGGGGTCGGTCGCCGACCTCCGCGAGCGCGGCGGCGACGTTCCCGACGACCTGCACCGGCCCTACATCGACGAGGTCGTGCTGGCGTGTGAGGAATGCGGCGGCGAGATGCGGCGGGTCGAGGAGGTCATCGACGCCTGGTACGACTCGGGCTCGATGCCGTTCGCGCAGTTCCACTATCCGTTCGAGGGTGAGGAGCTGTTCGCCGAGCGCTTTCCGGCCGACTTCATCAGCGAGGCGATCGACCAGACCCGCGGCTGGTTCTATTCCCTGCTCGCAGTCTCGACTCTGGTCTTCGACCAGCCCAGCTATCGCAACTGCGCCTGCCTCGGCCTGATCCTCGATCCCGACGGCCAGAAGATGTCCAAGAGCCGAGGCAACGTCGTCGACCCCTGGGAGGTGCTCGATCGCCATGGCGCCGACGCCTTCCGCTGGTACTACTTCACCTCCCAGCAGCCGTGGGCCGGCTACCGCTTCTCGGCCGAGACCGTCGGCGAGGCGGTGCGCCAGTTCATGCTCACGCTCTGGAACACGTACTCGTTCTGGGTGCTGTACGCGAACGCGGAGGGGCTCGACCCTCGGACTGTCGCGCACCCCGCCGCGCCCGGAGGGGAGGCTGAGGAGCCGGCGAGCCAGTTGCCGGATCGCTGGGCGGTGTCCCGGCTCCAGGCGACGACGGCAAGGGTGATCGAGCTCATGGACGACTACGACTGCACGATGGCGGGACGTGCGATCGCCGCCTACGTCGACGAGCTCTCGAACTGGTACGTGCGGCTCTCGCGCCGTCGCTTCTGGGAGGGCGACCAGACTGCTTTCGGCACGCTCCGCCACTGCCTGGTTGAGGTATCCAAGCTGCTCGCGCCGTTCACACCCTTCCTCGCTGAGGACATCTACGGCAACCTCGTCGGCGGCGGCGCGCGCGAGTTCGGCGACGCACCCGATTCGGTCCACCTTTGCGACTTCCCGGAGCCGGACGCGGCGCTCCGAGACACAGAGCTCGAGGCAGGGTTCGACGCCGCTCGGCGCGCGATCGAGCTCGGGCGCGCCGCGCGAGCGCAGGCGAACGTGAAGATGCGCCAGCCCCTGCGCAAGGCGGTGATCGTGGCGACCGGCCCGGAACGCGCCGAGATCGAGCGCCTCGAAGAGCTGGTAGCCGGCGAGCTGAACGTGAAACAGCTCGAGTTCGTGTCGGAGGAGGCCGAGCTCGTTCGCTACCAGGTGAAGCCGAACTATCGCGCCCTCGGTCCTCGCTTCGGTGGCCAGATGCCCAAGGCGGCTGCGGCGATCGAGGCCCTGGACCCGGAACACGTGGCGGAGGCGGTGCGCGGCGAGCGGCGGATCGGGATCAACGTCGACGGCGCCGAGCACGACCTCGCCCCGGACGACGTCGCGCTGGTGATGCAGCCCCTCGACGGCTATCAGGTCGAGTCTCAGGCGGGTCGTGCCGTGGCCCTCGCCCTCGAGCTCGACGACGAGCTACGTCGGGAGGGCTTGGCCCGCGAGGTCGTGCACGCGATTCAGAACGCCCGCAAGCAGGCCGGCCTCGACGTCACCGACCGGATCTCGCTGACCCTCGGCGGCGACGACGAGCTCCTGGACGCGACCAGGGCACACCAGGACTACGTCGCCGGGGAGACCCTGGCCACCGCCGTCTCTTACGACGGGGCGGGCGGACAGCCGGCGACGATCGAGGGCAAGGAGCTGCGGATCGCGCTCGAACGCGCCTGAGCCGACGCATCGACGCCTTTGTCACGCATACCGTGACAAACGCGTCAGTGGCGGCTGCGGAAGCTCCTAGACGAGCGCCGGCTCGAGCTCGGACTCGAGGCGCTTCTTGGGCAGCGCGCCGACAATCCGCTTGGTCTCGGCGCCCTCGCGGAACAGGATCAGGGTGGGGATCGACAGCACCTCGTAGTTGGCTGCCGTCTGCTGGTTGTCGTCGACGTTGAGGCTGACGATGCGAAGGTCGTCGCGCTCGGCCAGCATCTCCTCGAGGATCGGGTGGACGACCCGGCAGGGACCGCACCACGGCGCCCAGAAGTCGACGAGCACCGGCTTGTCGGACTCCAGCACCTCGGCCTGGAAGTTGGCGTCGGTCACGTCGGGAAGCTTGCCTGTCACTCTGATCCTCGCTTCATCGGTCTGTGAGGTTCCCTCTTGTACCGGATGCAATCCCTGTCGGTCGCGTCTCCGGTCGGTCACCATCAACTATACAAAGTGAAGTACAGACCTCTCACCGGCTCCGGATTCGCATCCCCGGCACTTTGAGTGCGGCCTCGAGCACGATTCCGCCCGTCATCTTCGAGTCACCAACCCGGCGCTCGGTGAAAGTGATCGGCACCTCGACGACCCTGAAGCCCGCGCGAACCGCACGGTAGGTCGTTTCGACCTGAAACGCGTAGCCCGTCGACGAGATCGAGTCCAGCCCGATCGCCTCGAGGACAGGGCGCCGAAACACCTTGAATCCCCCCGTGAGGTCGCGAACGGGCACGCCGAGGACCGTTCGCGCGTAGGCGCTGCCCCCACGGCTGATCGCCCGCCGCAGGGGTCCCCAGTCGGTGACGGCGCCACCGTCCACGTAGCGCGATCCGAGCACCAGGTCGGCGCCGGCGGCCGCCTCAATCAGCCGGGGCAGGTCGGCGGGGTCGTGTGAGAAGTCGGCGTCCATCTGCGCCACCAGCTCGGCTCCTTCGTCGAGGGCTCGGTGAAAACCGGCGACGTAGGCGGGGCCGATTCCCTCCTTGTGCGCCCGATGCAGGACCGACACGCCGGGCAACTCGCCCGCCAGACGATCCGCGATCTCGCCGGTGCCGTCCGGTGAGTTGTCGTCGACGACCAGGACCCGGGCTCCCTCCGGAAGCTGCTCGCGCGCGGCGACAACGATCCGCTCGAGGTTGGAGGCCTCGTCGTACGTGGGCAGGACCAGCCAGGTCTCGGGCGTGGCGACGATCCACGCAATCTAGAGCCATCGGGCTCTCCCTCCCTAGAGTGCCGAGCCGATGACCAACGCCGAGATAGCCGCCGCGCTCTCGGAGCTCGGAACCCTTTATGAGCTCGACGGCGCGGTGCGATATCGGGTCAACGCCTACAAGGAGGCCGCGCGCGTGATCCGCCAGAGCCCGGTCTCGGTCGAAGAGCTCGCTCGGGAGGGCCGCGCAACGGAGTTGCCGGGCATTGGCAAGACGCTCCAGGAAAAGATCGTCACCTTGCTCGACACGGGGTCCATCCCCTCTGCCGACAAGCTCAAGGCGAAGTTTCCCGCGTCCCTTGTCGAGGTGACCCGGCTTCCCGGCGTCGGCGCCAAGACAGCCCGCCGGCTGTTTGAGGAGCTCGGAGTGGCGACGCTCGACGACCTCCGCGCCGCCGCCGAGGCCGAGCGGATTCGCGGCGTGCGCGGCCTGGGTGAGAAGTTCGAGGAGAGCGTGCTCTCGGCGCTCAATCGCCTCGGCGACGAGGGCGCGCCGGGGCGCGTGCTCTTGTCGCACGTCCTGCCCGTCGCGTTGGAGCTGGCCGAGGCACTGCGCGAGCACCCGGCGTGCGACGCGGTCACGGTCGCCGGCTCGGCGCGGCGGATGACCGAGACCTGCAAGGACATCGACTTGATCGCCACCGCAACGGACCCGGAGGCGCTGGCCGGAGCGCTGGTCGAGCACCCCCTCGCCGCTCAGGCCAGCTCGGCGCGCGAGTCCGGCGCGAGGATCGTCACCCACACCGGGATTTCCGTGGACCTGCGGATCGTCCCGCCCGAGGCCTACGGAAACCTGCTTCAGCACTTCACCGGCTCTGCCGAACACAACATCGCCCTGCGCGAGCGGGCGGTGAAGATGGGCGTGTCGGTGTCGGAGCACGGGATCGTCGAGGTCGAGACCGGGGACGTCGCTCGCTACCGGACCGAGGAGGAGGTCTACGAGCGCCTCGGCCTGGCCTACATCGAGCCCGAGCTGCGGGAGAACAACGGGGAGCTCGCGGCGGCCGCCGAGGCCGAGCTGCCCGACTTGGTCGAGCGAACCGACATCCGCGGCGACCTCCACTGCCACACGACGCTCTCGGACGGGCGGAACACGCTGGAGCAGATGGCCGCAGCGGCCGAAGAGCGCGGCTACGCCTACCTCGCCGTCACGGACCACTCCGCGAGCCACGGCTTCGGCAACCACGTCACGCCCCAGCAGCTGGAGAAGCGGATCTCCGAGATACGGGAGCTCAACGACGGGCTGCGGTCAAAGCGGTTTCGGGTGCTCGCCGGATCGGAGGTCAACATTCATCCCGACGGCTCGCTGGACTACGACGACGAGCTCTTGGCGGAGCTCGACTGGGTGATCGCGAGCATCCACACCTCGTTTCGGATGAAGCCGAAGGAGTTGACGGCGCGCGCGGTGGCCGCCTGCGAGCACCCACTGGTCGACTGCATCGGCCACCTGACGGGCCGCATGATCGGGCGGCGCGAGCCGTACGACATCGACGTCGAGGCAGTCGCGGAGGCTGCGGCGCGTACCGGGACGATGCTCGAGATCAATGGCAACCCCAACCGGCGCGACCTCTCCGAGCGCAACGCGAGGCTGGCGGCCGAGATCGGAGCGATGATCTGCGTCAACACTGACGCGCACGGCACCGACACGCTCTCCAACATCGTCTACGGGGTCGCTACGGCCCGCCGCGCCTGGCTGACCGCCGAACAGGTCGCCAACACCCGTCCGTGGCGGGACTTCTCGAGACTCAGAAAGAGAGTGGGCGCGAAGTAGTTTGTTACGCTAATTAGCGATGGTAACTAAATCGCCTGAGTCAGTCGAGGTAGCGGCGCGATTGAGGCTGGCGATCGCTCGCACCGCGCGGCGGCTGCGCCAGGAGGCCGGCGTTGAGCTCTCCCCCTCGCTCGCCGCGGCGCTCGCAACCGTCGAGCGCCACGGGCCACTGACGCCCAGCGAGCTCGCCGAGCGCGAGCGCGTGCAGAGGCCGACGGCCACCCGCATCGTGGGCCGGCTCGCGGACGCCGGTCTCGTGGAGCGCACCGCCGATCCCGCGGACGGACGAGTGAGCCTCGTCAACGCGACTCCGAAGGGAAGCGCCCTGCTGCGGCGCCTTCGGGGGCGAAAGAACGCATACCTCGCACGCCGCCTGCGCGATCTCGAGTCCCAGGAGATCGCGACGCTGGATCGCGCCGCCGAGATCCTCGAGCGCCTGCTGGAGCGTGACAGCGTGTGACGGACGCGCTGCGCCGCTCGTTCACCTCCCTTCAGATCCCCAACTACCGCCGCTACTTCGCCGGCCAGCTCGTCTCGCTGAGCGGCAACTGGATGCAGGTGGTCGCCGAGATCTGGCTGATTCTCACGCTCACGGGCAGCGGGGTGGCGGTCGGCGCCACCACCGCTCTTCAGTTCCTGCCCATGCTGCTCGTCGGGGCCTGGGGCGGAGCGCTGGCGGACCGGGTCGACAAGCACCGGCTGCTGATGGTCACCCAGGTGCTGATGGCGCTTCCTGCGCTGGCGCTCTGGGGAGTGACGGCCGGCGGCGTCGTCGAGCCCTGGATGGTGTTCGCGCTCGTCTTCGCTCGCGGCGCTGTCAACGCGTTCGACAACCCGGCTCGGCAGAGCTTCGTGATCGAGATGGTCGGCTCGGACCGGGTCGTCAGCGCCGTGGGCCTGAACAGCGTCCTGATCCACTCCGCGCGGATCATCGGCCCAGCCGGCGCCGGGGTTGCGATCGCCACTGTCGGCGTCGCACCCTGTTTCCTGCTCAACGCCGCGTCGTTCGCGGCCATGATCGTGGCCCTCCGCGGGATGGACCGCAGGCAGCTGCGGCTCCCAGAGGAGCGGTCCGACAGCGGCACCGGCGTGCGCGCCGCGCTCGCCTACGTCGCCGGCACCCCGGCGTTGGCGATCCCCCTTGCGATGATGGCGGTGGTCGGGACCTTCGGGTTCAACTTCCAGGTGATCCTGCCGCTGCTGGCGCGCTTTGCCTTCGA
>JBKPDQ010000145.1:0-3772 GCA_046728015.1 Actinomycetota bacterium
ACGTCGGCGGGTATGAAGCCGCCGGCGGCGTAGTGGCCGGTCACGGAGTCCGGCCGGATGGTGCTGACCCGCACGTCGCGGATGTAGCGCGCCGCTTCCAGAGGCTCCCACTCGGGATTCAGGAGGTCCTTCGTGCCGACCCTGCACCTGCGCAGCTACTACTTCAACCAGTGGAATTCCAAGGAAACGCTCAATGAAGCCTGGGCGAGCGGCGGCTGGCGCGAGTACACACCTGGCTGATCAGCGAGGACGACGGCCTTGGCGTCGAGAAGGTGTCCGCGCCGGTTGTCCTGTACGATAGGGAGGCCTGATACCCGCGGCATGTGAACGCGCTGCGAGGTGGCAGTGGGGACCCACCCCGGCCAAGGCGGAGCGGCTTGGGATCAGAAGCCAGAGGAGGAACGCGCGGGAGATAGAGATCGACGAGCGCAGATGAGGCTCCCGCTCATGCGGGGGGAGGGGAGATGGCGATGGTAACCCTACTCGACGACATGTTCACCGCCGATGTGATTGCCGATCCCTATCCGTACTATGGACGTCTCCGGGAGGAGGACCCCGTCCACTGGAATGAACTGTACGACCTGTGGGTCATTACCCGACATGACGATGTGGTTTGGATGACCCGGCACCATGAGCTCTTTTCGAACGCCGTTTTTCGCAATGATCCCCGACCCGCCTATCCGGCCATCGACGAATCGGATCTCGGCCTCTACGAATACGTGCGGGATTACCAGGCCGACCAGTTCATCCAGCACGACCGCCCCGAGCACCTCGAGATGCGCAAGATCGTCCATACCTATTTCACTCCCCGCGCCATGGAGACCTGGCGCCCCTTCGTCCAGAAGGCCGTGCAAGAGCTCGTCGATGCGGCAGAGGGCAAAGGGCACATGGACGTCATGAAGGATGTAGCCACTCCCTTGCCCGTGCTGGTCATCGCGCAGATGATGGGCGTTCCCTCCGCCGATCGGCCCCATGTGAGAAGGCTGGCGGAAAAGCTTCTCTACATCGGACGGGGCGAGCACGACCGCATGAAGCCGCTCACCGAGGGAATGCAGGGGATGATCGACTACGTCTCCCCGCTCGTCGACGAGCGCCTGGTCAACCCCGGTGACGATTTTATCTCGGTGCTGGCCGCGGGTGAGAAGAAGGGCGTCTTCACCAGACATCAGGTGCTGGTGAACACCTCATTGCTGCTGCTGGCCGGCCACGAGACCACCATCAACCTGCTCTGCAACGGCACCCTGGCCTTCATGCGCCATCCCGAGCAATGGGCATTGTTAAAGCAGGACCCTGAGGGCCTGGCCCAGCGGGCCACCGAGGAGTGCCTGCGCTACGACGCACCGGTCAAATCGCTCCAGCGCATCGCCGCCCAGGACGTCGACATGCGGGGCAAGGTGTTGCGCAAGGACGATCGCATCCGCTGGTTCATCTCGTCCGCCAATCGCGACCCGGAAGCCTTTGCACATCCGGATAGGTTCGACATTACCCGCGACCCGAATCCGCACGTTGCCTTCGGCTCGGGCGTCCACCACTGCCTGGGGGCGACCTTAGCCCGCGTGGAGGGCCAAGAAGTGTTCAAGGCGCTGGCCAGGCGGTTCCCCTCCTTGCATGTCGAGACGGAGGCGCTCGAGTATCAACCCAGCATCACCTTCCGCTCGCTCAAGTCCCTGCCCGTGGCCTGGAGCTAAGGGGGTCATGGCTCGTCCCTTGCGCGTCTGGGTGGATCATCACCGGTGTGTGGGCAATGCCATGTGCGAAGCCCTCGCCCCGGCGGTGTTTCGTCTCAATGCCAACCGGCAGTCGGAAGCAATCAACCCCGCGGGCGACACGGAGGCGAAAATCCTGGAGGCGGCGGAGAACTGTCCGGTCAGCGCCATCTTCGTCGAGGATGCCCAGACGGGGATCCGCCTGTTTCCATAGCGGTCCGGGCTAGCTTCGCGGCCTGTCCTGGTCAAAAACTCAGTTCGACCCACCTCGGTCGAACCTGACTTGCACCACCGCTCCCCTCCCTGGATCGCGTAGACTTTAACGCGGGCTGTCTGGACACCGCCCGAGACCGGCGACAGCGGAGCCGCCGCCAGTGACCAGATCCACTGCCCAGCCAGACCAGCGATGACCAGCTTCTCTGGCCGCCCCTCTCACCCAAACCGGAGGGGCGCCAGAGAAGTCAAATCGGAAGGGCGCGTAGCGCCACCGCCAGGTTCTTCGGCCGCGTGACCCGTTCCAAGCGCCGCGACAAGCGCAGCTCAGTGCGCTTGGCGCATCGCTTGGGGTCGCACGGTCGCCGTCTCGATCCTCCGCGCCTACTGGACCAGCTCGTCGCTGCCCGCGGCAACGGCGACGGCGAGATCGCGAGCCAGCGTGCAAAACGAGGTAAGCCCGATTTGCTCGGGTTTGCCTGCCGCACTGGTCAGGCACCATGCGCATCATTGTGTGCGGAGCTTTCCGCGGCTGGGTCTTGACGTCTCCGGGAAGTCGAGCACGAGGCACAACCGTCGGCCAAAGTTCCAACGGCGGGGCCTCGACCAAACCATGGTCGAGCGTCACGACGTCCAGATCGTCGTGCAAAAAGGGCCGGCGCCCACAGTGACGAGCGTCGCAGGCCAGTCGGACTCCGGGTCGACACTCACGCCAATGGCAGATACGGCCGATATAAGTGCCGGACGGATCGGCGAGGAAGACGTCGGCGCCCTTGTTCCGACTCTGCGCTCTGCCCTTGAGTCCCCGACCGGCAGTCGCGAGAGAGGTTAGGTCGGCATCGTCATCTACCGTGACCAGCACATCGGCATCTTTCGGATCATGCTTGTTTCTGACCAATGACCCGACGAGAGCAATTCGTCTGACGCCGGGGCAACTTCGAGCGCGCTCGACGAATCGCAAGACTTCGGAAAGCAAGAAGCTCCGAATCGACTCATCGTCAACCACGTCCGTCACCATGTTGGCTGAGTTCGCTGGTACCTTAACACCCTGTTGAGCGGCGTGCTTCAGCGCGTCCGCTCGAACTAAAGTTAGCTGGCATTCGGGGCCTGAGCCAGAAAGAGCACATGACCACCTGAGCTCTCGGGAACGAAACGCTCAGAAATGATGGCACACCCCCGCTCGACGAGCCAGCTCCGATACGTCTCAGCGTCTGCATGGCTCCAGTACATCGTGGCGCCCGAAACTGAACCGTCCCGGGTTCCCTGGAATCTCCTCCGCCTCAGTCCGTACTTCTCAACCATTCGCTCCAGGGACGGTCTCAGCGCCCGGTCACCGCGCACTTCCCCCTCTCCCCGGAAGATCCATCGGGGCCCATAAGCTCCCTGCGAGCCCGGGCAGAGATCACGATAGATCGTCATCACCTCGTACCAGGTCTTGGCTTCGAAACCGTCCGCCGGGAGATACCGGAGCGGGATTGCCATGGCTTGCTGCTCCCCTTTTCCGCTCTCTGGCGTCCCGGCGAGTCTGCCATACCCGAGGCTCCGTTCCGTGGAGCCTCGCGCCATCGCCCGAACGGCATGCCCCTTGGCCAATCCCTCCTCCCCTGCGCTCCCGCCCCCCTGGCACAGATGGGAGTCGGCCCGTGCGACCCCGCGACGCGTCCCCAGGCTCCGGGAGGGGCATCAGGCATTCGCGGACGCGCTTCGGCGATGGGCCGACAATGGCTGAGCCTGCCCATAGCAAGGAAGATCGGAAGCCGTCTCCTGTCATTCGCGCCAGATACGCGCTCCGGCCGATTCCGCGGCCCTTGACGAAGTCCTAGGCGCGGGCGCAGGATCGCCGGTGCTATGGC
>JBKPDQ010000146.1:0-23198 GCA_046728015.1 Actinomycetota bacterium
CCTTGGTCTCGGTCGTGCTCGGCGCGCCCAGCGAAAGCGCCCGTGAGGCCGCCACCCTCGACTTGCTGCGCTACGGCTTCTCCCAGTACAGGCGGGAGGCCGCGTTCAAGCGCGGCGAGCGCGTCGCCACGCCGGCCGTGCGTTACCAGGACGACGCCGTTCCGCTGGTGGCTCAGCGAGCGGTGACCGTGACGGTGCGTCGGGGCCAAGCAGTCGGAACCGATGTCGTCGCGCCCGAGGAAGTCGAGGGCCCGGTCGATCGCGGCGAGCGACTCGGCGAGGCGGTCGTGACCGTGGACGGCGAGCCGGTCGGCAGGGTGGCGCTCGTGGCCGCTCGGGCCGTTCCGGCGGCCGACCTCGGCGATCGCGTCGACGTGGCGTTGCCGGGCGGGCGGGTCCTCGCCTGGGTGCTGATCACCGCGGCGGTTGCCGCGCTGTTGATAGTGATCGGCCGAGCGATCGGTCGCCGCAGGGCGACCCGCTAGCCTGGGGGTGCCGGTGCCCGAGGAGGCGAAAGCTTGATCCTGACGGTAACCCTCAACGCCGCGATCGATCGCACGGTCGCGGTTCCGAACTTTCGCCTGGGACAGCGGCATCGAGCGGTGGAGGCGCGAACGGTTGCCGGAGGCAAGGGCGTGAACGTCGCGCGAGCGCTGAAGCAGCTCGGACGACCGGTGATTGCGACCGGCCTCGCCGGCGGCGCGACCGGCAGTCGCATCCTGGAGCGGTTGACCGAGGAGGCGATCCTGCACGACTTCACGCAGATCGAAGGCGAGTCGCGCACAAACCTCGCCGTAATCGACCCGACTTCCGGCGAGCAGACGGAGATCAACGAGCGCGGGCCGGAGGTCACGAGGGAAGAGGTGGACGCTTTCGTCGACAAGCTGCTCTACCTGGCGCAGGGCACATCCATCTGCGTCCTTGCGGGAAGCATTCCTCCGGGCGCCGACATGGGCGTCTACGGCCGTCTCGTCACCGAGCTTCGCGAACTTGGGGTCACGTGCGTGCTCGACACCGACGGTGAGCCAATGCGCGCAGGCCTGCGGGCGGAGCCGTCGGTGGTGGCTCCGAACGTCGCTGAGGCCGAGGAGGCGGTGGGCCATGAGTTCAACGATCCGGATGACTTCGCGATGGGCCTCGGCGGCTTGCTCGAGATGGGCGCCGGGGAGGCGATCATCACCTCGCCCACGGGTTGTGTGGCGATTGTGGGCCAGGGCTCGGAGCGGCGCCCTTACGAAGCGCGCATCGAGCCCTTGGAGCCGGTCGCCGCGGTCGGTTCGGGCGATGCGTTCCTGGCCGGCTACGTCGCTGCGCGCTACGAGGGCCAGCCCGCGCGCGACTGTCTTGCCTACGGAGTCGCCTGCGGCGCCGAGTCGACGCAGCACTTCGGGGCCGGCAGCCTGGACCGCGCGGAGGTCAAGCGGCTGCTCGGACGAGTCGAGGTGCGGGAGCTCGACGTGCCCGCGGAGGTCGTCTAAGGCCCCACTGTTATCATCGCCTGGGCCTCACGGTTCGGGGTCCAAAGCCGCAACTTGCGGCCTTTCGGCCCCTCTCAGAGGGGCTTTTTTCGTCCGTGTTCAACCCTAGGGTTCATCCATGGAAGTAGAGATCGGTCGCGGCAAGAAGGGCAGACGGGCCTACGGGTTCGACGACATCGCGATCGTGCCCTCGCGTCGCACCCGCGATCCCGACGATGTCGACGTCACCTTGACGCTCGGCCCCTACCGATTCGAGCTGCCGCTGCTGGCGTCGGCGATGGACGGCGTCGTCAGCCCCCAGACGGCGGTCGCGATCGGAGAGCTCGGCGGTCTGGGCGTCCTCAACCTCGAGGGAATCTGGTCCCGCTACGAGGACGCTGACGAGCAGCTGGAGCGGATCGCTCAGGCGCCGTCCGAGCTTGCGACTCAGCGCATGCAGGAGATCTACGAGCAGCCCGTCGACCCGGACCTGCTGGCCAGTCGCGTCGAGGAGGTCAAGGCGGCCGGCGCCGTCGCCGCGGGCTCGCTGACCCCACAACGCGTGACCCAGTACTACGAGGTCGCGCTGGAGGCCGGGCTGGACATCCTGGTGATCCAGGGGACCGTGATCTCCGCCGAGCACGTGTCCTCCAAGACCGAGCCGCTGAACCTGAAGGAGTTCATCGCCGAGGTACCGGTGCCCTGCATCGTCGGCGGCTGTGCCTCGTACTCGACTGGCCTCCACCTCATGCGTACGGGGGCGGTGGGCGTGCTCTGTGGAGTTGGTCCCGGCGCGGCGTGCACCACACGGGGCGTTCTGGGTCTCGGCGTTCCACAGGCCACGGCGATCGCAGACGTGGCCGCGGCCCGCTCCCAGCACATGCTCGAGACCGGCGAGTACTGCAACGTGATCGCCGACGGCGGTATGCGCACCGGAGGCGATATCTCCAAGGCCATTGCCTGCGGCGCCGACGCGGTGATGATCGGCTCGCCCCTCGCGCGGGCCAAGGAGGCGCCCGGCCGCGGCTATCACTGGGGGATGGCGACCTTCCATCCCTCGCTTCCGCGCGGCACGAGGGTCGCGACGCTCCAGGACGGCACGCTCGAGGAGATCCTCCTCGGGCCCGCCCACGAGAACGACGGCACCTTCAATCTGATCGGCGCGCTGCGCACCTCGATGGCGACCTGCGGCTATCAGGACATCCGCGACTTCCAGCGCGCTGAGGTCATGGTCGCCCCGGCCTTGCAGAGCGAGGGCAAGCAGCTTCAGCGCGAGCAGTCCGTCGGCATGGGCTCCAACGGCCGCGCCGCCGTCTCCGCGGGAGTAGCCGTCTCGGATGACTGAAGCCACAACTCCGCCGAGATCCTCCGCTTCGCGTCCGGTCTCGGCGGGTGTGAGCGCCAACGGGGCGGCAGGCACGTCCGCATCTACCGCGACTTCGTCGCTAGCCCCAGCCGACGCGGTGGTTGAAGAGGTCCTTGTGCTTGATTTCGGCGGCCAGTACTCGCAGCTGATCGCGCGCCGGATCCGGGAGTGCGGCGTCTTCGCCGAGCTGCTTCACCACGACGTCGACCTCGAGCGAGTCCGCGAGCGCCGTCCCGCGGGGCTTGTGCTCTCGGGAGGGCCGGCATCCGTCTACTCGGAGGGCGCTCCCCATCTGCGCCCCGAGCTGCTGGAGCTGGGCGTTCCGGTACTCGGCATCTGCTACGGCATGCAGGCCATGGTCCAGGCCCTCGGCGGCAGGGTGGAGGGCGCCGACGCGGGGGAGTTCGGGCGCACCTCGCTGACCCTCGCCGACAGCGGCGGGCGGCTGCTCGCCGGGCTTCCCGCCGAGCAGCAGTGCTGGATGAGCCATCGCGATTCCGTGTTCGAGCCTCCGGCAGGTTTCACGGCACTTGCCTCGAGCCCCGGTTCTCCGGTCGCCGCATGCGAGAGCGTCGAGCGAGGCCTCTACGGGATTCAGTTTCACCCCGAGGTCGTTCACACGCCCTACGGGACGCAGATCCTCGACCGGTTCCTGCGTGAGATCGCCGGCTGTGAGGCCACCTGGTCGCCGGCGTCGGTTATCGACGAGCAGGTAGAGAAGATCCGGGCACAGGTCGGCGCGGGAGGCGTGATCTGCGGGCTGTCGGGCGGCGTCGACTCGGCCACCGCGGCCGCGCTTGTGCACAAGGCGGTGGGCGATCAGCTCACCTGCGTGCTGGTCGACCACGGCCTGATGCGCAAGAACGAGGCCGAGCAGGTCGTTGCAGCGATGCAGGAGCTCGGCGTCAACCTCGTCCACGTCCAGGCCCAGGACCGCTTCCTGGACCGGCTGGCGGGTGTCGACGATCCCGAACGCAAGCGAAAGATCATCGGCGAGGAGTTCATCCGCGTTTTCGAGGAGGAGGCCGGAAAGCTTCCCGACGTCCGCTACCTCGTCCAGGGGACCCTCTACTCGGACGTGATCGAATCCGGCGGTGATGGCCGTTCTGCCGACACGATCAAGTCACATCACAACGTCGGCGGTCTGCCCGAGGACCTGGGCCTCGAGCTCGTCGAGCCGCTGCGCATGCTCTTCAAGGACGAGGTGCGTGCCGTAGCCGCGGAGCTCGGCCTTCCCGACCGTGTCGTCTGGCGTCAGCCGTTCCCGGGTCCCGGCCTGGCGATCCGGATCGTCGGCGGCGAGGTCAACGCCGAGCGGCTGGAGATCCTCCGTGAGGCCGACGCGATCCTCCAGGAGGAGGTGCGGGCGGCCGGCCTCTACCGCGAGCTCTGGCAGTCGTTCTGCGTGCTACCGGTAGTGCGGTCGGTGGGCGTCCAAGGCGACGGGCGCACCTACGCCTATCCGATGGTGATCCGCGCGGTCACTTCGCAGGACGCGATGACCGCCGACTGGGCACGGTTGCCCTACGACCTGCTCGAACGCGTCTCCAATCGGATCATCAACGAGGTCGCGCACGTCAACCGCGTCGCGCTCGACATCTCGTCGAAGCCCCCGGCGACAATCGAGTGGGAGTAGCAGCCCGCTAGCTGAAGCGGTCCCATCCGCGCAGCGCGCCGAGCGGGTCCTTGGGCGGGCCGTCGCGATAGCCGCGCGGCCAGAGCTCGAAGTGAAGCTGGCAGAACTCGCCCCGGGCGTTGCCTGTCTTGCCCACCGACCCGATGCGCCCACCGGTGCGTACCCGCTCTCCGTCGGCGAGCGGCGTGGCCCCGCGCAGGTGCGAGTAGAAGTAGTCGCGGCGCGTCCTGCGGCCGTCGATCAAGACCCAGAAGCCGTAGAGGCTGTGGCTGTAGCCACGCGCCTGCACGCGCCCGCCACGTGCGGCTACCAGCGGCGTCCCGCAATCGGCGACAACGTCCTGGCCCTCGTGAGTGCGCCCGCCCGACCGCGGGACGCCGAAGCGGTCGCCGTAGCTGTGGGGTCCGGCGACCGGAAACAGGTGGTCGAAGAACCGAAAGTCACCTGCCCGGTGCATGGGTCCACCGGGGGCGCCGAGCTCGAAGCGATAGCGACCATCGGCCACCACCGAGCGGTCCGACCGCTGCCCGTTCCACGTGCGCCTGTTCAGCCGGCCTGCCTCGAGTCCGGACTGCACCCAGTGACGCACGGTCTTGCCACCGTGCGCTCTCACCACGCGGATCCTGACCCGGTCGGGGGCCGGGGCGAGCACGCGGTAGCGCAACGTGACCTTGCGCTGGGCGTCGAAGAACGCGCGGCTGGGGCTGACGGATGTCGAGGCGAGTTGAGCCGCTTTAGCGGCGAAAGGAGCATGTGTCGTTGGTGGTTCGAGCCGGAGTTCGGCCGCAGCAGCGAGCTGCGCCGAGGCGAGCACGAGCGTGGCCGCGACCAGCGCCGCCGTCCCCGCGGCAGCGCCCCTGGCCACTAGCTCCAGCCATCCCACTTCTTGAGCATGCGGGTGACCGACGGCAGCGCCTCGCCGCCCTCGAACCACCCGGGCGCCGACCACACCTCCATGTGGAGGTGGCAGCCGCTGGCGTTGCCGGTCTGGCCGACCTGCCCGATCGGCTGACCGGTCTTCACCCGCGCGCCCTTCTTCAGCGGGGAGCGCTGCTTGAGGTGCGCGTACATGAAGTCCTTGCCGGTGCCCTTGCCGTCGATGACGACGTAGTAGCCGGCGGCGGAGTGGCTCTTGTTCCACTGCACCCTGCCGCCGCGCGCGGCCACGAGCTTCGAGCCGCACTTGGCGAAGACGTCCTGTCCCATGTGACCGCGGCCGGCGCCGAAGCCGTCGCCGTAAGTGTGCCTGGCCCGCCGGACCGGGAACTTGTAGCCGTGAAAGGCGAACCGGGAGTCGAGCGTCGCCTCGGGCTTGACGCCGCTGGCGCTGAACCTGAACTTGTAGTCGCCGCCCTTGGCCACGGCCCCGGTCGAGCTGCGGCCGTCCCAGTAGGTGGACGTGTCCAGGTTGGGCTGGGCGCCGGGGACGGTCCAGCTGTCGACCACCGACTTGGTGGTGCGAGCTACGACCTCGACCACGACGTCCGTGGCCGCGTCGCCCATGAAGCTGAACGTCACCCGCGGCTTCCGGCGGCCGTCGAAGTAGGTCTTGCGCGGCCTGGCCCTGGCCTTGGCGAGCTTGAAGTTCGCCGGCGTCCCGTCGTCGCCGGTAGGGGGCGGCTCGGTGCCGCCGCCGGTGCCAACGCCGCCGCTCTGTCCGAACGCGGCACCGGCGCACACGCACGCGGCCAGCGTTGCCGCCGCCGTCGCCACTGGAATCAGTTGTCGCCGCGTGCGCCCGCTCGGCGCCGCCTGGCGTGGCATCGCCTGGTGCCTCTCTTTCTCCGGCCTACGGGGTTAGCTGGCGGGCTCGCGCCGAAAGAGCGGCGCTACGGAAGTGGGCTCTCCGATTCGCCCCTGAGACGGTTCGACACCGTCTCCTTGGTTCCCCCGCTCCCGCACGGTGGACGCGCGGGACTCGGCAGGTCTTTACGAGGGCGGCAGTATAACTTCGCCCTCGGCCGGCGTCTCAGCCGCGGTTTTCGGCCAGCCTCTATGATCAGCGAGCCGCGCCGGGCGATCGGACGCCGCGAGCGCGGTTTTTCGCCGTGAAGACCTACGTAGCGACACCGGAGAATCGCCAGCGGGACTGGTATCTGATCGACGCCGAGGGGAAGACCCTCGGTCGCCTGGCGACCCAGATCGCAGACGCGCTGCGAGGCAAGCGCAAGCCCGAGTACACGCCGCACTGCGACACCGGCGACTTCGTCGTCGTGATCAACGCTGCCAAGATCGCGGTCACCGGCAACAAGCGCGCCGACAAGATCTATTACCGCCACAGCGGCTATCCGGGCGCGATCAGGTCGCGTACGCTCGGCGAGATGCTCGAGCGCCAGCCCGAAGAGGTGATCCGCAAGGCGGTCAAGGGAATGCTCCCTCGCAACCGGCTCGCTCGCCAGCAGCTGCGCAAGCTGCGGATCTACGCCGGGCCGGAGCATCCACACGCGGCCCAGCAACCGCAGCCGATGGAGGTGGAGGCCTGATGGCCGACGAGGAGCGCACCGACTCAAACGGCGAGCAGGAGCCCGGCCAGGCGGGCGACCGCGACGCCGGCAAGCCCGACGAGGACCAGCCCGCCGAGGTTCAGGGCACCGAAACGGTCGTCGAGGAGGAGCCCGAGCCGCAGGAGCCGGGAGCGGCCGAGTCCAAGAAGGAGCAGGTGCCCGGTGCCGAGCTCGATCCGATTCAGATCGAGCCCGAGCGCCTGCTGGACGCCGAGGAACGAGCCCGCCTCGAGGCCGAGGCCGAGGAGCGAGCGCGCCTCGAGGCTGAGGCGACGGCAGAGACCTCCGAGGAGGAGCCGGTCGCGCGTCGCAAGCTGGAGCTCCCCGCGGAGGCTCGCGTCCAGGCCACCGGCAAGCGAAAGAGCTCGATCGCTCGGGTCGTGCTGCAGCCTGGCCAGGGCGAGTTCGAGGTCAACCGGCGCAGCGTGGACGACTACTTCCCGCGCCCGCCGCTGCGCACCGTGGCGCGCCAGGCGCTGGCGGCCTCCGGCTACGAGGACGTGCTCGACGTGCACGCCCGCGTGCACGGGGGAGGGATCTCGGGTCAGGCGGGCGCCGTACGGCACGGGATCGCTCGCGCGCTGGTCGAGATCGATCCCGAGCTGCGCGCCGAGCTCAAGCGCCGAGGCATGCTCACCCGCGACGCCCGAAAGAAGGAGCGTCGCAAGGCCGGGCTCAAGAAGGCTCGCAAGCGGCCGCAGTTCAGTAAGCGCTAGGCACAGCCGGTGGCCGCGAAGCTGTTCGGCACCGACGGCGTCCGCGGGGTCGCCGGGGAGGAGGTGACCGCCGAGCTGGCCTTGGCGCTGGGCAGCGCCGCCACCGCCGAAGCCCCAAGGGCGCGGCCCCAGGTGTTGATCGTTCGCGACACGCGCGAATCGGGACAGATGCTCGAGTCAGCGCTCGCGAGCGGCGTCGCCGCGGCGGGAGGCGAGGCGTGGCTGGCCGGCGTCCTGCCGACGCCCGCGGCCTCGGTTCTCGTTCGCCGGCACGGCCTCGACCTCGCGGCCGTGATCTCTGCGTCGCACAACCCCTGGCGCGACAACGGCATCAAGTTCTTCGGGCCCGACGGTGGCAAGGTCGACGACGCCCTCGAGCGTGGGATCGAGGCGCGTATCGCGGCCGCGGCGCCGAGCGACGGGCCCGAGACCGGGCGGGTGCGAGTGCTCGAGGGCGCACTCGGCGATTACCTCCGTCAGCTCCAGACGACCTTTCGGCTCGAGCTGTCCGACCGCAAGATCGTGGTCGACTGCGCCAACGGGGCGACCTACCGCGCGGCGCCTGCGATCTTCGAGCGGCTCGGCGCAGAGGTCTCGGCCATCGGGGTCGATCCCGACGGCCGGAACATCAACGAAGGCTGCGGCTCGACCAATCCCGAGACGCTCTCGGAGCGGGTCGTCGCGACCGGTGCCGAGATGGGTTTCGCGTTCGACGGTGACGGCGACCGCGTGATCGCCGTGGACGGCTCCGGCTCCGTGCGCGACGGCGACGAGCTAATCGCGATGATCGCGCAGCACCTCAAGGACATGGGAGAGCTCGGCGGTGGGGTGGCGGTCACGGTGATGACCAACTACGGGTTTCACCAGGCGATGGCCGATGCGGGGGTCGAGGTCCAGACCACCCCCGTCGGCGACCGCCACGTGGCCCAGGCGCTTTCCGAACGGGGTTGGCAGCTGGGCGGCGAGCAGTCCGGCCACCTGATCTGGACCGAGTTCGCGCCCACGGGCGACGGCACCGCCGCCGCGCTACTGGCCACGCGCGCGCTTGGCGACCGTCGCCTCGCCGACGCCGTGCCGATGCGCAAGCTGCCGCAGGTGCTGCAAAACGTGAAGGTCGCCGACCGCGCCGCGGTCGAGGGCGCGACGGAGCTCTGGGAGGCCGTCGAGCGCGAAAACGCCGCGCTGGAGGGACGGGGACGCGTGCTCGTCCGGGCCTCCGGAACGGAGCCACTGGTGCGGGTGATGGTCGAGGCGCCCGAGCACGAGGAATGCGAGGCGGTGTGCAGGCGCCTCGTCGAGGTCGTCGAACGCGAGCTCGGCGCGTAGCACGCTTTACCCTGTAGCGCCTCCCTATGTGCGGAATCGTCGGATACGTCGGCAGGCGTCCTTGCCGCGATCTGCTGATCGCGGGCCTCGAGAAGCTCGAGTACCGGGGCTACGACTCGGCGGGCATCTCCCTGCTTGCCGATGGCGAGGTTGAGACCGTACGCGCGGTCGGCAACCTGTCCAACCTGCGCGAAGCCGTGGGACTGGCCGCCGACCAGCCCGTATCGGGGCCCGGTGCGGTTGCGGTGGCGGCGCCGCCGGCAACGATCGGTCTCGGCCACACGCGCTGGGCGACGCACGGTCGCGTCACCGAGGAGAACGCCCATCCCCACGGCGACTGCTCCGACAGCGTGCACATCATCCTCAACGGGATCGTCGAGAACCACGCCGAACTGCGGCGGGATCTCGCCTCCGACGGGCACACGTTCAGCTCGGAAACCGACGCGGAGATCGTGGCCCACCTGATCGAGAAGCACTACGACGGTGATCTCACCGAGGCGGTGCGCAGCGCGTTCAACGAGATGCGCGGCCACTACGCCTTCGTCGCCATGCACTCCGAGCATCCGGACACCCTGGTCGCGGCGCGTCAGGAGTGCCCGCTGATCGTTGGCCTCGGGGACGGCGAGACGTTCATCGCCTCGGCGATCCCCGCCTTCCTCGGCGAAACCCGCACTTCTCTAGGGCTCAAGAACGGCGAGATCGTGACCGTCGATCCCAACGGCGCACGCATCATCGACAGCGAGAGGAACCCCGTCGACCGCGATTCCGAGGAGGTCACCTGGGACGAGGACCAGGCCGAGAAGGGCGGCTATGAGACCTTCATGCTGAAGGAGATCTACGAGCAAGCAGACTCGGTCGCCGAGACGATCACCGACCGGTTGCCGGAGCTCGACGCCGTCGACCTCTCGGGGCTGGAGCTCTCCGACGACTTCGTCACGGGTGTGCGGCGGATCGTGATCGTCGCCTGTGGAACGAGCTACCACGCGGGGCTCGTGGGCCGCTACGCAATCGAGCAGTGGGCGCGGGTGCCGGTGGAGATGGACATCGCCTCCGAGTACCGGTACCGCGATCCCGTGGTCGGCGCGGACGACCTCGTCGTCGGCATCACCCAGTCGGGCGAGACGGCCGACACCCTGGCGGCCATGCGACTGGCCCAGGAGCGTGGCGCGACGGTGCTCGCCATCACCAACGTGATGGGCAGCCAGGCCACCCGGGACGCCGACACCGTGCTCTACACGCGCGCGGGCCTCGAGATCGGGGTCGCGGCGACGAAGACCTTCACCGCGCAGATCGCGACGATGTACCTGCTCGGTCTGTGGATCGCGCAGATCCGGGGCACGCTGCCGGCGGAGCGGATCGCCGAGCTGATCGCCGAGCTAAAGCGCCTGCCGAGCTGCATCCAGCAGACGCTGCCGGCCGTCGACTCGGACGTGCGCGAGATCGCCGCCGCCAAGCACGACGCCTCGTTCTTCCTCTACCTGGGGCGCACGATCGGGCTTCCCGTCTGCCTCGAGGGCGCGCTGAAGCTCAAGGAGATCTCCTACATCCCTACCGACGCGTACGCGGCCGGCGAGATGAAGCACGGTCCGATCGCGCTGCTCGACGAGTCGACGCCTGTCGTGTGCGTTGCCACCGACGGCCCGGTGCTCGACAAGGTCCTGTCGAACGCCGAAGAGGTGAAGGTCAGGGGCGCTGACGTGATCGCCATCGCCACCGAGGGCAATCGGGAGGTCGCCGAGGTCGTCGATCAGACCGTCTTCGTGCCGCGCACCGACTGGGTGCTGCAGCCGATCCTGGCGATCCTGCCCCTGCAGCTGCTCGCGTACCACATCGCCCGCCTGAACGGGCTGAACGTGGACCAGCCCCGAAACCTCGCCAAGACCGTCACCGTCGAATAGCGAATGCCCGCCGGCGCGACGCGTTCGACCCTGGCCGTCGCGACGATCGCGGTTGGGTTTGTGATGGCCGGCTGCGGCGACGACGACGGCTCCGAGGCGACCGTGCCGCCCGCGGCCGCGCTGGCGCCGCCCGATGCGGTGCTCTACGCGGATGCCGTGGTGCGACCGGAGGGCGACCAGCGCGAGCAGGTCGAGACCGCGCTGGAAACGGTGCTCGGCGAGGACGATCCCGGAGCGTTCCTGATCGAACAGGTGGAGCAGGATCTGGCGGCCGACGGTTTCGAGGGTTCCTACGCGGAGGACGTCGAGCCGTGGCTCGGGGAGCGCGGCGGAGCGTTCTTCCTCAACTTCGAGGCTGAATCGGACGGGGCGCTCATCCTGGAGGCCACCGACGAAGAGTTGGCCCGCGACTCGATCGAGCCTCTGCTCGCACAGGACGGCAGAACCCGCCCCGCGACGTATGAGGGGATCGAGTACCTCCGCGACGACACGGGGTCGGCCGCAGGGGTCGTTGACGGGTTCGTGGTGATCGGCAGCAAGGCGGGGTTCGAGGCGGCCGTCGATGCATCCGCGGGCGAGTCGCTGGCCGACTCGGACGCGTATGCGGCCGCACTTGACTCAGCGGCGGACGATCCACTGCTCACCGTCTACGCGGAGCCGCGCAACGTTCTCGATGTCGTCGTGGGCTCGGGGGACCTCTCCGACCAGGATGCCTCCGCGATCGCCGATGTCATCGGCTCGTCGGCCGAGGGTCCGGTTCTGCTCAGCGCCGGCGCCGACGACACCGGCTTCTTCGCCGAGCTCACTGGGCAAGGCGACCTGCCCATCGGCGGCGGCAGCGACCTCATCGACCGCTTGCCCGACGACGCCTGGGCCGCATTCGCCCTCGCCGACGCCGGCGCAGTTGCGGGCCCGGCCGTCCGCGGCGCGCTTGCTTCCAACGAGGTGCTCGGAGCGGTCTTCGACCGCCTTCAGGCCGAGGGCGTCTTGGTCGGTGAGGTCGGCGGCTCCATCGGCGACGTGGCGGGCTGGTTCGGCGGGACCAACGTGCTCGGGGCTCGGGGAGGCTTGATCTTCGAGGCCACCGACGAGGGTGCAGCCGAGGAGCTCCTCGATGGGCTGCGGACCGCGTTCTCGGCCGATCCCCGGGTTCGCGTCACCCCCGGCGACAGCGAGGGTGAGGCCTTCTCGGTGGGCCCGGCCGACGTCCCGATCGAGTTTCCCTTCGTCCTGCGCGACGGCCTGCTCGTCACGGGGCTCGGAGAGCAGTCGATCGAGCAGGTCTACGCGCCCGAGACGTCGCTCGAAGACTCGGACGCTTACGACGCCGCCAGCGAGGCGCTCGGCGACGATTTCCCGGTCGGCGCGCTGCTCGACTTCCAGACCCTGGTCGGCTTCTTCCAGGGCCTGAACACCGAGGACGAGCCGGACCTCAACGCCGCGTTGCCCTATCTGGCCCGGATGGACGTGTTCGCCGCCGGCGCGCGAGAGGACGAAGACGCGACGACCCTGCGCTTCGTCCTCCGGCCTCAGGAAGGTCAGTGAGCGCGGTGGTGGGCGTCGACCTGATCGAGATCGCACGGCTGGAGCGGGCGCTCGAACGCCGACCCCGTCTGGCCGAGCGGGTGTTCTGGCCGTCCGAGCTCGAGGCGGCGAACCGGGGCCGCCCGGGCCGGCATCTGGCGGCTCGCTTCGCCGCCAAGGAGGCGGCGTTGAAGTGCCTGGGCATCGGCGGGCTCGGCTTGCGCGACGTCGAGGTCGTCGGGGGCGGCGACTCCGCCCCGCAACTTCGGCTGCATGGGCGCGCCGCCGAGGCCGCCGAGCGCCTGGGGATGGAGCTCAGAGTCTCGCTCACCCATTCGCGCGAGCTCGCCGCCGCCGTGGTCGTCGCCCGGTAGGCGGCGACCACCCTTCCGGTCCTGAGGGTCTCGGTGGGGCGGCGGGATTACGCTGCGGGCGATGCAGAGCTGGCTCGAACCGCTCTACGACGCCGCCGGGATGCGGTCGGCCGACTCCTGGGCGATCGAGGAGCGCGGTGTGCCCTCCCTGGAGCTGATGGAGGCAGCCGGCACGGCTCTGGCCGATGCGGCGCTGGAGGTGGCGCGGCCCGGGCCGGCGCGAATCGTCTGCGGCAAGGGCAACAACGGAGGGGACGGGCTGGTCGCCGCCAGGCGGCTGGCGGAGGCCGGGGTGGAGGTCGAGACCTTGCTGCTGTGGCCGGCCGCCGACCTCTCGGGCGACGCGGAGACCAACCTCGGGCGCCTGCCTCACGACGCTCGTGAGATCGGCTCGGCTGAGTTGCCGGCTGCGCTTGACGGATCGGGGGTCGTGGTGGACGCGATCTTCGGCACCGGCTTCAACGGCGCGCCGCGCGCGCCAGCGGACGAGGCGATCGAGGCGATCAACGCCTGCGAGGCGCCGGTCCTGGCGGCTGACATCGCCTCCGGTGTCGACGCGTCGACCGGCGGGGTCGACGGCGTCGCGGTCGAAGCGGACGTCACGGTCAGCTTCCACGCCGCCAAGCTCGGCCACTGGATCGCGCCGGGCAAGTGGCACAGCGGCGAGCTGCGGGTCGCAGAGATCGGCATCCCGTCCGGTGCGCCCGCGGCGCCCGCCGGCGGCCTGATCACGGCGCGCGTTCTCGAGGAGGCCCCACACCGCGACGCCCGCTCGACCAAGTTCACGTCGGGGCAGGTGCTCGTGGTGGGCGGCTCGCGCGGACTCACGGGCGCGGTCTGCTTGTCGGCGACGGGCGCCACTCGCGCGGGAGCTGGCTACGCGACTGTGGCCGTTCCCGCCGATCTGGAGCCGATCTTCGAAGCGAAGCTGACCGAGGTCATGTCGCTCGGGTGCCCGGGCCCGGGCGGCCGGCTGGGCCCCGAGGCGGCCGAGCCGATCCTCGAGCACGCAGAGCGCGCGGCGGCGGTGGTGCTGGGTCCCGGCCTCGGCCGTTCGCGCGAGGCCTTCGCCCTGGCCCGGATCCTGGCGACGAAGGTGGAGGCTCCGCTGGTGATCGACGCGGACGCGCTGAACGCTCACGCCGGGGAGCTGGGTGCGCTGGCCGGCCGCAAGGCGCCGACGGTCCTGACCCCGCACGCCGGCGAGCTCGGCCGCCTGCTCGAGCGCGAGTCGGCCGAGATCTCGGCGCGGCGCTTGGAGAGCGCACGGAAGGCGGCCGACGCCGCCGGGGCGATCATCGTGCTGAAGGGAGACGACTCGCTCGTGGTCGACTCCGACGGCGGCCTGGCAGTCAACGGGCTCGCGAGCCCGGCTCTGGCCACCGCCGGCACCGGCGACGTGCTGTCGGGCGTGCTCGCTGCCCTCCTCGCGCGGGGAATGGATCCGTTCGCCGCGGTGTGTGCCGGAGTCCACGTCCACGCTCGGGCCGGCCGGATCGCCGCCGAGGGCATCGGGGCCACCGAGTCGGTCGTCGCGAGCGACGTGATCGATGCGATCCCCCCGGCTCTCGGGGGCGCGGATGGCTAGCGACCGGCTCGAACGAGCGGTCGCCGTCGTGGACGTCGGCGCCGTCGAGCGAAACTGCGCCCGCCTGGCGCGGGAGCTCGAGGACGACACGGCCCTGTGTGCGGTCGTCAAGGCGGACGGCTACGGCCACGGTGCGATCGAGTGCGCCCGGGCGGCGCTCGCGGGCGGCGCGACAGTGCTGGCGGTCGCCGCCGCCTCGGAGGCCGTCGAGCTCCGGCGCGAGTTCGGCGACGCCACGCTGCTCGTGATGGGGGCCCTGACGCCGCCCGAGCTCGACGCGGCTCTCGAGGCGCGGGCGGAGATCGCCGTGTGGCGGCCTCGCTTCCTGAAGCTGCTGCAGCGGCGCGCCCGCGAGCATGGCCTGCGGCCGCGCGTGCACGTCAAGTACGACACGGGCATGGGACGGCTCGGCGAGCGTGACCCGGACGCGGTTGCCGAGCTCGTCCGGGCTGTCGCGACGTCGGAGGACGTCGAGCTCAGGGGTCTGTGGACACACTTCGCCACCGCCGACGAGCCGGATTCTGACTTCTTCGACGAGCAGCTCTCACGATTCCGCGACCTGGCGGCGGCGCTCAAGGCCGAGCACCCGGATCTCGTCCTGCACGCGGCCAACAGCGCCGCGACTCTGCGCGACCCGGCGTCGCATTTCGACATCGTCCGCTGCGGAATCGCCGTCTACGGTCTCGATCCGTTCGGCCAGGACCCCTTCTCCCGTGAGCTGGAGCCCGCCCTCGAGCTGCGATCGAACGTCGCCGACGTCAAGCGCTTCGAGCCGGGGGCGAGCGCCGGTTACGGCCAGACCTGGCGCGCGGAGGTTGAGACGTGGGTGGGAGTCCTGCCGATCGGCTACGGCGACGGCGTGCGCCGTGGGCTCTCCAACCACGCGGACGTGCTCGTCGGCGGTCGTCGCTACCCCTTGGTCGGCACGGTGTCGATGGACAACCTCACGATCGACCTCGGGGCGGACACCGACGTGGAACCGTGGACACCCGCGACTCTGATCGGCGCCCAGGGGTCGGAGCGGATCCTGTGCGAGGAGGTCGCACGGCACCTGGACACGATCAACTACGAGGTCACCTGCGGGATCTCCAGCCGGGTGCCTCGCGAGTACACGCGGTGACGCTCGCCGACTCCCTCGCCGAGGCGCCAGCCGTCCAAGCGGCCCGAAAGGCGCTCGCGGGGCGCGAAGACGCATGGATCGTTGGTGGCGCGACGCGCGACGCGGCACTCGGTCGCGAGGTGAAGGACGTCGACATCGCCGTCGGCTCGGAAGCGCGCGACGCGGCCCGCGCGATTGCGAAGGTCGCGGGCGGCGTGGCCTTCGAGCTCTCGCAGGAGTTCGGGACCTGGCGTGCGCTCTCGGGCGACCGCGCCTGGCACGTCGACGTGACGCGGTTGCGCGGCTCGAACATCGAGTCCGACCTCGCGCTCCGCGACTTCACCGTCAACGCGATTGGGGTTCCGCTGGCGAATCCGGGTGCCGAGCCGCTCGATCCGCACGGCGGTCTGGCCGACCTCGAGCGACGACAGCTGCGCGCGGTCTCGGAGCGCAGTTTCGCCGACGATCCGCTGCGGATCTTGCGGGCTGCACGGCTCGCCTCCGGGCTGGACCTCGAGGTCGACACCGGCACCGTGGAGTTGGCCAGGCGCGATGCATCCAGGGCGGCTGAGCCGGCGGGTGAGCGCCAACTCGCCGAGTGGCGCCTGCTGATCTCGGGGCCGGATCCGATTCGCGGGCTGGAGCTACTCGATCAGCTGGGGGCGACCGCGTCGGTGCTGCCGGAGCTCGAGGCCCTGCGTGGTGTAGTGCAGAACCCCAATCACCATCTGGACGTCCACGGTCACACCGTCGAGGTGCTGCGCAACCTGCTCGAGATGGAGCGCGATCTCGACCGATACGCGGGTCAGGCCGCCCAGGGCGTCGCCGAGCTGCTCTCCGAGCCGCTGGCGGACGGCTTTCTGCGCGCCGACGCGCTTCGGCTCGGGGCCGTGCTGCATGACATCGGCAAGCCCGCGACCCGCCAGGAGCACGAGGGCGGATTCGTCTCGTTCATCGGCCACGACCGCGAGGGCGCGGAGCTGGTGCGCGGCGTGTGCGAGCGCTGGAGTGCCAGCCGATCGCTGTCGCGACACCTGGAGGCGCTCACGCTCCACCACCTGCACCTCGGGTTCATGGCGCCAGAGCGCCCGCTTCCGCGCCAGCGCCTGTACGAGTACCTGCGCGATACCGAGCCAGTGGCGGTCGACGTGACCCTGCTGACGGTCGCCGACCGGCTTTCGGCTCGCGGCACGGGGCCCACCGCCGCGCCGGAGATGATCGAAGCGCACCTCGAGCTGGCGCGCGAGGTCTTGCCGCACGCGCTGGAGTGGCATCGGGAGGGACCGCCGCGCAGCCCGATCGCCGGCGACGAGCTGGCCGCCGCGCTCGGGATCGAGGAAGGGCCAACGCTTGGGCGGCTCCTCGAGGAGGTACGCAAGGGGGTCTTCACCGGCGAGGTGGAGACGCCCGAAGACGCCGTCGCGGTTGCGCGCGCAGGGCTCGCCGAGGGAGAAGGCGAGTAGTTCAAATAGGCTCCGGCGCGGATGGCCGAGGACTGCCTCTTCTGCGGCATCGTCGCCGGCGACCTGCCGGCGCAGATCGTGGACTCCGATGAGCACACGGTCGCCTTCCTAGACATCAATCCGGCCACGCGCGGTCACGCGCTCGTCGTGCCCCGGACGCACATGGCAAATCTGATGGAGATCTCGGACGAGGACCTGGAGCGCACGATGGTCGCCGCGAGGCGCCTGGCGCGGAAGATCGAGGCGGCGCTCGAGCCCGCCGGCTTCAACGTCATCAACGCCTGCGGCCCCGCCGCCTGGCAGACGGTGTTCCACTACCACCTGCACGTGATCCCGCGCTACGAGGACGACCCGCTGAAGCTGCCCTGGATCCCGCGCGGTGCGCCCGAGGACGAGATCGCGGCAGTTGCCGATCGGATTCGAGCAACCGGCGGGTCGGACGAGGGCAGGTAGGGGTTGGGGGAGACGCCGACGATTCGGTTGGAGCGCGACGGCCCGGTCGCGCAGATCGTGCTCTCCAATCCACCGCTCAACCTGTTCACGGACTCCTCATTTGACGAGGCGACGGCGTGTTTGGACGAGGTCGAGGCGTCCGACTTCCGGGCGCTCGTGTGGCGGGCTGAGGGCGAGATCATGAGCGGCGGCGTCGACGTCGCCAACTTCCAGCGCATCGTCGACGAGGGGCCCGAGCGCGCGAGCGAGTTCGCAGCGCCCCTGGTCAGTGCTACCAGGCGCCTCGAGGCGCTCGAGATCCCAACGCTTGCTCTCTGCCATGGCGTCTGCGTCACGGCGGCGTTCGAGATCGCGCTCGGCTGCGATCTGATCTGGGCCTCGGAATCGGCTCAGTTCGGCCTCGTCGAGGCCGTGATCGGGCTCACCCCGGGCGCCGGCGGCACTCAGCGGATGGCGGAGCGAGCTGGGCCCGGGCGGGCGCGGGAGTTCGTCTACACCGGCGGCCTCTTCGACGCGGCGACGCTGGAGCGCTGGAACGTCGTCAACCGGGTCGTCGCCGACGACGAGCTGCGCGAGAAGGGGATGCGCTTCGCGCACAGGCTGGCCGACGGCCCGACGCAGGCGCACGCGGCGACCAAGCGCATCGTGCGCGCCTACCTGCGGGGCGGGATCGACGAGGCAGACCGGATCACGGCCGAGCAGTTCGCGCACCTGTTCGCGACCGAGGACCTCCAGGGCGCGGTGAAGTCGTTCCTGGCCGAGGGGCCGGGAAAGGCGACGTTCAAGGGTCGGTAGCCAGGCGCGCGGCTGTCCCAGGCGCGCTACACCCACCTGCTCACCCCAGGCCGGCGCGCTACCCTCCTCGCCAACCAGCAACGGCACATGCTGCTTTCGCGCCTAAAGGCGCTCACCTGACAGGCACTAACGACACATGCTGCTTTCGCTCCTAAAGGCGCTCACCTGAACAGATGGCGAAGGAAGAGAAGATCGAGATGGAAGGCGAGGTCACCGAGGCCCTGCCCAACACCATGTTCAAGGTCAAGCTCGACAACGACCACGAGGTGCTGGGGCACATCTCGGGCAAGATGCGCCGCCATTACATCCGCATCCTCCCGGGCGACCGGGTCAAGATCGAGCTCTCGCCCTACGACCTGGACCGCGGCCGCATCACCTACCGCTACAAGTAGCGCGTCATCTGTGCGTTTTGGCGGCCCACCATGCCGCCATGCGCACCGAACGTCGGATTTCTTCGGATAGTTCGAAGGAATGCGACGCTGGGTGGAGGGAGCGCGAGAAAACGCTCGGTCAGATCGCCCAGCGTCAGCATGGAGTTGTCTCGACGGCGCAGCTTCGGTCGCTCGGTTTCGCCTACTCGACCGTCCATCGCCGCCGCGCGACTGGCCGCCTACATCGAATCCACCAGGGCGTCTATGCCCTCGGCCGGCCCGATCTCCCCGCCAAGGGCCGATGGATGGCCGCGGTCCTGGCGTGCGGTCGGGGCGCTGTTCTCTCACACGCCTCGGCAGCGGCGCTGCACGGCATCAGGCCATCGTCGGCGGCCCGCATCGACGTCACGATTACTCGCCCCTACTCGATAACCAGACCCGGCCTCAGGGTCCACCGCCGCCCCGAGCTGAGCGCCACCGACGTCACGGAAATCCAAGGCATCCCCGTCACCGCAGTCCCTCGCACCCTGCTCGACCTGGCGACCTTCGCGACCCAGCCCCAGCTCGAGCGAGCATGCGAGCAAGCTGTCCTGGAGGGACTCTTCGATCTCAACGCGATCAGCGATCTGCTTGCACGCTCGCACGGCCGGCCGGGTATCCGCAACCTCCGCGCCGTACTCGCCCGTGGCGATCTCGGCGAGAACGTCCCTGCCAGCGGTCTCGAACGGCGCTTTCGCGACCTCTGCGCGCAGGCCGGCCTCCCCAAGCCCGAGATCAATCGTTACGTCCTCCTCGGCGACGAGTACCACAAGGTCGATTTCCTATGGCGCTGTGAGCGAGTCGTGATCGAGGTCGATGGCGGGAAGTTCCACTCAACGGGCTGGCAGAGACGTCGCGACTCCCAGCGCGACGCCCTCCTACTTGCCCACGGATACGCTGGCGCCCGGGTCACCGAGGAGCAGCTCGCCGATCGGCCGGCAGCGGCTGTTCAGGCGGCGCGGGCCTTGCTCGCGGGCAGATAGCTGAGCTCCGCCGCCCCGAAGTCCGGCTCGACGAGCTCGCAGATCAGGCTCGTCCAAGCGAACTCCATCGCGCCCAGGCCCTCGCCCGTGTACGGGTCGTAGTACTCGCGCAGTCCCTGGCGCAGCACGGTCTCGGTCAGGCGGTCGGCCATGTGCTCGGCCTGCTCGCGGTAGCCGAGCCGCACGAGGCCCAGCCAGAGCATCCAGGCGGCGTTCAACCACGTGGGCCCGCGCCAGTACCGGCGCTTCCAGCCGGGGCCGCGGTTGGGCTCGAAGCTCGGCTCCTCGGCCGAGACCGAGCTCGGCGGCACCGGCAGCCAGTAGCGCCGCTCGTCGAGCAGCTGCTCCTCCACCAGGCGGCGGCCGATCTCCTCGGGCAGGTCGGGGAGCGCCAGAGGCGAGAGCGCCGCCCAGGTGTTGATCGCCGGCCGCGCGCCCGTGGGCTGTACCTCGTCGAGGAACAGCCCGAGCTCTTCGTCCCAGAGCCGGTCGATCAGCGCCGGGGTGATCGAGGGCTCGCCGTGCGCGAGCCGGGCCAACCCCCAGAGGACATTGGTCATCACCTCGCAGACCACCGGGTAGCCCCGTCCCAAGATCCGCCGCGCATCCCAGCCGAGGCGCCGGTTGCGCGCCACCAGCAGCGGAAAGCCCCAGTTCGCGTGCGAGCGAAAGCCCCAGATCGGGTCGTACTTGGGCGAGGAGTCGAGGCCGGACTCGTCGGGCTGCACGAGCCACAGGAGCCCGTCGCCCTCGAGGTCCCGGCTCTCGCGCAGCCACTGGTGGTGGAGCGAGATCCGCGGCTCGTCGCGCGGGTCGCCGACCGCGATCCGCCATGCCCACGCGAGCAGCGGTGGCTGGATCGTCCCGGTCATCTCCGCCGTGCGGGAGGCGACGTTGTAGTAGAGGCGACGGCGCAGGCTGATCGGGTGATCCCAGAAGACGACATGGCCGATGAAGCCGTCGGTCGTCATCGCGCGCAGCAGCGTCTCGAGCTCCTGGCGCGAGCGCCCCGGCTCGAACCGCCGCCAAGAGATCGCGGCAAAGCACGAGTCCCAGTACCACTGCCACGGATACCGGCTCGGGCTCGGCCGCGTGTACGCGTACGGAACCCCGCGCCGCTCGCCCTCGGCCCAGCTGGCGCCGAGCACGCCGCGCGTCAGCTCCTTGAGCCGTTCCGCGTCCGCCACTAGTAGGAAGTCCGCCCCATGTTGCGCAAGGCGAACGCTCCAAGCAGCACGACCAGCCCGGCGATCACCACCACGCCCGGCCAGGTCTCAGACCAGGTCAGGCTCTCGCCCACGAACCCCTGTCGCATCGCCTCGACCACCTGGGTTAGCGGGTTGTACTCGGCCACGTCCTGAAGCCACCCCGTGAGCCTGTCGAGCGGGGCGTAGGCCGTGGTTGTCAGGATGAGAACGAACATCCCCGCCTGCATCAGCGGCGCCGCGCCCTGCGTCTTGAAGTACAGCGCGAGCGTCACCCCCCAACACGCGGCCGCGGTGCCCATGCCCATCACCAGCAACACGGCGAGGAGTAGTCCGCCGGCTCCGGGCCAATCGACCCCGAGGGCGAAGCCGATCGTCAGCAGCAGCGTCGCCGGCACCAGCGACCGGAGGCTCGCCGACAGCACGATGCCGGAGAGGAGAACCGACCGCGGCGCGGGAGAGACCAGCAGGCGGTCGAACCACCCCTGCTCGATGTCGCGCGCGAGGTTGACCCCGGTCGCCGCCCCGGTGAACCCCGCGCCCTGAAGCAGGCTGACCGGGATGATGAAACTCTGGTACTCGTCGGTCGGGAACCCGGAGAGCTCGGTCAGGTTGCCGAACACGGCCGTCAGCCCGAGGAAGAAGATCGTCGGCGCTAGCACGCCCGGGATCGCGGCGCCCGGCACGCGAACGATCTCGTTGCCGGCGCGGGTGATCAGCGCCCAGACCATCGCCGCGTGCGCGCCCAGCGTGGCCCGGGTCAGCCGGCGACCGAATGTGGCGGTGGCCGCCTCCATCAGCCGCCCGTCCTCAGGCGGCGGCGCAGCGCCACCGCGGTCAGCCAGGTGCTGAACGCGCCGATCAGCGCGATAGCCCCCAGCGCTTCGGCCAGTCCCTCGAACGAGAACGGGAACACGATCAGGTCGCGAATCCCCTCGACGATGAAGCTGAGCGGGTTGTACTCGGCGACCGACGATGCCGGGTCGAGCATCAGGTTCGCCGGAAAGAAGGCCGACGACAGGAAGAGGATCACGAACACGAGCGGGAACAAGCCCTGGACTACGGACGCCCTTCCGGCGCGCAGCGCGATCGCCGAGCCGAGACCGCCGAAGGCGGCGGCCGAGAGCGCGACCAGGACGATCACCAGCAGCGCCCCCCCGACGCCGCCTTCGATCGTCGCGCCGAAGATCAGGCCGATCGCCAGGAACCAGACCGCAGCCACGATGCCGAGCACGAACGTCCCTGCCAGCCGTCCGAGCACGATCGCGAAGCGAGAAATCGGCGCAACGAAGAGCCGGTCGGTGAAGCCCATCTCGATGTCGACCGCGAACGCGATCCCGCCGCTGTTGCCCGCCAGCAGCGTCGCCTGGATCATCGCGCCGGCGAGCATGAAGTCCAGGAAGCCGTTGACCTCAGGAAACTGCGGCAGGTCGACCGCGCTGCCGGCGCCGCCCGTCTGAATCGCCAGGAGCAGCGTGGGGAAGACCAGGATCGGGGCGAGCAGCTGCGGCCTCCGAAACGTCTGCCGGACCGACCGGGCCCCGAGCGCGCCGATCACGCGCAGGTTGGCGCGAAGCGACGCCGCGCTCACGGGGCCGGAATCGCCTCGGTCTCGCCCGTCTCCGTCTGGCCCTCGAGGTGCTGGCCAGTCTTGGCGACGAAGACGTCGTCGAGGGTCGGTTCCACCAGGTCGAGCGACTCGACGCAGAGGCCCGCGTCGTCGAGTGCCCGCACCACGGTGGCGACCTCGGACGCGCCGCGCTGGAGCTCGACCAGCACCGCGCCGTCCTTCGATGGCAGCGGGCGTCCGAAGCGCGCGACGACCTCCGTCGCCAGCTCGTGCTCGTCCTCCGCGATCCGGACCTCGAGATGCGGGTATCCGACCTCGCCCTTGAGCTGCCGCGGCGTGCCCTCGGCGACGATCCGCCCCTCCGAGATGATCCCGACGTTGTGGGCCAGCTGGTCGGCCTCTTCGAGATACTGCGTCGTCAGGAAGACGGTCGTGCCCTCGGCGTTCAGCTTCGAGACCTCCTCCCAGATCGCCTTGCGACTCACCGGGTCCAGCCCCGTCGTAGGCTCGTCGAGGAACAGCACGATCGGCTCATGCACGAGCGCGGACGCGAGGTCGAGCCGGCGGCGCATGCCGCCCGAATACGTGCCGACGCGCCGGTCCGCCGCGCGGGTTAGACCCACGCGATCCAGCAGCTCATCTGCGCGCCGTCGTCCCTCCGCTCGAGGGATCCCGTGGAGGGTCGCCTGTAGGCGGATCAGCTCGCGACCGGTCATCAGCGGGTCGAGCGCCGCCTCCTGGAGCGCGACGCCGATCGCGCGGCGCACCTCGGCCGCCTGGGAGACGACGTCGAAGCCGGCCACCCTCGCTTCGCCCCCGGTGGGGCGCAAC